>JAGCTJ010000146.1 GCA_017963665.1 Lachnospiraceae bacterium | reverse complement strand
TTCCTGGCCGGATATCACAGCTTAAGAGGCGCCCTGGTGGATGATGAGATATTGGCAGACAAAGCTACGGAGTGGATGGAGGTAAATGCCTATTTTAAGTCCAATCCCGACAATGTTTATGTTTTAAATACCCAATCCTATGCGGCAATGCCCGCCTTTATGTTCAACGACAAAGCAAGCGAGGCGTTCAATCTCATAAAGCCCGGCAACTGGACGCTTAACAGCACTCTCGAAGAAAAGCACGAAGCAAGACTCATCTCAAGACCGTTAAAAGAAGCATTGTTAAAAGACGACAACGTCTACTTTGTGGCAAAGACCACCGACGGACTGGAAGAGTGGCTTGTGGATATATTCGGGAAGGCGACCTTTAAAGACGAATTCATCACGGGAAACGGAAATTCCTATTCTGTATACAGTTTGAAGTAAAGGAGGAAGAAAAATGTACGAATGTCCAAATTGCGGACAAAATCTTAAGTTTGACATCGCACGTCAGCAGATGCACTGCGACTACTGTGACACCGTCATGGATCCGTATGCGATAACGGAAAAGCATACCGCAAGAGAAGTCATGGATCCCGCCTATACGGGTGCGACGGACGAAAACGGCAAAGCAAAGCCCGTTGAGACCATGCAGGTTCACATCTACACATGTCCTCAATGCGGCGGCGAGATAGTGGGCGACGTTAACGAAGCAATGGTATTCTGCAGTTTCTGCGGAGCGTCGACACCGCTTAACGAGCGCATGACCAGCATAAGACGTCCCGAGATCATCATTCCTTTCCAAAAGACCAAGGAAGACTGTGCAAGGGAGTACAAGAAACTTCTTAACAAAGCGATGTTCGCACCCAAGGAGTTAAAAGATCCCAAGAACATTTCGGGATTTAGAGCCATCTATATGCCTTACTGGGTATACGATTTCACCAGAAACGCAGCCATCACCTATTCGGGCAAGCACTGCTATCACAGAGGCAATTACGATTACACCGATCACTACAAGGTAACCACGAACATAAGCATGGAATATAACGGTGTGAACTACGACGCAAGTTCTTCTTTCTCGGATAACTTAAGTCAGGCCATCTCTCCTTACGAAGCGAAGGCCGCAAAGCCTTTCACCACGGCGTTCATGAGCGGATTTTATGCAGACACCATGGATGTTGAGCCTTCGGTATACGAAAAAGAAGCAAAAGATATCGTATGCGACCATGCCGCCGATATTGTAATGCAAAATCAGCGTTCAAGAGCTTACACGGTTGAAAAGGATTCCGTAAAGCGAGCTATCGATCCCAAGACCAACAAGAGCATTCTTGCCATGTTTCCGGTATGGTTTATGTCTTACAAGACTACGGACAAGAAGGGAAAAGAACGCGTTCTTTATTCCGTAATAAACGGTCAGACCGGTAAGGCTGCGGCCGACATCCCGGTAGACTTAAGAAAATATCTCATCGGATCGTTGATACTTGCGATCCCGCTCTTTATAGTATTTAATCTGTTTTTGCAGTTCAGACCCATGATCCTTGCCATCGCGGCAGCGGCCATAAGCATCCTTTGCATGATAAGCCTGGGAGCTCAGGCATCGCAGATCGCGGCAAAAGAGATGGGTTCGGACGATGCGGGACTTAGCAGCATCAACAAAAGGAACAAAGAGTACAAGCAGGCTCTTAAGACAAGAGAGAAATGGGAGGCCAAGAGTATATGGAAGGCTAACGCGATCTTTTTCTTTGTACCGTTAGTCCTTTGTGCACTCCTTGTGCTCATTAAGCCCGTTCAGGATTATTACTATTACGTGGCTGTTATAATTTCGGGAGTATGTGACTGCTTCATGCTTACCGACATAATGAGGCGTTACAACAAGCTGGCCAGCAGGCCCCTTCCTCAGTTTAAGAAGAAAGGAGGCGATGACAGTGCAAATATTAACGGCAATATTTAGTACCATCATGATCGCAACCCTGACTCTTCCCAAGGGTGCCGAGCCGGTTACCACCATCGTAAACGAAAGAACGAACCCCGATACGGGATACACGGTAATCGTTGAAGATGAGGCTGACCTTTTGACGACTCTCGAAGAAGAAGACCTTCTTAACGAGATGTACAAGCTTACCGAGTACACTTCGGCTGCATTTTCGACGACGGATCATAATCCCTCATCCACTTCATCCTATGCCCAAAGCTTCTGCCATAAGAAGTTTGGAAACGGCAACGGAACAGTTTTTGTTATCGATATGGATAACCGTAACATCTGGATATGGTCGGACGGAAACAGTTATCGAAAGATCACTTCAAGAAAAGCCGATACCATAACGGACAACATTTACAGATACGCGTCGAAGGGCGAGTATTACGAGTGCTCGAAAGAGGCTTTCAACGAAATGTACGATGTGCTGGCGGGACAGCGTATCGCACAGCCCATGCGATACATAGGAAATGCTCTTCTAGCACTTTTGGCCGCGTTGTGCATCAACTACAGGATCGTCATTGCTTCCTCGAAAGCAAAGAAGCAGGACGACAGGCTCATGGCGACCCTTGCATATAACTACATGAATCTGGGACAGCCTCAGGCTCAAAAGACTCATACCACCAAGGTATACAATCCCCCTTCAAGCTCATCCGGCGGCGGTGGCGGCG
>JAGCTJ010000017.1 GCA_017963665.1 Lachnospiraceae bacterium | reverse complement strand
AATATGGAAATCCCGACGCCGACACGGTTCTTATCCAGCCGGTAGACAACCACGATCTTGAAGGAATCGTAAATGAGGCCGAAAGGATAAAACAGCTTTCAGGCAAAGATTTTTGCCTTGTCGCAATAAAAGTTGACAATTGGAACTCAGATCTGTCGCCGTGGGAGGCGCCGGCTGTTTTCGGAAATGAAAGCTTTGGCGGCAAAGCGGCAGCGGCGCTTGATGAGGTGCTGAAACTTACCGGCAATCCGAGCAAGACATATTACATCGGCGGCTATTCTTTGGCCGGGCTCTTCGCAATCTGGGCCGCATATCAAACGGACGTATTTAAAGGCGTTGCGGCCGCCTCCCCTTCCGTATGGTTCCCGGGGTTTTCAGACTATATGGCAGAAAGAAAAATCTGCGCAAACTCGGTGTATCTCAGCCTTGGCGACAAGGAAGAGAAGACGAGAAATCCGGTGATGGCAACGGTGGGAGACAACATTCGAAAAGCACACGAACTGCTCAAAGCGCAAGGCGTAAACACTGTTCTGGAATGGAACCCCGGCAATCATTTCAAAGATCCGGACATCAGAATGGCGAAGGGATTTGAATGGGTGATAAAACAATGAAATTTGCAATCATATCCGATATACACGGTAATTATCCGGCATTAAAAGCCGTGCTGGAAGACGCGAAACGACAGGGAGCGGAGCGTTTTCTTTTTGCCGGTGACTATTGTCTCAGCGGCCCGTGGCCCAATGAATGCATGGCCGAGATCCGGGCAATCGAGGACAAGTACATCATTCGCGGAAATGAGGAAAATTACCTGGAAAATCTGATCGGGAAGGATCAGTCCTTGTGGACCGACGGCCAGATGCAGATCTCTTACTGGAGTTACAGAAATGTAAGTGCCGACAACCTTGATTATCAGCTGGGTTTGCCCCACAAGATTGAGTTTGAGTGCAACGGGGTAAAGGTTCACATGGCCCATTCTTCCGTGGATTTCGTAGGAACGTATCCGTTCTATACATGGAATTCGGTAACCATTGCAGAAAGAAACCGCAACGCCTCCTGCAGTCCCCGGTCCATCCTTGAGGATATGAAAAAAGAACGGGAAAACGACCCTGAATTCAAAAAATCAGTGGAAAACCTTGAAAAAGGGGTATATATTTTCGGTCATTCTCATGTACAATGGTATTATACGGATGAGGAAAAGGGCCTATACATGATAAATCCGGGCTCTTGCGGACTGCCGCTTGACGGCATCAGGGGCAACGTGCCTTACACAATGCTTGAGATCACCGATGACGGGCAGGTTTCTTTTGAAGAAAAAAGAGTTCCGTTTGACAAAGAAAGTTATATAAGCGAAGTGGAGCTTACGAGTCAGTTTAAGGAAGCCAATGTCTGGACTCGCGTAATATTTTACGAACTGAGAACGGCATTGGAGCATATGCAATTCTTTCTTGCTTTTGTTGAGAAATACGCCAAGGAGATAGGCGACGACGTGCGGCCCTACTCCCTGGAAACGTGGGAAAAAGCGTTTGAATTGTGGGAAGAGGAACAAGGGGGTTAAAAATGATTGGGTCAAACGGATGAGAAAAGGCTTTAATCTTTACGGAAATAAAAAATTCACTTTACGATGCCATTTTTTCTCTGGACGAATATCTGGAATCCCATCAGGATAGGTTAGTCGGAAGATATGATTAGTGTTTATATTGAGAAAGTATTGGAGGTACAATCATGAGGCCGGATGTTAACAAACCCGTAGAAAATCCCAAGTTAAGTTCTTTGTTTTTGGAATTGAAAAGCGCGGATGATTCCCGCAGGCCGCAGATTAGAGAGGCGATTGCGGAAGAGATTGCTCTTAATGCATATCTTCTTGCTATAATCCATATGGATGAAAGCAATTCCGTGCATAAAGATGACGGCACGCTTGAATTAAAGAAAGGCGCTACCATTGAGTTTGAAATGCTCAAAGCCGGCGATACTTTCTTTATGCCTGTATTCACAGACTGGAATGAACTTCTTAAGTGTGAAGAATATCAGAAACGTTACAAAGAATACAGCCTGCAAACGCTCATCGTTTCGTTTGACGACATGGCGGCAATAACTGCAGGGCAAAAAGGAATTGCAGTCAATCCCTTCAGCGACAATTTCGCGATCGGTCCGCAGGATGTGATGCATATAAAGAATCATAAGGATCTTGTTACAAAAGGTTCCACCGAAGTGACCATGGCCGAGGATACAACGGTGCAGGTCGGTGAACCCGCAAACTATCCTACGGAAATGGTTGAAGCGATCAAAAAATACGCCAAGAAAAACAAGGCGATCAACGCAATCTGGCTGAAACTCATGACAAGAGACGGCGAGCAAAGCCACCTGGCTATCGTCGATTTTGTGGGAGACCGTAAAGCCGTCTTTGGCGGAATAGCGGAAGCGGCAAGACCCTACTTCAACGGAATGTATCTTGATATGGTGCCCTACGCGGACAGCTTCGGACGGCAAGCCGCCAAGGGCGAACCTTTCTATAGACGCAAGAAGGGGTTGTTTGGGTAAGAGTGGACTTCTTAAGCGTAGCCGCCAAGCTTAGCAACAAGATCCGCTCTGACGCGTTCCACATCGCGGATGGCGTAGCGGCACTGATCCATGGCGTCGCGGATATTGGACTGCACCAAGATGTCGGCGATAAGGCCGTCGAAGAAGAAGTCCGCAAAAGTTAGGAAACTGTCGATGTGTACGCTGCTGTATCCGGCAACATCCCTGAGTTCTTTGTCAAATCTGGCAAGCGCGTTCTTGGCACAGCCGATTTCGTATTCGGCATCGCGCATCTTTCCGTGCTTGATAAGGTTTGTGAGAAGACCGCCGCCGATTATGTCCCAGATGCCCCAACCTCGGGCTTTATCCAGTTCTCTGCTGGCATTTCTTAAATGAAAAAGGGCTTCGTCAGCCGCATTTATAGCTTCTTTTATTTCTTTAACTTGATATTCGTCCATGTTATTTCCTCCGTGTTATCTGGATTTTACAACAAAAAAGTATGTATAATAAATGACAAAAATTGCGAAATAACAGGCGGTAATGCGCCAATCATTTGCGTACAGGGAAAAACTTGCATCTCACCGCCGAAAAATGCATCTCACCCCCGAACCCATTGAAACCGCCCCAATTAAACGATATATTCGCCTTACAGAGCCGGGGCACCCGGCGCCAACCAAGAAAGGCGGATAAAAATGACACTTTTACTACTTATCATATTCATCATTACAGAGGTTGTCTTCGGCGCGATGGGCCTCAGCCGCACCGTTCAAAAAAGAGAATGGACCGGCATGCGCTTTGTCGTAAACGCCATCGAAACAGCACTCTATCTCATCATGCTCCTGCTGCCGGGCATCGACTTCAGCTTCAGATTCAAGGGACTTTTCCTGATGCTCATGATAAGGCTCGCGATCGGGCTGCTGATCGCCTTCCTTAACCGCAAAAACAGCGGTACAAAGAAAAAACTCCCCATCATCCTAAGCTCCGTCCTGAGCGTCATGATCCTGGCATCAGCCCTTATCCCCGCATTCGTTTTCGCGGACTACAAGGGCAGACCCACAACCGGCGAGTTTGCCACAAAAGAGGCAGAAGCGATACTCATCGACAAAACCCGTATAGAAACATTTGAGCAGGACGGTTCGTTTAGAGAAGTCCCCGTACATTTCTATTATCCCGAGGGAATAGAGCAAACAACACCCCACACACTCCCCCTTGTGATCTTCAGTCACGGCGCATTCGGATATTATGAGAGCAACACTTCGACATACATGGAGCTTGCAAGCCACGGCTACGTTGTAGTGAGCCTCGACCACCCGTATCATGCATTCTTTACCAAAGATTCAAGCGGCAAAACCGTCACCGTAAATCCGAACTTCATAAGCACTGCACTCACTGTTGGCAACAACGATGACGCCATGAGCGAAGAAGATTTGTTTGAGATCACATCAAAGTGGATGGAGCTTCGGGAAGCTGACATGAATTTCGTGATCGACACACTCAAAGCAAGCGAAATAGGCGACTCCTGGTTTTTGGGCAAAACATCAAAAGACGAGATAACCAATATCCTCAACGCCACCGACACCACCAAGATTGGTCTCATGGGCCACTCCCTTGGCGGCGCGACTGCGGTCAGCGTGGGAAGACGAGAGGACATCTCGGCGGTCATCGACCTTGACGGCACCATGCTCGGCGAGCAGACAGGCGTAGTAAACGGCAATCCCGTGATCAATGAAGAGCCATATCCGACGCCCCTTCTTTCCGTAAACAAGGAAGATCACTATTTGGACTGTCTTAAGGCGCGGGAAATGGGTTATAATTATGCCAACAACATAATCCTCGACAACGCCGTGACCGGCTACACCACATACTTTAAAGGCACGGAGCACATGAATTTCACCGACCTGCCGCTGTTCTCCCCGTTTCTTGCGAACCTGCTTGGAAACGGAACGGTGGACCCCGCGGACTGCATCGACCGCGTCAACACGATAGTAGTGGATTTCATGGACTGTTATCTGAAAGGCGAGGGCACCTTCACGGTAAACGAAAGCTATTAGGGAGCGAAATGAAACTCGAGATAAAGACAATAAGTGAGAAAGAAACCGAATACATTGAGATAGGCTGCCATAAGATTGACGATCGCGTCAACGAGATAGTGCAGTTTGTCAAACAGCGCCAGGGAAGCATCGACGCCTTCAAAGACGAGAAGATATACAAGATCCTCATCGCTGACATACTGTATGTCGAATCGGTGGACGATCGAACTTTTATCTATCTCGCGGAGGAATGCTACGAGTCGCGAAAGAGGCTCTATGAGTTTGAATCGGTGCTTCCCACGCGCCAGTTCGCCCGCATTTCCAAAGCCGTGATCGTGAATCTCATGAAGATCTCGTACATCAAACCGGCGCTCAACGGCCGTTTCCTCTGCCGGTTGAAGAACGGCGAACAGGTAATAATCTCGCGCAGATACGTCCCCGATATCAAGGAGAAGCTTAAAAGATGAAAGAACGCATTAAAACTTTGGCAGGAAACTTTTTCATAAGCGTTACACTGATCAACCTGGCCATGCTGATACTCGGCAAGTTGTTAAGACCCGACCAGCAATTCGGCTACGAAGTGTTCGTATATCCGTTGATCTACGGCATCATAGGCATGATCCCCGCACTGTTCGTAAACGGCAACAGAGAACTCACGCTAAAACAGGCCGTCATCAAAGAGATTGCCCAGATGACCATGACCGTCGTGGTGATCGTTGCGTTTATGTTCGCAGGACAGCCATTAACCCGTGAAGTCGTGATCTCCGCCGCCGGCGTAGCACTAAGCGTCGTGATCGTTTATTGCCTCGTAGTCCTGATCGGATGGCTCATCGACCTTAAGACCGCCGTAGTCTTGACCGAAGACCTTAAGCACTTCCAGGAGGAGAGCAGAGAATAGGTATATATGCAGAAAGAAAAAGAACCCTCCTTGCCGTGATAACGGTAAGGAGGGTTTTGCAAATAAGTCAATACGCAGGTACTTGCGATGCTATTTTCTTAAAGATCTCTTTTAATCGTTCGTTATAGGGATAAAATATTCGTACAAATCTTTAAGATCAACAGAACCATCATTTTTTGTATGTTTAAGAAGATCACCGGAATCAATAACGATCTTACCATAAACATCGCCTTTCATACAAAGTATAGTAACAGTGAAGTTTTTAAGCCTCTTCTTTTTGTAATTAATCTCTTGATCCCTAATTGCTTTTACAACTGAAGAATCAATACTATTGCTGTTAAAGCAGGCTATGGTAATGTTGCCACTATTTTTCGGCCCGGCATCTATAAACCCGATCGCATCTTGGACTTCTTCGCGTCTTCTAAACTCTGCATTAGAGATAGATTTTGAGCATAAAGCATTAAAATATACGCCACCACCGCGCTTTACTACTAAACTGTAGTTACCGTTTGCGTCATTGACAAGAGACAAATTCTTGGATATATCTCCATATGCTTCATTAATAACATAATCAGCCTCCAGATCTGCTTTTAGCAAAAGTACGGTACCTTCTTTAGCTACAATATTTCCATTTTTCTTCGTCAAAGAATTGCCGTTTTTATCGGTAACGTAAAAATAACCGCCTTCAATGGGCTGCTCAACCTTGATGATGTAGTAGATATTATTATTAATGAAATCTTCGTCGGCCTTAATCTCATGGTTTGCCGAAGATCCGGGGTCGTTTATCATTCTTTGGGCTATAGGAGCTCCATGGTCGTTAATCTTCCACACATAAAGATTAAGATCGGATTTCTTAGATTCATCATTGGAACTACCGGAGTTTGATTTATAATCTTTAAGAAGCACCGCTCCCTTAGTGGCATCAAGAGTACCTTCGATGATAACATCTGCTTGGGATTGATCGGCAGTACCCGCAGAAACAACGCCATATCCTTCAACATTGAGATCAGCATGGATAATAACAGTGCTTTTAGCGTTCTGCTCGGTAGTAGAAGAGCCGGCTATTATTACGCCTCCTGCATCGTTTGTTTCAGATTTAACGTTTACGCTTTCTCTTACTTCAACATATACTGTAGAAGTGAAGTTTTGAATAATTATGCCGTCTGCCTCACCATAATTCTTATCTTTAGAGTCAACGGTAACATCTCCCCCTACGTTTACATAAACGGAAGATTCTTCTGTATAAACAGACACGCCGGTTGCGCAACCTTTGTCTGCGGTTGCCGTAACGTTTCCGTCTACCAATACCGATGCATCACCATTATTTCCGGCCCAGACATGAATAGCTGTCGCTTCGCCGCTATCGGTATGGGCATCAACAGATCCATCTACGAAAATATCAGTGCCTTCGGTATAGGCAGACGAATCGAGTGCTGTCGCTTCGTCGGTATTCGTCAGACTTACATTACCACCAATATCCGCAAATGTGGTGACACCCTCACTCTGTCCCTCATTAACAACGCGTACAGCATAATCATTTCCGACCACTTTTACATCCCTATCAACTACGACGTCGGTTTTATTATATTCATCCGGAACTTCAACGGGAGTTGTTCTTTCGACGGCCGCCACCGAACTTAAAGACATGCTAAACAGCATAGTAAGAGATAAAGAGATCGCAAGAATTCTTTTAAGTTTCATATTGCCTCCTATAAAATGTGCAAAATCGGACAAAACACGATACTGCTTTGTCTGTCCCCTTCAAAGCAACATTATAGCACACATCGCGCCAAAAGTCATGTTTGGGGTAAGATCATTT
>JAGCTJ010000145.1 GCA_017963665.1 Lachnospiraceae bacterium | reverse complement strand
GATGTTCCGCCGAGAAGAGAATTTATACATCTGCATGCTACAGACGCAGAGTTAGATATTTAAGGATGGATATAAATGGACGACAGAATTATCAGAACTGAATATTCCGAGGTCATGCAGAAGTCCTTCATCGACTATGCCATGAGCGTTATCGTTGCTCGTGCGCTTCCTGATATAAGAGACGGACTTAAACCTGTTCAGAGAAGAACTTTATATGACATGTATGAACTCGGTATCAGATATGACAGACCGTACAGAAAGAGTGCGAGAATTGTCGGCGATACCATGGGTAAATATCATCCTCACGGAGACAGTTCAATCTATGACTGTCTCGTTGTGATGACACAGGACTTTAAAAAGATCGTTCCTCTTGTTGACGGTCACGGAAACTTTGGAAATATAGAGGGCGACGGCGCTGCGGCAATGCGTTACACAGAGGCGAGACTCTCTAAGCTTACACAAGAGAACTTCCTTGAAGATCTCGATAAAAATGTAGTTGATTTTGTTCCGAACTTTGATGAAACTGAAAGAGAGCCTTCGGTTCTTCCCGTTAAGATCCCGAACTTTCTCATAAACGGTTCGGAAGGTATCGCGGTAGGTATGGCAACAAGCACGCCTCCGCACAATCTTGCGGAAGTGATCGACGCCGAGATCGCATATATACAAAATGATTCCCTTACGACAAAGGACCTCATGAAGTATATAAAGGGACCTGATTTTCCTACGGGCGGTGTCGTTATCAATAAGGACGAACTTCTTAATATCTATGAGACGGGCACCGGTAAGATCAGGATAAGAGGTAAGGTTGAGACCGAGAAAGGAAAGAACGGTCATATCAATCTAGTGATAACCGAGATTCCTTACACCATGATTGGTATGGGCATCGGTAAGTTTATGGCTGATGTTGCGGAACTTGCCGAGAAGAAGATCACAAATGATATCATCGATATTTCAAACCAGTCTTCAAAAGAAGGCATAAGGATCGTTATCGAACTTAAGAAAGATACTGACGTTGATAACTTTACCAATCTTCTTTACAAGAAGACAAAGCTTGAAGATACATTTGGTGTAAACATGCTCGCTATCGACAACGGCCGTCCCGAGACAATGTCTCTTAAGGATATTATGAGGGCGTGCGCCGATTTCCAGTTTGAGATAGCAACAAGAAAGTATACAACGCTCCTTAAGAAAGAACAGGAGAAGAAAGAAATCCAGGAAGGCCTTATCAAGGCGTGCAATGTTATAGATCTTGTTATCGAGGTTTTGCGCGGTTCAAAAGACAGAGCAATGGCTAAGAACTGCCTTGTAAACGGCGTTACCGACGGTATTAATTTTAAATCAAGAGAATCAAAAGCAATGGCTGCACAGCTTCTTTTTACAGAGGTTCAGGCCGATGCCATTCTTGAGATGCGTTTATACAAGCTCATAGGACTTGAGCTCGAGGCTCTTATAAAGGACCATGAGCAGACGGTCGCAAATATATACAGATATGAGGATATTCTCGAAAGCCACGAGTCGATGTCAATGGTCATCCAGGACGAACTTGGCAAGATCAAGAAAGAATATCAGGCAAAAAGAAAAACCGTTATCGACAACAGAGAGAATGCCGTATACGAAGAAAAGCCCGTCGAGGAAATTGATGTTGCATTCATCATGGACAGATTCGGATATGCAAAGACGATCGATGCGACTACTTATGAAAGAAACAAGGAGACTATCCAAGCCGAGTTTAAGTACTCATTTGTGATGAAGAATACTGGTAAGATATGTCTTTTTACAAGTGCGGGTAATCTGCATACCATCAAGGCAATGGATCTTCCTCAGGGAAAGATGCGAGATAAGGGCGTTCCGATCGATAACGTAAGTAATTACAATGCTTCCGATGAAACGGTCATTCTTGTTGCAAGTCAGTCGGAACTTAATCTTTACAGACTTATCTTTACAACAAAGTCATCCATGATGAAAACGGTAGACGGCGGTGAATTTGATGTTTCAAAGAGAACCGTTGCCGCAACAAAACTCACGGACGGCGATGAACTTGTAAATGTCGAAGTGCTTAAAGAACAAAAGACTGTTATACTTAGAACAGAGGATGGTTATTTCCTCAGATTTCCTGTCGACACCATTCCGGAGAAAAAGAAGACTGCAGTCGGCGTTCGCGGAATGAGACTTGGAAAAAATGATTTTGTCAGAGACGTTTATTATCTGAACGATCTTGAAGAAAAGACTGTTGAGCACAACAATAAAAAGCTGGAGCTTGCCCATCTTAAGATAACAAGCAGAGATACTAAGGGAACAAAGGTAAGAATATGAGAGTAATTGCGGGAACTGCAAGAAGGCTTAGACTTGTTACCCCCGAAGGTAATGACACAAGGCCGACTCAGGACAGAATAAAAGAGACACTTTTTAATATGATCCAGAACGAGGTACCGGGTGCCGTATTCTTAGATCTTTTTGCCGGAAGCGGCGGAATCGGCATTGAAGCACTTTCAAGAGGAGCTTCAAAGGCGTATTTTATCGAAAACTCTGCGGCGGCATATAAGTGCATAATGCAGAACATTAAGACGACGCATTTTGAAGAAGATGCCACGGTCCTTAAGCAGGATGTTGTCATCGGACTTAGGAATATTCATGAAAAAGAGGTTGATATTGTCTTCCTCGATCCTCCGTATCACGAGGATCTCTATGAGAGAACGCTTGCTCAGCTCGGAACGATGAACTATGTTACCGAGCATACGATGATAATCGTTGAAAGTTCATCAGATATGGACTTTTCATTCGCTGAAGATTATGGTTTTGAAGTTAGACGCGAAAAAGAATATAAAACAAATAAGCATGTCTTTTTGTACAGAAAGGAAGCGCTATGAAAACAGCGGTTTATCCGGGCAGTTTCGATCCAATAACCTATGGTCACTTGGACATAATAAAACGTGCGGCTTCAATGTTTGACAAAGTAATTGTTGCCGTAATGTGTAATTCAGCGAAAACTCCATTGTTCACACTGGATGAACGTGTTAAAATGATTAAAGAGTCTGTAACTGGAATTGACAACGTTGTAGTTGAATCTTTCAGTGGACTTTTAATCGATTATTGCAAGAAAGAAAACATACATATCGTCATCCGTGGACTAAGAGCGAT
>JAGCTJ010000144.1 GCA_017963665.1 Lachnospiraceae bacterium | reverse complement strand
TTTTGCAAGCACCGCAGGATATATCTCTCTTGAGAACGTTCCGATCGCTATATCGCAGATATTTTTCTTTTCCCCAAAGAAAGACTGTGGAGTTATGATGGGCTCACTTATGTTGTCAAATGAATCTATTATCATTTGTTCGCTCCTTTGTCTGTAAATACGATCAATTACAGTTTATAAATGTTGAACCCTTATGTAAAGAATCATATAAAAAAAGGCGACAGCAAAAATGCTGTCGTCTTTACGAACCCGCTTTAATCTTCCGGAAGGAATCTCACCAGTATAGTCAGTTTTCCGGTGTCAAACTCGGAGATCTTAACAGCCATATCCACACCGTTATAAGTGTAATAAGCCTCGTAATAACTGTCAAAAGAATCCGAACTGTCTTCACCTTCTATCCCGGCTTCGTTTAATGCAGCCACAAGATCGTCAAAGTGGCTGCTTTCGGGACGGACTTCAAACAAAACACCGTCTTTGGCGTTCAAAGGATATATCCACTCTTTATCGCTTATAGATACCTTTCCTGCATCATCTACGTAAAGGTTCGGCAGTCCCATTGCTTCCCAAACGGCTGCTTCCGGCCAGGGAGCCTCCGTTGTGTATCCGGGGAATACATAGCTTGATGTATCGCTTTCAGCCACATCCTCTTCTATAGATTCAACGCTTTCCTCACCGGAGTAGTCTTTCTTTGCGGCAGGTTTGGGTGTCGCCAATGCACCGCCCCCTGCCAAAGCCTGCTCATCTTCCATAAGTTTTGTGAGTTCTTGGTCATCCATACCATCCAGGTCTGCTTCGTTATAAAACTTGGTAAGGAGCGTCGCTATCGCTTTACCGTCATAAGTAAAAACTAAATCATAATATCCCGGCGTACACTCGTCCGGATTCAGATAGAAACTTCCCCATGGATAATCGGGATCGTCGGGTTCAGGCCTTAAATCAATGTATGTTTTAAATCCCGGCATCAGATCCGAAAACTTTGCATTCTCATAATATGACTGATCTTCTCTGTGTTCGAGCACCCATAGCCTCAGTCCGTATTCAAGATTCGAATCGGGATATATTTCAACCCACTCATAAAGTGCAAAAATGAAGCGGATATGATCCGAAGAAGCCGGCCAAGCATTTATACCCAAATAATCATCTGTATCATTTGAATTTCCGATACGGTTACCAATAATCCGAAGCCCCGTAAGAACCGATGCATCTCTGTCATCGAGGTCATAAAAGTTAAGAACACCGGGTATCATGGGCGGCTCTTCTGCTTTGGCATTATCGGAGGTCTTATTTCCGGCTGAATTGTCCGCCGCTTCCTTGTCAGATGTGTTTTTGTCGCCCGAAACACTCTTTGTGACGTTTGTGCCATCGTTACCCGACTGACCATCGCCGCCTGAGTTTTTACCGCACGCCGCCATGCAGATCAGCATGGATAAAACTATCAATAAAACTGTTATTCTTTTCATTGTCGCATTCCTTTCTTTGTGCACATTTACACACAGATCTTACAAATAAAATTCTAAAAGGAACGCTTCAAAAAACAATACGGACATTTGGGTAGGGTGTCAGTTTTTTCCGGTAACACCGAATATCTTAAACAGTTCTGCCTTGCTGTTTATGTTAAGTCGTTTATACAACTCCGATGTATGCATTTTGACTGTGGACTCGGAAAGCCCCAACTCTCCCGCAATCTGTCTTCTTGTTTTTGCGGCTAGCAGTAAAGCGGCGACTTCCTTTTGTCTGGGCGTCAGCTCATATTTGCCGAATTGATCTGCCTGCTCGACCTTCTCGTGTAAAGCAGTCATATCAGGCTTATACAATCCGTCGATCCATAATGACGAAAAAAGATATTTATAACTTATCGGCGAAAACATAAGTAAAACAAACGAGATCGTTAATATATATATTAACGCGATCATCGGAAAATACTCCGGATAAAAATTTGATGCCCAGTCGCTTGAAAGTGTGGTGAACGGAGAAAGCAAAACATAAACAAGGGTACATTTTTTCAAAAGCCTGTAGCTTGCAAACCGGCGTTGTGCACTTCCGAGCGTATATATACATAACGGCCATCCGATATAGCTTAAACCGCCAAAGAAGTTCATAGGTACATCGGTCCCGATCTTTGGAGCAAGCACCGCAAATACTCCCATTGCGATAGAAAACAAAAGGAAAAGATTCCATAGATGCCAGGTTGAAAGCCGGATCTTGCAAAAAGCAGAAACCAGTATAACGACCGCAAGCAAGCTTCCCACTATCAGGTACATATACTCATTCAGGCTGCTTTCCGCGAGCTTCCCTATATATCCGTCTACCGAAAAATAAACGATAAAAAATGCAAGCGCCCAATATACTCCCCTCGCATCCTCTTTTGAGCTTTCTTCTTTGACCTCAAGATCTTCTTCCCTGAATCGAACGATGCAAAAGCTTAATACTACCAAAAGTGCGATAGGAAGCATTACCGTTACAAAAATGCCGTCAGCTCCCAAAGAGTCTGAAAGTCTTACCATTGTAACCGAAAAGAACATAAGTATGATTCCGAACAGCCTTTCGGCATTATTTGCCGCGAAAGCATAACCGCAACGCGCTCCCGTGACAACACCTCCGAGCCCGATGTATCCGATGAGTCCGAACACAAATCTCAAAATACCGACGGGCAAAAAGATGTACGGAACAAGTCCTGCCAGCATTATCACCAAAGAGGCTATCAAAAGCGGTTTAAACTTCTTTGTCCACATAAGCATCACGATCAAAGATGCTATCATATGTGCCGCGAAAATGATCGTCCAGCCGTTTATCCCGAACACTTTCGTCGAAACGGGAAGGAAGTTGCCTCGGACCGAGAAAAAAATAAGTTCCAGCACATATGCCATATAATAAATGTATCTCGAAGGTCTGATATCCCTTATACTTATCGTCTCTTTTTGTCTTTCAAATGCGAAAATATTCATCTTATCCGCCTTGCCGGTTCGTTTACGCACGATCTCTCTTTTGCGATGATTGGCGTCTGTAGAAATGATATCAAATTACAGTTGGTTTTTAAAGACACGAATGCTAAAATATTGTCAAAAACACACTCCGTACCCATTCAGTAAGGGAGAAAGAAAACTATGTTTACCTGCGATTACAAGATGTTAACCATTTCCTTTAACAATTTTTTTGAAGCCAACGGCGATAACCTGCCTGAATACGGGACTTTTTGTCTGCTCGAATTAAAAAATGGACGTTATACAGCGGGTGAATGGTGTTCGAACATGGACTGCAGTAAAAGTAACCCCTCGGGGAAATTTGTTCGTGGCACGGGCGATTCGGTTGACTGGAGCGAAGTTGCAAAATGGCATCGCCTTTCCCGTTACGATATCACGGAATGCCTTGAAGACGAAAATATCGGTTTCATCAATATGATCCCCGAAGAAGAAAGCACCTACCACGTCGATTTCAAAGGTTTTAACTCTTTTTCCGACAAAGACTATCCCAAGAGTGAACAATATTGTCTTTTACTGTTAAACGACGGTTCGATCTCTGCGGGCCGATGGGATAAATACAGCGAAACGGACGGAACATTTATCCATGCACCGGCATTATGCTGCATCGATCCCGATAAAGTATGGGCATGGAAAGCCTTAAGCCCCGATGAGATCTTCGAGCGTGAGGAAGCAGAGGAAAAAGAAAGACTTCACGAGGAAGAACTTAACAAAAAACCCACGAAAAGTAAAAAATTATTTAAATACGGGACAGATATAGACGTTTACTATGAAAAAGCGCTTGAAAAGCTTAAAGAGGAATATCCCTGGGCATCGATAGCGCAGATGAAGAAGTGTACACCATGGGAGATCACGCCCTTCCACGGCAGACTGGTATTCGGACAGACAAGAAGCGGATGGAAAAATGAGCGGATCGTAGATGAATGGAATGACGGCACCACGTCCGACGAATTCATCGATTTTCTTTGCGAATATACAAAACAATCCGTAGAGAACTCCAATCCCGAAGTCAAATTCAAGTTTGGTACGGACATAAAAGTGTATACCGATAAAGCTTATAAGAAAGTCAAAAAGGATTATCACTGGCTTACAAAAGAAATGCTCAAAAAGGCTTGGAAATACGACATCCGTCAAATTGACGGTGATTACGAATTCATACGCCAAAGCTCGGATTCCGACACATTTTACATTGAAAATTACAGTACTGCCGAAGATTTTATAAAATGCATAGAATACGATTACGAAAACTGTGCTCTCTCAAACAATGACATTGTTGCCTCTTATGACGTTCCGTTTAAATCAGTCGACATTCACGGCTGGTATCTTGAGCAATACAGAGTATACAAACTTGCCACCGGTGACTACAAAGTAAGTGTGACGGCCGGCAACCGCTCGACCGGAGGCTCGCGCGACTTTTTCATAACCCCCGACTGCTTTAAGGCCAAAACCTACGACGAGTTTCTCGACCGTTACCAGAAGATCGTTCCGGGCAGCTCCTTCGGTCTTTACAAAAGCGATCTTTTACCTGACAAAAAACTCAAAAAGTTTTTTGGGTATTGATGATTGATAAGTTTCTCAATATTCATCCAAAAAATGATGGCGGACACCATCCTGCTTGTATGCTATTACCGTGGAAAGATTTACGTTTTCGACGCTCTTGAAAATATTTGATTCTACGAACGGATTGTCCTTCTTAAGCTCTGCGATGAGTTTCTTTGTCTCAAGCCGTTTTGACGATGTCGTGCCGTCTTCGTGGCACGTTGTACATGTATCCGTAAAATGACATGCGCACTGCAGAAAATGAAGGTCGTTGTAATCACGCCAAGCGCATATATCGCTTTCGCGGATGAGATAAAGCGGCCGTATGAGCTCCATTCCCTCAAAATTCGTGCTGTGAAGCTTGGGCATCATTGTCTGAACCTGCCCGCCGTGCAGCATTCCCATCAGTATCGTCTCGATCACATCGTCGTAATGATGTCCTAACGCTATCTTGTTGCATCCAAGCGCCTTTGCCTTACTGTAAAGATATCCTCTTCTCATCCTTGCGCAAATATAGCAAGGACTCTTGTCTATCGTGTCGACAGCGTCAAAAATATCGCTTTCGAATATCGTTATCGGAATCCCGAGCGCCTTAGCGTTACTTTCGATAAGTGCCCTGTTGTCTTTATTGTACCCGGGGTCCATCACCAGAAAAGTCAGTTCGAAATTACACTGCCTGTGCCTTTGTATCTCCTGAAAAAGCTTGGCCATGAGCATCGAATCTTTTCCGCCCGATATGCAGACCGCGATGCGATCGCCCTCTTCTATAAGCCGATATGTCTTGCAAGCCTTCGCAAAAGGCGTAAACAGTTGCTTATGATACTTCTTTCTGATACTCTCTTCGGCTTTCTTTTGCCGCTCTCCGCTGTCATCACCGTCTTTCATGGACGCTCTGACATAACCTATATATCCGCCTTCCAAACTGTAGCAATCCCATTTGTCTCTAAGAAAATCGTCATCAAACTCCCTTGTCTTTCGTCCGATCTCGCAGAAAAATATAAGTTTCTTATTTGGAAGTTTTGAAATTTCAGCGATCACGGCCTCTTCGCCTGCTTCAATATCGACAAAAACTGCGCCCGGGATAGTCCCGTACGCTCTTAAGCCTTCGTCTCTTACGTCTATCAAAACATAGTCGTCTCTGTTTTCTTTTTGCAATTCTGCGTATGTAATCTCTATCATCAAATCTCTCCGGCGATGGTCCTGCCACCTACATTACTGAATGATAACAAAAAGGCCCCTGTTTATAAAGGAAAATATTCTTAGCCATCCGGTAAAAAGAAAAAACAGGAAGCCCTTATCGGACTCCCTGTCTTAAAGATTGATATCAATCGTTCTGTGCAGCCTTCTTTTTATATCTGTAATAAGCATATGTCGCTGCCGCCAAAACTGCCAGTAAGGCAATTATCAGCCCCGCGTACAAAAGAGTATTGCCGTTCTTTACTTCCGAAACTGCCGCAGCCTTTGCAACGCCCTCATCCTTGATCTCGACTTCCGTCTTCGATCCGGCTGTCACAGGCTCGGACACTTCTTCCGTGGCAATTTCTCCTGCCGTTTCCACAGTCGTTTCTTCGACTTCAGCGGGCTCTGCGTCATCTGCCTCTACGTTTGCCACAGTTCTTGCCACAGTATTCCTTACAGTCGCGGTTACAGCCGTTGAGGCATTTGCTACGGGAGCGGGAGCCGGAGTTTCGTTATTTTCGTTTCCGCCCTCATTATTGGCTTCACTGCTTTCATTATTTGTGCTTCCGCCTTCATTACCTGCGGGATTATTTTGTGTAACGGGAGTCGATGATTCCTTGGAAGTGTCCTGGTTTTCTTTTGCTTTCTCTTCCGAAACAGGCTTTGTATCCTTTTCATTGTCCGTCTTGTCGGTCGTCTCTTCCGTTTCCTTCTCATCCTTTATCGGCGCGCGATTGAGTCTCGGGACCACAAAAGGCACGTGATCCGATGCAAACCAAAACGTGTTGGTTTCCGGATCGATCTTTTCGCCCGCTCTCAAAAGCTGCCAGCCCGATGAAAGGTTCGTGAATTTACCGTCCTCTGCAGCCTTCCATGTGCCGGTTTTAAGTACTATAACGGCGTCATGAACTTCGCCTGTCCAAATCTCGTACCCTTCCGGAACGCCCGAAACTTCTCCCTCGTACTCTCCGGGTCTTGAACCCGTGATCTGATCTTCGTACAGCACCAGATCTTTCTTTTGCTGAAGCACCAGATTTACCGTTGTTCCGGTCACGAGCTTTTCAAAAGATTTATCGATTGAAAACAAAGGCTCGTACTTTGCCGTGGTATCTCCTGTCTCTGTCACTATACCGTATGAGTGCTTGAAGAGCGCAATACCGTCTTTGTCGGTCGGCTTTGAGCTTGGACTCTTCTCGGTCTTGTCAGTCTTAAAATATACTGTCGTCTCGGGAACGGGATTGCCGTCTTTATCCGTTACCTTAACGCTTATCTGTGTCGATATATACGGATTTTCTTCACTGTATATGCCATTAGGGTTAAAAGAAACCTCTGTCACCTCAATCTTTGCGGGAGCGTTCTTTTTTGTCGCTTCGGCATACAATGTAACGTCTCCGCTTACATTGCTCACCGTGACCCCTCCCGTAGGTTCATACCAGGAGATCTCCGCATTTTCTTTTGGAAGAGCATATACATTGCTTATATAATAATCATCGTTTTTCGGATTTACATTAAAGGAAGTTCCCGCACCCTGTAACACGGTGGCATTGTTCTTGCTCCATTTAATGTTTTCGTCTTTGTTGACAGTGATCGTATACTTGGGTCTTTCCACGGAGCCTACGTTCGTTTCCTGCTTTTTGGAAGCGACATAATACGTATCGCCCTCCGAATATGCCGGTATGTAAACATAGTATTTACCTTGGGAAAGTCCTGAGATCACGCCGTTCTCGGCATATCCAACCTTGCCTACTCCGTGTTTGTAATAAGCGATCGGCACAGACTCGTCAACTTTTACCGTTATGGTGCCCGTTTCTTCATCGTCATATGTTGACTGAACGGTAATATCCGTCTTGTCAAGAACGGTCTGCTTTACGCTGATCGTCTTATGAGAACTCTCTGCGACAACTTCGCCTCCGTTTTTCAACACCGCATATACGTCATAAGTCTTTTCGGAGTTTACCGTGAACGGATTAAAAGAGATCGAACCGTCAGCCGTTACCTTCACGTTCTTGTTTGCATTTCCCACGTAAGCGTGAACCGCATATTTACCTGCAACGCCTTCGGGAAGCGCTTTTCCGCCGTATGTGACCTGCGCGGTTATCAAAACTCTTTTTCCGTCACCTTCAAGGTCGCCTTGCGCAACACTCGTAAGCTCTACCTTAAGTTCCGGAGTCGTCTCTTTAACCGCATCCTCAACCGTCTCCTCAGGGTCGCTTCCGCTCACATCATCCGCATAGCTGGCGATCGTAAAAGCAAATGTGAGACTGAGTGCCAGAAGCCACGCCACTATTCCTCTTTTGATCTTTTTTCCTGTTTTCTTCATAATAATTCCCTCTCTTATATGAACAGACTCATGTCTGATTCTTCTCCCGAACCGATAAAGGTTGCCACACCTCCAAGTTCCACTCCGTCTATAAGTTCCTCCTGCCTTATTCCCATAATGTCCATGGACATCTGGCAGGCCACTATCCTGACACCGTGTGCTTTGGCACTCTCTATGAGTTCTTCAAGCGAACTGATGCCCTTTTGCTTCATGATTCCCCTTATCATCTTGGGACCCGCTCCAAGCATGTTCATCCTCGAAAGTCCAAGTTTTGTGGTTCCTCTGGGAAGCATTGCACCGAACATTTTCTCGATAAAGTTTTTGGCTACCTTTACTTTCTTGGGCTTTCTTAAAATATTGAGTCCCCAGAAGGTAAAGAACATGGTGACCTTTCTTCCCAATGACGCCGCGCCGTTTGCTATTATAAATGCCGCTATCGTCTTATCGAGATCTCCCGAAAATACTACGAATGTCTTATCGTTCTTTTCTTTGACCGTCGCTGTCTCTTTTTTGTCTTTTCTTTCTATCGTTGCCTTTATAAGGCTCTTTTCAACTTCAATATCTTTCAAGACATTTCCCGTTCGCTCGCACCATACTTTGATATCCGATGCAAACGCATCTTCCGTGGCTTCCACTTTAACCGTAAAGCCTTCGGGCTTGTCTCTTAAAAAGTCCGCCACCTTTACGATAGGCCCCGGACACTTAAGACCTTTTGCATCGATAAATGCGCTTCCTGTGGGCTCCTTTGCCTTTTGGCCCAAAGAACACGAGCCTTTAACCTCTTCTTTTGTCGCTTCGGATCCACCTGCAGCATCTCCGGCCTTAAATTTTTTGTAAGCATTGAAGCCGCCTTCCAGCGTATATACTTTGTAGCCTCTGTCCGCCAGTATCTCCGCCACCTGCTCGCTCCAGTCGCCCACACGGCAATATGCGACGACGGGTTTGTCCCTCGGAACCGAATCGAGCTTATCAAAGCCTGCGGAAAAAGGAATGTTGATTGCTCCCTCAATCCCGCTTACCAAAACTTCATCGGGCTCCCTTAAGTCAAGCAATGTTACGGTATTAAAATCAAGTAGTGAAAATTCCTCGACCGAAATGCGGCCGAATTCTTCTGTTTCAGACATTTATTCTTTCCTCCCCTGTAATTACAATGTTTCAAGTTCCTCTTTGCGTACCGTTCTTTCGTCGTCTGCCGTTTCGATGTGAAATGCGTTCAACACGGGTTCTTGGTCCATCAGAGACAAAATGAGATATGTAGCTTTGCTGTCGTTGGCAAGCCTTTTGTCCTCTTCGGACGGTCTTGAGGGCGTTTCCGGATGCGAATGCCAGTTGCCGAGAGGCTTAAGACCTTTTTTCCTTATCTCTTTTATGACTTTAAGCTGCTCTTTCGGATCGATCGAAAAATGCTCATTCGTGTGATCGATATTGGTCAAAAGAAAAACTTCCTCTATCACTCTCGTGCCGTTTTCAAGGTCTTCTCCGGCGATCAGCCCACAGGCTTCCTCCGGGCGGACGCTTAAAGCATGCGCGATCATTTTCTCAACATCACTTTTCCTGATCGTTATATGCATGTCCCACCTCCTAATGCTTAAGTTCACACACAGCCTGTTCGTAGTCGATAAGCTTTGTTATCGAAGGCGTATCGGAACATACGGCGCAGCCTTTGCCTCTGGGTGGCAGCTTAACTTTATGAAATTCCATCTTAAGCGCATCGTATGTGAGCAGATAACCCACTAAAAGATCTCCTGTACCGGTCAGATATTTGATTGCTTCCATAGCCTGAAGCGAACCGATGACACCTCCCATCGCACCGATAACTCCCGCCTGCTTGCAGGTAGGAACGGCATCTTTCGGAGGCGGATCTTTAAATATGCACCGGTAGCACGGTCCCTCTCCCGGGATAACGGTGGTAAGCTGGCCTTTGAATCTTATTATCCCCGCATGCGAAAAAGGCTTTTTTGCCATCACGCAGGCATCATTTATAAGAAATTTGGCCGGAAAATTGTCCGTACCGTCTATTATGAAATCGTAATCTTTGATAAGTTCTGAGATATTCTCGGAATTCACGAACTTATAATATGTATTGACCGTGATATCGGGATTTATTGCCCGCATAGTCTCGGCGGCCGATTCCGCTTTCTTTTTACCGATGTCATTTGTTGTATGGATGACCTGTCTTTGCAGGTTTGAAAGATCCACCACATCGGCGTCCACGATCCCTATCGTTCCGACTCCGGCAGCAGCCAAATACAGTGCCGCAGGTGCGCCGAGTCCGCCGGCTCCGATTATCAAAACCTTTGATTCAAGAAGCTTTTTCTGACCCCTAACGCCGATCTCCTTTAATATGATGTGTCGCGAATAACGCTCAAGCTGTTCGTTCGTAAGCGCCATTACCTGCCACCTCCCATGAAATAAAGGAATTCGACCTCATCTCCTTCTTTAAGTGCAAAGCTGTCAAAAGAAGCCCTTTCGACAAACTCCTCATTGACGGATACCGTCACATACTGGGGTGTTTCCACATTTTCAAACTCGATCAGTTTGGAAACGGTCAACCCTTCCGCATATTCTTTCTTTTCTCCCGCTACGGTTATCTTCATCTTCTCCTCCTTAAACCATGTCTGCCTAAGCATATTTTTCTTCGTTCGTCGAGCAATAAGCCAAAACATAAAAACAGCCCGGGCTATACAAGTCCGGGCTGCATAATGGCTTTTGATCGATCTCATTATCGAAGAGAATTCAGACGCGCGAATGCTCCAGCCATTTTCATGCCCGGTGTTTTATACATTCGACAACACATCCACTTATTAAGTTTGTGGCCTGTCTTAGAATTCATCCCACAGTTTTCCTTTAAAATATTTTGTTCAACTTAACATCCCACACAAATCAAGTCAATAGATATAAGGCATGTATAGGCAAAAAGTATAACGAGCCCCTAAAAGGGGCTCGCAGGCTATAACCTCGCTCTTTTTAAAACTCTTTGCTTGAATGAACCAAGGGGACGGTGGTGTTGGTTCATTTTCTACATTGTCCATGCCGCCGCCTGTTCACGCATGCGCTTTTTATCGATTCATGGTAAAATTGTAAGCGATGCAGACTGTATTTTGTGTCATCAGTATTGATGCGAGGGAATAAAATGAATAAACTCAAAAAGTTTTGGATTCAAAGGCATTACAGTGCCGGTTCATTTTCGGATTTAGATGATTATATAAGCAAAAACTACATCGAAGAAAAGGCTGTATTCGCAGCCGCAGGCGCCGCTTCACAGGCTAAAGCCTTTATGGGCGCTGCCATGTCTGCCACCGGTGATATGGCGCGCAAAGCCATAATATCCACCTTTGCCCGTTCCGCCAAGGAATGTGTTCCGCGTGAAATACCGGAAGAAGAATCGGAAGTTGTCGAAGAAGAAAACACCTTTTTCGAAGCCTGCGCACCCGCCCCCGAGCGAAAACTCGAAGACGTTGTCGATAGCCTGGAAAAATCGTTTATGGAAATGGTATTCTCTTTTGCCGATCAAAAAGGCTTAAGCGATGCTCAGGTACAGAAGCGCGCAAACATCGACAGGAAGGCTTTTTCAAAGCTTAGATGCGGCACCACGAAGAACCCCAGCAAATCAACCGCCCTTGCCCTTACCATCGCCCTGGAGCTTAATCTTGACGACGCAAAGGACCTTTTGGCAAGAGCCGGATATGCCCTCTCTCCTTGCAGCAAACAGGACGTGATAGTCAAATACTTTATAGAGCGAAGCGCTTACGATATAGACGCAGTAAACTATGCGTTGTACGAGCACGGGGAACCGATCCTGGGTACAAAGTAAAAGTCGCTTGGCGGGCGACCGCGGTTTCTTTGTACTAAACTATAATGACCTCAGTAACAGGAAAACACACTATTACGGAGGTGCATTATGAGAGAAAATTTAACCGAACTTGTTTTTATCCTTGACAGAAGCGGCTCAATGAGCGGCCTTGAATCCGATACCATCGGCGGCTTCAACTCAATGATTGCAAAGCAGCAAAAAGAAACCGGAGACGCCATCGTCACGACAGTTCTCTTCGACGATCAAAGCGACGTGATCCACGACCGCGTACCCATCGCGAAGGTTGAGAAAATGACCGACCGCGAATATTTCGTAAGGGGCTGCACGGCGCTTTTGGACGCCGTCGGAACAACGATCAAGCACATAAAGAAGGTTCACAAGAACCTCGACGAGGCCGAAAGGCCTTCAAAGACGCTTTTTATCATCACCACCGACGGACTTGAGAATGCCAGCAAAGAGTATTCTTTCAAAGACGTAAAAAAGATGATAAAGAAGCAGAAAGAAAACGATGACTGGGAATTCCTGTTTCTCGGCGCAAATATTGATGCTGTCAAGGTCGCCGGGAATATGGGAATCGCCAAAGACAGGGCTGCCAATTTCTGCTGCGATGCTGTTGGTACCGCCCTCAATTACGAGGTCATGGATGAGGCTGTATCCTTTGCCAGAAAATGCAAAGGTTCAAGCATGAAAGCCGCTTTCGCGGGCGGAGCCTGGAAAGCCCGTATAGACGAGGATTTTGGAGCAAGAGGATAATATGATTAGGAGGTCAAAAAAAGAAGGCGTCGGATAAGACGCCTTCTCAGACTGAAGGAGCCTCGAATGAGGCTCCTTTCGGTGTTACTGACGCTTAAAAGCTCTTTGCTTGAAGGCTCTGATCTTGGCTCCGTATCGGCTTGAGAAGATAAGCCCCGTAAGCAGCATTCCCAATGCTATTCCCGAAGCTATGTCTATAAGCGCAGCTGCGGTTTTGTTTTGGAAATAGATTTCGGAATCTTTAAAGAGCATGTATATCACCATAAATCCCATTCCGATCATATTGCACAACCGAACTCTTTTGTTGCACTTCTCCGATTCTGTGTTTGCATAATCAACTGCCTTCAATACTGTTTCTTTTGTTTCGTTATTCATTTTCTCACTTTTCCTTTCTCCGGTTAAGATTTCGCGGAGATCTACGGCATACAGATCGGACAGTTCAATCAAAATATCTATGTCGGGCATGTTGCTTCCCGTTTCCCAACGGGATACGGTTCTTCTGGCAACATTCAATTCCTCAGCCAGCTGTTCCTGAGTCATCTCTTTTTCTTTTCGAAGCTCGGCAAGAAACTTTCCGATTTTCACCTGATCCATTTGCGTGACCTCCTTTACGGTTCTCAGCATACTTTTTTCTGCCGCCGGTTAACAGGACACAAAGTGAGCAAATGCCCTGTTTATGCGATGGGACACATGTGTCCCGCCCATTATCCTCTTGCGCTGTAGTCCTCATCTATGCGCAAGGCCCTGTATATCTCTTTACCGTCTTCCATTTATACCCTTTTATCAGTTTTCTTTTTCATACTCAGACGTGGGATAAAGTTTAAAATCAATCCTGCTTCCGTTATCGTCTACCTGTCCCATAAGGTAAGC
>JAGCTJ010000143.1 GCA_017963665.1 Lachnospiraceae bacterium | reverse complement strand
GGCAAAACGCTCAAGTGTTGCGGTTGAAGCATGTGACGAGAAGCCGAGATATCTGATCTTTCCTTCAGACCGTTTTTCTTCAAGAAAGTCCACCAGTCCCGAACTTAAGTATTCGTCAACGTTTCCGTCGAGAATGCAATGTACGAGATAAAAGTCGATGTGATCGGTTTTAAGACGCGAAAGCTGGTCATCAAACATCTTTTTATAATCTTTGCAGGCGTTTATATTAAATTTGGTGGCAACGTAGAATGTGTTGCGGTCGTATTTGCTCATGCATTCGCCTACGCAGCGCTCCGAATCTCCGTTGTTGTATACGTGAGCGGTATCAAAGTAATTGATGCCGTTTTTGTATGCGTAATCTATAACTTCAAACGCATCTTTGTCGATAATGCTCTCACCTTTGGGATCGCTCGTGTGAAAGCGCATGTTTCCCAAACCCAGCATGGAAAGTTCAATGTCTTTAAACGGTTTCTTTATCATGAAATACCTCCTTTGTCCAAAGAAAACTCTTACCCTCATAAACAATTTAACATACATACAACTCAAGGAATAGAATAAATATTTTGAAAAGTTGGAAAAAAGCCGTACGCGATTGTTTTTATGATTAAAACCCTGTAAACTGTATCATGATACAAAGAATGGAAAGAGTAAGATGGCATATTACAGAAAGAAAAAACGTAGAAAGCCCGTCGATGTCAATTCCCCGGAGCTTATAGCGGCGAGAAAGGCCTTCCTTGACAGGATCTCCGCCGCCAGATTCGATATAATAAAAGACAACGTAAAACATGTTTATGATTACGTAAAGTATTATGATTTTCCCGACATAACATATTCCGCGGTCAAAGAGAAGATCGACCACATAAATCTTGAAAACATCTTTTACAGTTCCATTAAGGGTTATTCCCGTTCAAGAGGCATAAATGTCACTCTTGCAGGCAAGGCATGGAGGCAGATAGGTAAAAAGAACGCTTACGACGCTGCGGAGATGTTCGTTCTTTCAAACTATCCCGAGGCTTCACGCTACAGATCCATGTCTCATGAGAGTTTCGAGCGTGATTTCCGCCTCTTTTATTCAAAACATGTTTCGGCCATAAAAGAACGATCCCGAGAGATATTCGATAACGCCATTTATCAGAACAGAGTATATCTCGACATAGAGCACATGCTCCTTGAAGAAGACAAGCGTTTCAATACGATGATCATGAGCGAGATTCCCACAAACATTCCGGATCTTTACCCCCTCGCAAGGAAAATGAAGCGTCATTTCGTTCTTCATATAGGACCTACCAATTCGGGAAAAACGTACGATGCGTTGGAAGCGCTTAAACGCGCAAAGAAGGGCATCTATCTGGCTCCCTTAAGACTTCTTGCCTTTGAGATCTACGACCGCCTTAACGACGCCGGAGTAAAGTGTAATATGATAACGGGGGAGGAAGAGATCTTTATTGAAGATGCTACCCATTCCTCTGCTACAATAGAGACCTTGAGCACGAGCGAGATATACGACGTTGCCGTAATTGACGAAGGTCAGATGATAGGCGAAGAGCAAAGAGGCGGGGCTTGGACGAGAGCAATCTTGGGAGTGTGCGCGGATGAGGTCCACATATGCTCGGACGAATCCTGCGTCGATCTCATAACCGCGATAATAGAAGAGTGCGGCGATACCTGGGAGACAAGGCACAACAAGCGTGCCGTACCCCTTTCTTTTGATTCAAGAAGGTTCGTATTCCCTCAGTCGGTGGAAGAAAAAGATGCCCTTATCGTCTTTTCAAAACAGTCGGTTATCGCGGTCACGGCCGAACTTCAAAGAAACGGCATAAAAGCCAGCATGATCTACGGA
Organism: Lachnospiraceae bacterium; assembly: GCA_017963665.1. Taxonomy (GTDB): domain Bacteria; phylum Bacillota; class Clostridia; order Lachnospirales; family Lachnospiraceae; genus UBA1258. The sequence continues at coordinate 3,261 of JAGCTJ010000143.1, read as the reverse complement.
AACCTTCCTTACGACGTTCGTATGAACGAGGTACAGCGCTTCGTAACCGGCGAGACAAAGGTAGTTGTTGCTACGGATGCCATAGGAATGGGACTGAACCTTCCGATAAAGAGGATAGTATTCCTTGAGACCAAGAAATTTGACGGCCATACGAGAAGACTTTTAAACGTAAGCGAGATAAAGCAGATTGCCGGTCGTGCCGGGCGAAGAGGTATTTTTGAGACCGGTTATTATACTTCGGAATTCAGATATCAGGCCATAAGACGTGCGGTGGAATGATCGGTGGAAACGATCTCTTATGCCCGGATGGGAATACCCGAGAACAGCATTTATCTTGACATGCCCCTTAGCGAGATACTTGTAAGATGGGCAGATGTGGAGTTTTCAAGCCTTTACGAGAAGGCCGATCTTGAAGAAGAGATTTCTTTGTGCAAGAAGCTCGAAAATGTTGTAAGCGACAAAAAACTTATTTACGATTTTTTGATGATAGGTTTCAGGTCGTCGAAGCAGTTTCTGACCGAACTCATTCTTAAGTTCGCAAAGGCGGAAGAAGCAGGCGGATCATCGCTCAATTCGCGCATTAACGATATAGTTGAAGCGGCAATAGTTCCTTTTGACGAAGATCTCGATGCAATGAAGATGGAAGAACTGGAAGACATGTATCTGGTTTACGACCTAATATATGCGTATTTAAGGAAGTTTAATCACAGAGAACGACTCTCTGAGATAGTGATGTTAAAACGTGATATTTCTTCGAGGATAATCGAGATATTGAAGACTCAGCAGCTGGAAGGAAGAAAATGTCGCGTATGCGGAAAGTCGCTGGCATGGAACTATCCTTACGCAAAGTGCGAAGACTGCTTTTTTATCGATTAACATCCATGACGGACTTTAAGTTTTCTTCGTAGGAAGCCAATCTTTCTTCAAACTGTGAATAGAAAGCTTTATTCGTATCATAGGAGGGCTCAAAGAAAACCCTTATAAGAAGCCACGAAAAGTGTTCTTTCTTCCGGGTTTCTTTAAGTCCTTTTATATATTCTCCCAGCATCTTTGTAAAAGCATGCCATCTTTTGATGTATGCTTCGTATTTATCAAGGTCATCGATGCCTATCCAGTCGGATATCAAAGCGGGACCTTTGGGCGTATAATCGCATTCGTGGATCTGGAGGATGTATTTGAAATCGCCGTTATCGTCGTACAGTCTTCCCAAGGGGAACAGACGACAAAAACCGGGACGGAGTGCGTGAATGGTGCATCTGCCGTTCTCATCGAGCATTTTGCAGCCCTTTTCTTCGTCTATCATTATATTGGGTAAGATGAGATTATCGATAAGCCTGATCTCGATGACGTCTTCCATCAGCGCTTCGAAACTCTTTCCGGTGGCTTTTGAGAGATTATACATGTCAAAAGGATCGAGTATTATCGAATCCCCCACGCTTTTACAGCAGTCACTGCAGCCTTTGCATCCGTCACATGAGATGTTTACGATATCTTCTTTGGTATAAAGTCTGTTGTCCGTTACTTTACTTAGATCCACATTTCTTATCATGAAAAAATAGTATCACTTTAATGTGCTATTTTGTAGTATTTGCAATAAAAACTTGTGGCTATTGCATCTTAAAAATGTTAAGATACTTTTATATCAGGTTATTTTGGGGTTGAATTAATTAATTTCGCTAAAAGAGTTCTTTTTCACGTGAGGGAACATCATGGTTTGGAATATTCAATTTCAGGTAGCGGCACTTGTCTTATCGCTGGTCGTGGCGGGAATGTGCTTTAATCAGAAAAGACTCAATTTTGCTTCGGAGCTTGCGTTCATAAGGCTTCTGGTCGGCACGCTCATAAGCATATCTTTGGATATCACTTCGATCGTGGTGATAAACTATCGGAACAGTCTTCCGGATTTCATAGTTCAGTTTTTCTGTGAACTGTATCTTTTGTCCATTGTATTGGTGGCATGCCTTTCCGCGTGGTTCGCCGTAGCCGAGATAAGCTACAAGATCAAACCGATATGGCGTAATCTTACGGTCATTCCTCTTGTTGTTGAGATCGTTGTGCTTGTTTTGTTTAAGACAGGCATCCATATTAATCCCGAAGACGGAACGATCTATACCGAAGGTGTTACCGTTTTCGTTACATATGTTTTCTGCGCATTCCATATCGTAACAACACTCCTTATGGTCATCTGGGAGAAATCCATAATAAGAAAAAGAAGAAGGATCGCCGTATATGCATGGCTTGTTTGCTGGCTTGCGGCAGGCATTCTTCAGTTTTTCGCAAACGAGCTTCTCCTCGTATCTTTTGTGATGTCATTGGCGATCGTTTATATGTATTGCCGACTTGAAAATCCCGAGTATCACCTCGATTTTGTCGAGAACGTGTTTAACAAAAAAGGATTTCATATGCTGATGGAAGAAAATATCAGATTCCACCGACACAAACCCCTTATCAGTATTTCCATAAACAACTTAAACACGATAAACGAGATATTCGGTAACAAGACCGTATCGGCGGTAATAACATCGGTATGTGCTTTCTTACAGGATATTCCCAACTCCATAATCTTCAGACTTGAAGATAATCTTCTTACCATCGGACTCGAGTCCGACAAAGAACTGGACAGAGTTGTGGACCTCGTATTTAAGAGAATGTCTTTCCCTTGGGAGATCGATCAGACACAGGTTCAGATTGAGACCGGCATTTCGTATCTTGCGGACATATGTGATTTTGAAAGCGTAGACGAACTTGAAGAGGTCGTTCACTATTTCGCCTATGAATCGGGTAAGACAAATGACGCACCGCTTCTTATCGACGATGAGGCATTGGAAAAAAGAACAAGAGCCCTTGAGGTACAGCATGCTCTTGAGTGGGCCATCGCAAACGATGCGGTCGAGATGTATTATCAACCGATCTACAACATACGTGAAGGCAAGTTCTCCGCCATGGAGGCTTTGGTACGTATAAAAGATGAGAACGGAAAACTTATAATGCCCGGAGACTTCATCGAATATGCCGAGAAGAACGGTATGATACTGACCCTCGGTGAAATGGTATTCAGAAAGGTTTGTGAGTTCGTTCGTCAAAGCAAGATAGAAGATTACGGAATAGAGTATATCGAAGTCAATCTTTCTGTAGTTCAGTGTATGCAGGATGACCTTGCCAAGAACTTCAAGAACATCATGGCAGAGTACGGTATGCCGCCTCACAGGATCAATCTTGAGATAACCGAAACGGCTGCCATCAACACAAGGTACACTCTTG
>JAGCTJ010000142.1 GCA_017963665.1 Lachnospiraceae bacterium | reverse complement strand
CCCAATACCAAACACGCCAACAATGCAGCATAGATGAACAAATGGCACCACAGCGGTATATTCAGATCCAACCATACCCATATGGCAGTTCCAAGCGCAGAAATACAAAAGAATAATCTGCTTCTGTCTCTGTGTTTTTTGATTCTTTCTTCTTACGTTTTTTCCATGCATTCTCCTCCGCTTCATTTTATATCTCAAATTTATTGTTCAGAACGGCGTACAACCTCAACTAGTTTCTAACAAAACTCATGACTAACCCCAGTGAGTTTATTAGTATATGAAAAGCGATACACACTATAACGTTTCTTCTTTTTTCATACAAATAGCACAGGACAATTCCCATGGATAAATATGAAACGGATGCAATTAGTGCCTGCAAAAATTTTCCCGACAATAATTCGTTTATGACATGCGATCCTGCGAATAAAAGAATGGATACTGCAAATGCAGGAAACTTGCCGATTTTTCTGAAAGAATGGTATATTACACTCCTGAATATCAACTCCTCTTCTATCGGCCCCAATATTGAGAATAACAAAATCCCCAATAATCTGTATGTCATAAACATTTTATCGATAGTGGTTTGATTAACTGTAATGATAGATAATTCCGGAATATGCTTTTTCAATACTACCATCACTATCGCAATAACGATCCTTATTACAAAATCAATAATCAGACCTTTTCCAATCCACTTCAAAATGCTTTTCAAATGATCATTTTTGATATCGTTAAAGGTCTCAACAATATACTTACGGAGAACAACAAACAAAAACAGTAATGATATAAATACTTCAACAAGATTTATAATGTATACGGATAAAGCTGTTGTTTTAAATCCCGGAATCTTCGGAATAATGCGTCCAAGTGTCCAGAAGGTCAGATAATAACACAGTATGATATAAATCCAGCACTTGGTAAGTGCCTTCTGCTCAATCTCTATGAAGTTATATTGATTATTTCCATTCTTTTCTTCTAGCATTTTTCTTTACATACTTTCACAAGGAATAAACAACATTCATTACTCACCATTGAAGTATTCAATTGCTCTATTTAAGACTGGGTCAAATTCAAGCATATTACTATATTCGTTATTAGTCCCCTCTTTGTAATATTCCAGCCAATTATCATTGTCTTCTTTTGTCCATGTTATCTGTATATCCGGTTCTGTCCCGCGAGAGTAAATGGAATTACCGTTTTCATCACATCGGATAGAATAAAAGAAAGAAAACAACAGACCTGAATTATTCAGTTTTCCGTGTATTACCGGACCCGCCTTTCCTTCTCCTCCCGTCGTTGAACCGATTAATACTCCTAAAGATTTTTCCTTTATGTGTGATACAAAGGAATCCGTAGCAGAGCCACTTCCGCCATTGACCAAATATACAACATTTTTAATACTCTTGGCTTTTCCTTTCATAGTATAATCGCGTCTATAATAAAAAAACTTTTCATCCTCTCCGTTATCCGTAATCTTATTTACTATATGCGATAAAAACGATTTGTCTCCATAATCAACTGATTCTTTCCAATAATCAGTATAAGAAACATCCTCCGAATACAGGTATGGATAAACAAATCGCTCTCCGAAATCATATTTCCCTCCACCATTGTTTCTCAGATCTATAATGACATTATCGTATTTTATATTCTTTAATACCTTCTTAACATCTAATTCTCCAGAATTAAATGATATAATACGAACATAATCTACTTCATTTTTTTCATCACAATAATGATATACGGTATTGTTGACTTTTTTACCTGAACTCCGAATGAGATTGTCGTTAAATAAGTAACCGTAATCGGAAATCATTTCGCTAGTGATGTGATAATATAAAGTTTTTTCGTATATCTCCCCAGACTCATTTTCCCATATTGTATTTACGGGTTCACCGGCTTTTTTATTTAATGAAACATATGCTCTGTAATTTGTATCTCTTTTTGAATCATACTTTATTGTTGCCCAAAAAACTCCGTCCAGAAAGAACGATACCGGCTCCCTTCCGTTTATCTCAATCAATTTCAGATCTTCGCGCCTGTCCATATCGCCAGTAATCAGATCTGAATCGAAATTGTAGTAACACCCATCAAAGTATTCAACAACTACAAAATCAGAACGATTGTATTTAGAAGCCTCTTCATATATTTCTTTTTCCCAGCATTTCAATTTATTCTTCGTAACAGTTTTTGTATAGATATTCAGCGAACGAGGATATTGGGAATCATCTTTTATATTCTGAGAATATGGAAGAGTCATATTAGTGTGAAAACTGCATAAATCTGAACATATGGCATCCATTGTAGCAAAAAATTCCACGTTCGTTTCCGTAGAAAGAATCAATTTTTCGTAATTATCCTTATTAGCAACAAAATCTATACCATAAGTTTCTTTCACATCTTCCAGAAATGCAGCCTCCTTGCACATCAAATCATAAAACTGTTCAAAATCCTCCAACTTCTGCTCATCCGTCAAACTGACTGAAATATTTTCTAATTCGTTCCACTCATTCAGTAAATGCTTAATAGCAAAGCCTGAAACAATACATCCCAAACATATTGTCAGTATAATGACCGATGCAATGATTCTCTTTCTTTTCAACATATAAGCCCCTATATCCGATACAAATATTCGAACTATGATTCTATTATATAATATATCTTGGTTTTTGGAAATACCCCTTTACCGACCGATTCTTTCTGATTGTTCCTTTGAGTTTCCTTTTGCATAAAAATAGAGCAGAGATTTCTCTCTGCTCTCGAAATGTTTCTTTCTAAAATACTGCTTTTATGGTCATAGACTTGCCGCTGGGACAGGTTGCGGTTATGGTGCCGCCGTGAGTTTCGGTGACGGCTTTTGCGATTGCAAGGCCTACACCCGTGCCGCCGGTCTTGGTGCTTCTTGATGAATCGGGGCGGTAGAAGCGGTCAAACAATCGGTTTGTGTCCGGGATCTCATCAAACCGGCACGTATTGAAGACTTCTATGTTTATCCTGTTTTTCTTTCTGAAGATACTGAATCGGATATCGCCTTTGTCGTCGGTATATCTGATGGCGTTATCAAGTAAAACGGAAAGCATCTGCTGGACCGAGGTCTTATCGCCTATCATAAAGACGTCGTCTTCTATATCTATCGAAAGATTTTTCTCGCTTGCTTTAGCTTCGGTCTTATATATCTCAACAGTCTCCCATGCCGCGTTACTGAGTGAAAAGCGTTCTTTGTTCGGGATGGGTTTGACTTCGTCGAGCCTTGATAAAGTCACAAGTTCGTTAACGAGTTTGGAAAGGCGGCTTATCTGAGTTTTGATGTTGCCGGTCCACTCATCTTCTCCATGTTCAGCCTCAAGAACCTCAACGCTTGTGGACATTGAAGTGAGGGGCGTTTTCAGTTCGTGACTCGCATCGGTGATAAACTGCTTTTGCTGCTCTATGTTCCTTGCGATGGGTCTTATGGCTTTTCCGGAAGTGAGGGATACCAAAATGAAAACGATACAAAGGCTTATGAGTGATATGACGACGGTCAGAGCAAGGAGCGAAGTTATGTACTGTCTGTCTCTTGCAACGTTAAGGAATACGATGACCGTACTTTCACCGATCTTATTGATGCCGTAGCGGTATTCGCCAATGTAACCTTTGTCTTTTCCTTTCTTTATCACCTTGTTTGCATAAACGATCGCCTCATCGGAATCGACCGATGCGATATAATCTATGGAGACCGAAGTGTCTTTTCCGTTCTCATCCATTCTTACGACAAAGAATCTTGTCATGTAGTTCATCTCAAGATTGGGCTGTCCCATAAAAGGGGGCATCATGGGAGGATTATCTTCGCCGGGTTTTGGAGGGATGCGCTTCTCGTTTTCAAATATGGACCTTACCGTCTCGTCGCTTCTTTTCGTGATGACAGCATAGTTGACTATATTTACAAGTATCGCGATAAGCATGATGACCGCAAAAAAGGCTGCCATTGCGGCAAGTATCATGCGGCGTTTCATTTTCTTTATCATTTTGACACCTCCAGAGAATAACCCGCGCCGCGTATCGTCTTTATTTCTGCTTTGGAATCTATGCTTTTTAGCTTTTTACGGACAAAGCCTATATGAGTCCAGACAACATCGATGTCCGAATTGCTCTCAAGTCCCCATATTTTATCCATAAGATGTTCGGTAGAAAAAACAAATCCCGGATGAGTGACAAACAACTCCATGAGCTGGAACTCTTTATTGGTAAGACTGGCACTTTTATCTCCCGCCCTCATTTCGTAGCGGTTTGAATCGAGAGTCAAATCTCCGGCTGTTTTTAAAGAATCTGTATAGTTTTCGCTTCTTCGCCCAAGAGCTTTTACTCTGGCGATAAGCTCGCTTGTTGCGAATGGTTTGGAAAGGTAATCGTCTGCGCCGGCATCAAGACCTGCCACTCGGTCTTCGATCTCGGATTTGGCGGTGAGCATTAAGACAGGTGTCTTGAAGCCTTCTTTTCTCATGCGTTCAAGAACTTCAAGGCCACTTAATCCGGGCATCATTATATCGAGAACCACCACTTCGTAGGCGCCCTCTTTGACATAATCCCAGGCATCGGTACCGGTATGTACGATGTCTACGGAAAACTTGGATTTTTCGAGTAACAGTTTTAATGCTTTTGCCGTTGCAACTTCATCTTCTGCAATAAGAATACGCATAGTTACCTCTAAGGCTTTTGTGCCCTCATGAATATAACGCGTTCACCCGACTCGGTGAATTCCTCTTGCCCATCAACCACCTTAAATCCGCACTTCTCATATATGTGAACGGCTGCTTTGTTGTCTTCAAGCACTCTTAGACCCACCGTTTCCATACCCATGTCGTTAAAAGCTATGTCCATGGAAAGTTTCTGTCCTTCATAGCCGTAACCTTTACCGCTCATGCCCGGTTCTCCGATAAAGATACCGAATTCACATGTATGAGCTTCATTATCTATATCTCTGAAATAAATGCTTCCGATACTTTTATCGCTTTCGCAAAGGCATACGATAAACTGCCTTACAAGACCGGTCTTAACCTTTGTCTCGATCCAGTTAAGATGGTCTTCTTTGGTAACGGGCTTTCTGTATATGAAGTTCTTAACTACGAAATCCGCATTTCTCCACCTTACGATATCGTCGGTGTCCTCTGCGGTCATTTCGCGAAGATAAACCTTTTTGCCTTTTCTTAGTATCATAGCGTTCTCTTTTCTTTCTGCGGGACCAAGCTCTGCAAGTAATACCGCCAAGAACATGATACCGCATCCGATCAATTCGCGAAAGGACAGTATCTCTCGTAAAATGATGGCGCCAAAGGTGACGGAAAATACCGATTCAAGACTCATGAGTATCGATGCCACCGCAGGCTTAACTTTCTTTTGGGCAACCATCTGGAGCGTATATGCAACGCCGCAGGAAAATACTCCGGCATAGCCTATGGGGATCCATGCCGAGAAAATATCGCTCATAGCGGGATGCTCCCATATCATAAGACCCGTACCCAAAAGTGCACTGGTCAGAAACTCGATGAACGCAAGCTTTATACAGTCTACCTCACCGGCGAAACGGTCGATTGCAAGTATCTGAAATGAAAACAGTACGGCGCATGCGAAAAGATAGATGTCGCCGGTTGAGAGTGTAAGTTCTGAGCTGTCCTTTATACACAGGAAATAAAGACCCACCAAAGCGAGGGCCACCGAAAGCCATATGAGTTTACCGGGTTTCTTCTTAAGAGCCAGAGAAAAGACCGGCACAAGTACTACGTAAAAAGCGGTTATGAAACCGGCTTTTCCCGCCGTTGTTGTTACGATACCAAGCTGCTGGACGCTGCTTGCGAGAAAAAGAAAGATACCGCATACCACACCGCCTATCCAGAGACGTTTGTCGGTAAAGCTCGTTTCTTTTTCTTTGGACTTAAAGTCCTTAATAACAATAACAGGGAGTAATGCAATTACTCCCAGATAGTATCGTGCCGTATTGAAGGTGAACGGACCCACATAGTCCATTCCCGCGCTTTGTGCCACAAATGCCGCTCCCCAGATGATAGCTGTGATAAGGAGCAGCAGGCTGTATTTATATTTCATAATCTTCCATTTCCGCATCGCTTACGGGAGCATAACCGTCTTCGATTATCGCTACCATATGCTTAAGTATATCGGGATCGAACTGAGTTCCGGCGTTACGCTTTAACTCGTCGAGAATAAAGTCGTAAGAAAGTGAGTTACGGTAACATCTCTTACTGGACATAGCGTCGTAAGAATCGGCTACGCAGATGATACGTCCTTCAAGCGGAATCTCATCGCCTTTAAGATGCTCGTTGTAACCTTTGCCGTCGTAACGTTCGTGATGATACTTGATACCGTTTACTACGCCGGGTATCGAAGAGAAGTCTTTCATGATCGAAGCACCCATGGCGGGATGACGCTTGATGATTTCGAACTCTTCGTCGCTTAATCTTCCGGGTTTGGTAAGGATGCTGGCGGGAATACCGACTTTACCGATATCGTGAAGAAGACCGATGTAGTAGATTCTCTCCTGATCGTGCTCATCCATTCCCATTCTTTCGGCGATCATCTTTGAGTAGATCGCAACACGAACGGAGTGACCCTTTGTATATTCGTCCTTCGTATCGATTATGTTTGCTATGGTACGAAGGGATTCACTAACGAGGTTCTTGTATGCCGCGTGAGTCTTTGTATAGTTCTCCATCTTGATACGGACATATTCCGAGAAGATGAAAACTACAAAAGATGCGGCCAAAAGAACAATAAAAATCCAGAAAGCGGGATAACTCTTTAAAGCCCTGCTCTCGTAGTAGTCCAACGTTATTTCGTTCATCTCACAGACATTGGGAGAATACATCACAAGTCCGAAAGACTTGCGAGCGCCCGGAAGAACATATTCGTTGAACTCCGCAGGCTTATACATAAGCTTGTCACCGCCAAGAGAGAAGAAACCTGCCCATGAAGTATCAATGGTACAGCCGTCTTCAACGATTATGGTAACGTTCCAATTGCGGATGGCGTGATTGGAATTGTTTACAAGTTCAATCTCGTACTGATTGCCGACTCTTTCCCCGTCCTGCCATTCTCCGCGCGCCGTCGCTATGACATAGATCTCTTCATTATCAGTGCTGTCGATTGACCAGTCGAAAGAAAGAGATCTCTGTATTTTATCTGATTTGTTTGCATACTGAACGGTAATGATCAGTCCTGCAATCGAAATTAACGCAACGATCAACAGAATCAATCGGTTGCGATAATTTGCATAGTTTGCGCCCTTATGTTTCACTGTCTGACCCTCTTTTAGAAAAAGATTTTTCCAAAAACCGACTCCCCCTAAGAATCTGTTTATTCTCTAAACAAGACAGTTTTGTTAATTATCACACAATTTCGGAAAATAATCAAGGAAAACCCGTAGTTATGTAAAATAAATCGCAATCAATCCACGCCTCGGATGGATACGTTTTTTATCGTTTTCTTAAGGATGGTAACAAAGCCTTCGAGTTCTTCTTTGGTGTATGAAGAAAACCTTCGCTCGATCACTCTCTCGGAGTCGATATAACCCTGCAAAAAGTATTGTTTGGCACCCGAAAGAAGCTCGCCGATTTTTTCAAAGGTTTCTTTGCTGTGAAGCTCTTTCACAACGGTAGTGCGAAACTCATAATCGATGGGACCGTTCTTTAAAAGTTCTACGCTTTCTTTGATAAGCGACGTATCAAGGTTCACACCCGATACAATATGATACTCGTCCAAAGACGACTTTATATCCATCGCAACATAGTCTATCAGACCGTTTTCCATGAGTTTCCTTGTGATCTCCGGCCTGTATCCGTTAGTATCCAATTTGACCAACACACCCAGGTCTTTCAACCTCTTTATGAAGTCCTCAAGATCCTTTTGTAAGGTGGGTTCTCCACCTGTTATACATACACCTTCTATGATGCCTTTTCGCTTCTTTATATGGTCAAATACGACCTCTTCACTTATCAACGGTTGCGACATCGGATTGAGCACAAGATCGGCGTTCTGACAGTAAGGACATCGCATATTGCAACCTCCGGTAAAAACGGTTGAAGCAAGATGACCCGGGAAATCTAAAAGTGTTGTTTTGTTAAAACCGTGTATCTGCATTTAAATATACCTCTTATACGTTTACATTCATGGGCAAATCCCTTATTATGATTATACCACTTTTTCGGAGAAGGAAATGAAACGAGAATTGACCGAAGACGAAAAATACATGAAGGAAGCCCTGAAAGAAGCCATGAAGGGCTATAAGATCGGTGAAGTTCCCATCGGTTGTGTCATAGTGTACGAAGGAAAGATAATCGGTCGAGGTTACAACAGACGAAAAACCGATAAGTCCACACTTTCACACGCCGAGATCACGGCCATAAAAAAGGCCTCAAAGTATATTGGCGACTGGAGGCTTGAAGGCTGTACACTGTACGTTACTCTCGAACCGTGTCAGATGTGTTCCGGTGCCATCGTTCAAGCACGTATCGACAGAGTGGTCATGGGATGCATGAACCCAAAAGCAGGCTGCGGCGGATCGTTACTCAACATTTTGCAGATGGACTGCTTTAATCATCAGGTTAACGTCACAAGAGGAGTTCTGGAAGAAGAATGCTCCGATATACTCGTTAAATTCTTTAAAGAACTGAGAGTAAGAGTTAAAAAAGAACGTGAAGAGGCAAAAGAAAACGCCGATGATATCGACGTTTGACATTTAACCTTTTTCTTTGTATCATTGATAACGCCGTGTTGAATTTACACGGCCCGCATATCTTATTTGGTCTCGCGCAATGGGAATCCACGAACCGTGTCAGGTCGGGAACGAAGCAGCACTAAGAGGAACTTCTCATGTGCCGCGAGGGCGCCGGATAGGCTCTGTGCGGGTCATGCAAATTCAAGACGGTTTTTTGTTATCTTTAGAATCCTAAAAAGAATGCTCCGTGCTGATTTCCCATAAGCCACGAGATCGTGTAGAACAGGAAAAGGTGTACGGGATAGAAAGCATAGAAGAAATACTTGATCTTAAGTCCACGCTTTCCGTTATAGTTCTTTACAAACAATACATCAAAGAATGCAAATGCTTCGATGAAACTCATTATCGTGAGGATAATGACGGGAGCAATGATCCTTCCCTTGGGCATATCCTTGCAGAAGTATGCCATTCCGATCGCAAATACGCCCCATGCGTTGTAGTCGGTATTTCCGTACATTGCGCAGATCATGAAGAAGAACAGACCGGAGAGGACAGCCGTTAACTTAAGCAGTTCGTCCAAACCTTTCTTTTTGATCCATACGATATAGAAGATCACAAGTCCCAACGCGGTGAGAGCAAATACGATCGCATTGCTTACAGTCTCCGATGCTTTGAGAAGACCAATCGCTATCGATGTGAGAAGTGTCAGTCTCTTCATTCCGAGCCATCCGCCCAGAGCGAGCGAGAGTACTGTTGTAGCAACATATGCTATCTTGGGAAGCTCTTTTGATTTAACAAATTCCGCATAGCACATGAACAAGAAGCCTGCGAGAAGCGTCCAGAATACGCTCTGGTATCCGAATGTTTCGGGCTCATGCAATGCATATCCGGTAAGAGCAAGGTTAAAAGGAATCTCCGAAACAAGTGCAAATATAAAGAGACGAAGAGCATACTTGAATCTGTTATGTGTATGCACAAATCCTTCTACAAGCAGGAATATGAATATCGGAAACGCAAGTCTGCCGATGCAACGCATGAACATGTCAATATAATAGATCGAGCCATACTGAGCCATCCAGTCAGCTGCAGCTTGAATGGCGGCCTGATCCGTTACATTGGTGGCGTTTATTTCCGCCATTCCGTGCTTCATTAAGTAACTGTCCAGGATAACTGCCGCAAAGTGATCGATGAACATCGTTACGATAGCTATTATCTTAAGTGTACTTCCGGGTATTCCTTTCTTTCCTTCGGTACTTTCGGCAGTCATAACTGCCACTTCGTTGGTGGGTTCCATTTCCAAATTACTCCTTTTCATCCAAATATTTGATGTAGTTTGAAACCATAAGCGCAATCTTAAATGTAAGCGCATCATCAAAGTTTCTTATGTTAAGGCCGGTGGCTTTTTCAAGTTTCTCGAGCCTGTAAACAAGCGTGTTCCTGTGAATGTAAAGCTGATCGGCGGTCTGAGTCACGTTCATCGTGTTCTCAAAGAACTTGTTTATTATCTTTAAGTTCTCGTCGTCAACTTCGAATTCCTCGGCATTGGGGAATATCTCTTCCATGAAAAGTCTGCAGAGATTTTCCGGCAACTGATAGATCAGTCTTCCGATACCGAGTTTGTTGTATCCTATAACTTCTCTGTCGACATAGAATATGCCGCCCACATCGAGCGCAAGTTTTGCTTCTTTGTAAGACTTCGACACATCTTTAAGTTCCGGTGCAACCGTGCCGAAAGAAACCCTTACTTTCTGCATTGCTTCGGTGTTCATGAGGTCTACTATCGAGCGCCCGATCGCTTCAAATTCATCGTATCCGTCACGTGCACCCACCTTCTTTACAAGTATGATGCTCTTCTCGTCAACCGCCGTTAAGTAGTCACCGAACTGGCTGTTGAACATTCCTTTCAAAACTTCCATTGAGGAAGAATCGTGTTCGAGATCGGATTCGATAAGGAATACGACTCTGGGAACATTGACTTCGATGTGAAGCTTCTTGGCGCGATTGTAAATATCCACCAAAAGCATGTTGTCGAGTATGAGGTTTTGGAAGAAGTTGTTCCTGTTAAATCGTTCCTTATACGCTTCTATAAGCGCCTGAAGCTGCGATACGCAGATCTTGGCGATCATGTATACGTCGTCGGTGTTTCCTTTGGCAAGCAATACGTATAAAGGCTCATCTTCATCGTAGATCTTTATGAGATGACAGCCCGAGATCACCTGGGAATCGGCGGGAGAATCAATAAATCCCGATATCGTACCCGTAAAAGAGTCACCCGGTTCAAATGTGGCCGCGACCTTTATCATCTTTGTGTCATATACACAAAAATCTACCTTTGCTATCGACTTTAAAGAGTCTATACACGATTGTACTACGCTAGCTGTGATCATATTTTTACCTCACTTACATCGACAAGAAAGATTGTACCCTACCGATTGTAATTTTTCAATTGACTGAGCCATTCCTTAATACATTCTTTACATTATAAAGGAAATGTAAATAGAAAAAGAGCGGACCCTTACGGATCCGCTCTCAACACATTTACTAGTTTGTAATGATCTGCTCGGTCTCTTTGTCGAATACGTGGATCTTCTCAACATCGAGAGCAAACTTAATGTTGTCGCCGGGTCTTGAATTGGTTCTGGAATCAACTCTTGCGGTGATCGGGAACTCATCAAGATCGAAGTATAAGAATACTTCTGCACCAAGCAACTCGTAAACCTTAACGGTAGACTCGAATACGCTCTGAGGAGAAGCTTCGATGAACATCTGAGAATCGTAAACGTCTTCGGGACGGATACCGAATGTAACGGTCTTTCCGTCATATCCGCCGTCAACAAGCTTCTTTGACTTCTGAGGAGGAAGAGCGATCTTCTTGCCGCCGATACATAACTTGGCAACATCGCCTTCAACTTCTACTACAGCATCAAGGAAGTTCATCTGAGGTGATCCCATGAATCCTGCAACGAAGAGGTTGCAAGGCTTGTCATAAAGGTTCTGAGGAGTATCAACCTGCTGGATAACACCGTCCTTCATAACTACGATTCTGGTACCAAGGGTCATAGCCTCTGTCTGGTCGTGAGTAACGTAGATGATGGTGGTACCAAGTCTCTGATGTAACTTAGCGATCTCTATACGCATCTGTACACGAAGTTTTGCATCAAGGTTTGAAAGAGGCTCGTCCATAAGGAATACCTTAGGGTTACGAACGATAGCACGTCCCATAGCAACACGCT
>JAGCTJ010000141.1 GCA_017963665.1 Lachnospiraceae bacterium | reverse complement strand
AAGAATTTCTGATCAGTTTAATAACTTCCAGAGTGCTGTATCTTCTTGTGATCTTTATCGCATTGGCCTGTGTGCTCATTCACAGAGTATTTGTTTTACAAATAGTCGAAGGCGAAAATTATCTCAACAGTTTCGAACTAAAGACCAAGAAGGAAAGAAGCATAGACGCCGCAAGAGGTAATATATATGACCGAAACGGCGTTCTTTTGGCGTATAACAAACTTGCATATTGTGTAAAGATAGAAGACGTTTTTGAATCGGGCAAAAAGAAAAATGACAACTTAAACAACACTATCTTAAGAACGATTGCAATCATAGAAGAGAACAACGATAAACTCTCCACCGAATTCAACATAACTGTAGACGATTACAACAAATATCAATACACGGTTACCGGATCGAGACTTTCACGATTTAAAGCCGATGTTTACGGAGTAAAACTCGCAGACGAAATGACATATGCACAGTCATCCTCGACAGCAGAAGAGATGATGGAGTATCTGGCGGGGGAAGAAAGATTTAACGTCAATGCCCTGGGACTGGACAAGAAAACCACGTTAAAAATTGTTGCGATAAGATATGCTTTAAGCTTAAATTCTTATCAGAAATACATCGCCACAACAATTTCGACAAACGTGTCACCAAAAACCGTCGCTATAATAATGGAGAACTCCGACGTACTTCAAGGTGTATCCATCGCCGAAGATACCATAAGAGTTTATCCTACCGCACAATATACTTCTCAAATAATAGGATATACCGGAAAAGTTTCTTCCGAAGAGCTTGAAGAATTGCAAAAAACCGATGAAACATATGCCGCTTCGGACATCGTCGGAAAAGTCGGTATTGAAGCGAGTCAGGAGAGTATCCTGCACGGAAAAAAAGGGTCCGAAACGGTATTCGTAGATACAATGGGCAAAGTAATCTCCATAGAAGATCACGTTGATCCCAATTCCGGCAACGACCTTTATCTTACGATCGATTCAAACCTGCAGGAAGCCGTATATCATATTTTGGAGCAAAAACTTGCCGGTCTGATACTCAAAAAGATCATTAACACAAAAGAGTATATCCCTGCCGAAAATGCGACAACGGCGGATATCATGATCCCTATTTACAACGTATATATATCTCTTTTTGACAATGGTGTCATAGATATAAACCATTTGTATTCCGACGAAGCAACCGAAGATGAGAAGACCGCATATACAGCCTTTACATCCAAAAAGAACGATGTACTTGAAAGACTTCACAATGAATTGACCGATAAGAACACGGCTTACAAAAAATTAAGCGTTGAGTGGCAGGTATATGAAAACTTTGTGGAAGACATTCTTCTTAATGAAGGAATACTTGTTGACGATCTTATAGACAGCTCCGATGAAGTATACAGATCTTGGGCTATAGATGAAGTAATATCTCTGGGAGAATATATCAAATATGCGATATCCCAAAACTGGATAGATACTTCTTTGCTTAATCTCGAAGATCCATATTCGGAATCCGAAGAAATCTTTTCGAAAATACTTGAAATAGTTGATGAAAGACTTGCTCACAACGAAGCATTTGACAAAATAGTATACAAATATGTGGTAAAAGAAGACAGGATCAAGCCTCGTGTAATATGCAACATCCTGATAGATCAGGGTATAGTCGAACTCTCCGAGGAATACCTGAATGCCTGGTATGCGGGTCGCATTACACCCTATACTTTTATGATCGACAGGATAACCAACCTTGAGATCACGCCGGCTCAGCTGGCACTCGACCCCTATTCCGCATCCTGCGTAATTACCGATGTGAATACCGGTGACGTTCTTGCGATAGTATCGTATCCCAGCTATGACAACAATTATCTTGCAAACGGAGCTGATTCGGCATATTTGAAAAAGATAAATGCAGATCATTCAACTCCGCTTATCAATTACGCCACTCAACAACGTACGGCACCGGGATCGACCTATAAAATGGTTGTTGCTACCGCAGGTCTTATGGAGGGCGTTGTTACAACAAATACACTTATAACTTGCCTTGGTTCGTTTACCGAAATAACCGATACGCATAACTGTTGGATCTACCCCGGAAGACACGGTGCATTAAACCTTTCAACGGCCATACAAAAGTCATGTAACTATTATTTCTACACGGTAGGATACAGACTCTCCATGGACGAAAACAACAATTACAATTCCGATCTCGGTCTTGAAAAACTTGCAAAATATGCCAATATGTACGGGCTCGGAGATAAGAGTGGCGTTGAGATAGAAGAGTCTGCACCGCAGATTTCCAACAAATATTCGGTTCCTTCCGCTATCGGACAGGGAACGAACAACTACACAACAGTCGGTCTTGCAAGATATGTTACCGCCGTTGCAAACAGCGGAACGGTATACAATTTAACGTTATTGGACAAATCTACCGATTCTGAGGGAAATCTCATCGAAGATTTCAGTGCTTCGATATATAACAGGATTGAAATGGACGATTCATATTGGAGAGCGATTCATCAGGGTATGAGAAGAGTGGTGGAAGATCGTTCTTACATGAAGGAATTACCTATAGAAGTGGCCGGTAAAACAGGTACCGCCCAGCAGTCAAGAGCCAGAGCCGACCATGGTCTGTTTGTTTGCTATGCGCCATACGAACAGCCCAAGATTGCTATGGCAATAAGAATAGCAAACGGTTATTCATCCGAATATTGCGTGGATACATCCAAAGATATCATCAACTATTACTTCAATATCGATGAACATGAAGAGATCGTAACCGGTACGGCTGCGGAAATTTCCGCCACGGGCCGTTCGGGAGACTAAACCATATAAGTGAGGATACAAATGAATTCAAACGTTATCATCAAAAGCTTACAAAACGGAATAAGGATCATTCTTTCTCCCGACTGTCCTTTTGACGAAATCACAAAAGAAGTTGCCGAAAAATTCAAAGAATCATCAAAATTCTTTAAAGGCGGTAAGATATGTGTTTCTTTTTCGGGACGAACTTTAAACGAACTCGAAGAGAATATGCTGATCGATATAATCGAAGTTAACGGACAGCTTACCATCCTTTACGTAATATCCGAAGCTGAAGGAGAAAACACAGCGATAGCTAAGGCATTAAGCAAACTTAAGATCGACGATGAAGATACAAAAGGTTTCGGCACCGTATACAAAGGAGACATACACAACGGAGAGCATCTCAAATTTGACTGCGGAGTTGTGGTACTCGGCGAAATACAGCCCGGAGGTCTTATTTCCGCCAAAGGAAACGTTATCGTTCTCGGTGGGCTTTACGGAAGCATAAACATTGAAACAAACAAAGAGAATGAAGTATATTTCATTTCAGCTCTTGAATTTACTCCCGAAAGAATAAGAATAGACGATGCCAGATACTATTCAAAGGACAAACCGAAGTGGTCGATCAGGCCCAAATATCAGGCAAAGATTGCATATTATAAAGAAGGAGAGATCACTGTCAAAGAAATTTCTCCCATGAACTTAAAGGAAATAGCGGATATTTCACATGTTTAAGGATCTTCACATACGTGACTACGATTTTAAGTTAATACTTTTGATCATATGCGTAAATGTAATCGGTGTTATGGCCGTAGGAAGCGCAAACAGCTCAAATCAGGGCAAGTTTTTGGCTTGTTCCGTTATGGGTTTCTTTCTTATGGTCGTAATATCGCTCTTTGATTACACGATTTTTTTAAGATTCTACTGGCTTTGGTATTTTATCAACCTTGGACTACTTGTTGCCGTTAGAATAGCAGGGCATTCCGTAAACAACGCGCAGCGTTGGTTTGAGGTTTTCGGTATACGTTTCCAGCCCTCCGAGACAGCCAAAATATTATTGATTATTTTTTTCGCACAGTTTATTATGAAGTATAGGGACAGGATAAATAACTTAAAGTTTTTGTTCTGTTTCGCTTTTCTTGCGGCTGTGCCGCTTTATTTGATCCTCGATCAGCCCGATCTTTCAACTACAATCGTATTGTTCATTTTGATCTCGGTAATGTTGTTTGTGGGCGGAACCAGTTGGAAATATATTTTGGCTGCTTTTGCTGTTGCAGTTCCCGCTGTAATAGCATTTTTGAGAATCATACTCAAAGAAGGCCAGCAACTGATAGACGACTATCAAAGAAAGCGAATACTGTCATTTATCTATCCCGAAAAATACGTTGATGATGCTTACCAGCAAACCAATTCCGTAATAGCCATCGGCTCCGGTCAGCTTTGGGGAAAAGGTTACAACAATGACGTTATCAGTTCTTTAAAAAACGGTAATTTCATTATCATGCCGGATACCGATTTCATTTTCGCCGTTATAGGTGAAGAACTTGGTTTTGTGGGTACATTGACGGTAATAGTTTTACTCTTCCTGATAGTGATCGAATGCTTTATGATCGGCAGAAGAGCAAAAGACGCAGGCGGAAGAGTTATCGCCTGTGCTATGGGTACGCTGATAGGTATACAAACGTTTTTCAATGTGGGAGTTGCAACGTTTCTGCTGCCCAATACGGGTCTTACATTACCCTTTATAAGTTACGGTATGACATCGCTTATAAGTATGTATATCGGTATGGGTTTTGTATTAAACGTAAGATTTCGCTCCGGGCAAACCGGACGCGAGAAGAGAGAGGTGTTTTGATTGAATATTGCATTGATCGCACATGATGCAAAGAAAAAGCTTATGCAGAATTTCTGTATTGCTTACAGGGGGATACTTAGCAAAAATGATCTTTATGCCACGGGAACAACAGGACGATTGATAGAGGAAGTTACCAATCTGACCGTTCATAAATATCTTGCCGGACATTTGGGCGGCGAACAACAGATAGGCGCCCAGATAGAGCACAACCAGATCGATCTCGTTATTTTTTTGAGAGATCCTTTAACACAAAAAAATCATGAGCCTGACGTAAGCAATCTTATGAGGCTTTGCGATATGCACAACATACCGCTTGCCACCAACCTTGCTTCGGCGGAGCTTCTTATCAAATCCTTGGACCGCGGAGACTTGGAATGGCGTGAAATGTACAAATAGGGGTATTACATTAATAATAGCACTTGTTATGGCATCTGTGTTGTCGGGCTGTAAAGCCGACGATATTTGGATGCCTTTTTCTGATTATTCGGAAACAGTTCGTTTAAATCGTGAAAGATCTCCTATAATTTCCCATTCGGGAGCTGACGACAGATATGAATCTTTCGCGTCGGATCTTTGTGTTTACACAGACAATGTATCCGTACCGGATTATTCTACAATATCAAGCAATTCCGCTGTTTTGATCGACGCGGGATCAAACAATGTCATATATTCACAAAATGCATTTGAAACAAGATATCCCGCCAGCACCACAAAAGTACTTACGGCATACGTTGCATTAAAGTATCTTACTCCCGAGACGGTAATAACATGTTCTTCATCGGTTGAAAACGTTACCGTACCCGGAGCGGTACTTCTAGGTCTTAAAGAAGGCGACACGATGACCCTTAATCAGGCTTTGCATTTGTGTCTTCTTTCTTCATACAATGATGTCGCCATCGCAATAGCAGAAGCAGTATCGGGTTCGGTGGAAGAGTTTGGCAAACTGATGACTGCGGAAGCGAGAAATCTGGGATGCACCGGTTCGAATTTTGTGAATCCGAGCGGTCTTCCCGATCCCGGACACTATACTACGGCGTACGATCTTTACTTAATTTTCAATGCTGCGATCAAAGATCCGCTGATAGTCGAGACGATCCAAAGCAACGATTATTCAACCGTTATACATTCAAGAAGCGGAAATGACAAAGAAGTAACCGCCAAAAGTACGAACGGCTTCTTCAGAGGCAATTATCAGGCTCCCGGTGACATTACCGTTGTGGGCGGAAAGACCGGTACGACCGACGAAGCCGGACACTGTCTGATGCTTTTGGTGCGCGATACGCAGTCCAATCCTTACATAGCCATAATACTTGGTTCATCTTCGACGGATGACCTTTACAACGAAATGGCAAATATG
The DNA here is from genome assembly GCA_017963665.1 of Lachnospiraceae bacterium. Taxonomy (GTDB): domain Bacteria; phylum Bacillota; class Clostridia; order Lachnospirales; family Lachnospiraceae; genus UBA1258. The sequence goes on along the minus strand of JAGCTJ010000141.1, from coordinate 13,206 downwards.
CTTGCTCTTTGCACGAAAAGCAACTGAAAATTATATTAAATTGCGATAAACAATTACATTATTCGGTTGTTTTTTATACGCTCATGACATATAATGATTACATGATATTTTCTACCGAGGAGGGTTACCAATGGTTCAGTTGATTGTAGGTGAAAAGGGTAAAGGAAAGACAAAATACCTGCTTGACAAAGTGAATACGGAAATTAAGAATGTATCGGGTAACATCGCTTATTTGGACAGAAGCACAAAGCACATGTACGAGTTAAACAACAAAGTGCGACTTATTGATGTATCCGATTTTTTTATTGATAGCAGCAATGAATTTTTAGGACTTATAGCGGGAATCATTTCTCAGGATCACGATCTTCAGCAGATGTATTTCGACGGATTCCTTGCAATGAGCAATACAAAAATGGAAGAGTTTGAAGCAGCGGTTGCAAAGCTTGAAAAGTATTCCGAAAAATTCGGTGTAGATTTCATTCTTTCCGTTTCAGCCAACGAGAAAGACATTCCCGAAGCTTTAAAATCAAAGATCATCATTTCTTTATAATTTCGAAAAATATTGGTTTCGCTTGCGAAACGATAACGCGAGCCTCGGCATATCAGCCGGGGCTCAATTAATAATGAATATACAAGAGATTTAAAATGGCGCAAAACAACAGATCAAACATAAGAAAGTTTAATCAGGTCGGCAAGCACAGAATCAATCTGGGCCTTGTTATTTTTGCGTTTATTTTATTGTACGTTGTTGTATGTCTTTTCCTTAGTACCAAAGAAAAGAAGATAGTGGGATATCAGGTTAAGAACGGAACGCTTTCCGAAAACAGAATTTATACGGGCATCGCTTTAAGAGACGAATATCCTGTATACAGCGAAGCTACGGGCTATGTTGCGTTATTTGTTCGAGAAGGAGAAAGAACGGCCTACAACAACCTGGTATATGCCATAGACGAGACGGGAAAGTTTTCCAACCTTACTCAAAAAGATCCCAACGAATCCACGTCATTGACCGATCTTGAACTTGATTCTTTAAAACAATCGCTTATGCTTTTTTCAAAAGAGTTTGACGAAAAGCGTTATGAAGATGCCATCGCATTTGAAAGCAGGATCAACGAAGAGATGGCCCGATACGAAAATCGAGAGCTTATGCTTGGTATTGATGAGATCAATGCTTCTCACATAAACGATCTTATTTCTTTTTACAAGTCTTCCAATACCGGAATAGTAACGTACTTCTATGACGGTTACGAAATGGCTCTGCCCGAAAATCTTACGGAAAAGGATTTTGATACCGAAGCATACGAAGCCAAGTATATAGTTAACGACGATCTTGTAGAACAGGGTTCATTCGTATACAAATATACGAACAACGAAAACTGGAAACTTTGTCTATACGTCAAATCGGATGAATTAAAGCGTTTCACCGAAGATGAATATGTGAAAGTTAAATTTTTGAAGAATCAGACTATATCTTGGGGACGCATACATATCGTAAGCAATCTGTCCGACGGAGCTCTCATCACTTTATCTTTTACAAATTCAATGGTAGCATTTGCTCCCGACAGATTTGTTGAAGTCGAACTTTTGCTTGAAGAAGATACCGGACTTAAAGTACCCAATTCCTCAATCGCCACGAACAGCTTTTTCCTGATTGACAAGGCGTTTGTTACGAAGGGCGGAAACTCATCAAATTACGGTGTCAACAGACAGGTCATTTCCGACTCGGGAGATGTTTCGACAAAGTTCTTTGAGGTAACGATATACAAAGAAACAGAAACCGAATACTATGTGTCAATGAGTGGCCTCTCCATCGGCGACGTTTTGTATTACACCCCCATGGAAGGCGAACAAACTCCGCCGGATCAGCCTTTAACCTTTACGGTGGGAAAACAGGGCACGCTTGTGGGAGTATATAACATAAACAAAGGCTATGCCGACTTTAAACAGATAGAAGTTTTGTACTCAAACGATGAATACTCTATAGTTAAGTCCAATTCCTACACGGGACTGAGAGCATACGATTACATAACTCTTGATTCCTCACAGGTTACGGACAAAGATTTTGTATATTAAGGATAAATTTATGAGCGAAACCATCGACGTAAAAGAGAATATACGGAAAGTCAAGGAAAACATGAGAAATGCGTGTCTGAAGGCAGGAAGAACCCCCGAAGACACAACGCTTATTGCCGTAACCAAAACAAAGCCCTTCGAGATGCTGATGGAAGCATACGATGCGGGAGTGAGAGATTTCGGTGAAAACAAAGTTCAGGATCTGATGGCCAAATTCGAACTTGCACCCAAAGATTCACGTTTTCATATGATCGGTCATCTTCAGAAAAACAAGGTTAAATACCTTATCGGAAACGTATATTTGATCCACGGTGTGGATTCTTACGAGCTTGCAGAAGTGATAGACAAAGAGTCCAAAAAGAAAAATGTTGTTACGAACATACTTGTCGAAGTCAATGTGGCCGGTGAAGAAAGCAAATTCGGAACCTCTTCAAAAGACGCGAAAGAGGTCGTTAAAAAGATTGCTTCCCTGCCCAATGTTAAAGTTAAGGGGCTCATGACAATAGCACCATATGTAGTCAACCCGGAGGAAAATCGTCAATATTTTGTTGAATTACGCAATTTACTCATTGACATAAACAAGGAAAACATTGATAATATTTCTATGGATATTTTATCCATGGGAATGACCGGCGATTACTGTGTAGCCTGCGAAGAAGGCGCCACTTACGTAAGAGTCGGAACAGGTATATTTGGCGAACGGGACTATGGCAAGGAGAATTGTATATGAGCGTGCTTGACAAATTTATGTCCTTTATGAACATTAACGGTGAAGAAGAGGGCGAGGAATACGTAGGTTACGGTGACGAAGATTACGAACCTGAAGATACAGTAAACGAAAAAGAAGCTTTAACCGAGGAAAATCGTATAAGATCTTTCGCACCGCGCAACAACACGAAAGGAAAAAAGATGGTTACACAGGACAACAATTCGGTTTGTGTATTTAAACCCACAAATGTTTCCGAATCAAGAGAGATCACTCAGACTTTAAGAGCCAATAAGACCGTAGTTTTAAATCTTGAAGACGCCGATGATATGTCAGCTCAACGTATTCTTGATTTTACTTCCGGTTCATGTTTTGCACTTGACGGTACTTTACAGAAGATTTCAAATTACATTTTCATCGTAACACCCGCAAGTGTTGATATCAGCGGAGATCTTCAGGATTCGATAGCAGAATCTTTCGGTTTGTAAAATACGAAAATCAAAGTCCTGTCTCTATTTAGAGGCAGGATTTTTTCAAATTAAAAGAAATTTTTCAGGAATGGTATCAGTATTATGGAACCCATAACAGTTACGGAAAAGAAAAACAATCAATATGAGATAGTCATCAAAAGAGAGTTTGATGACCTTTTCGAATATGTAAAGACCCTTGCTCCCGACGCAAAGAATATACTTTTGCTGACCGATTCCACGGTAAACGATCTTTATGCCGATACGGTCGCTTCAGGTCTAAAAGAATATAATCTTGTCAAATATGTTGTTCCTGCCGGTGAAGAAAGCAAATCCAAGGATAACGCATTTAAAATACTCGATACAATGTACGAGAACGGTTTCATGCGTTTTGATCTTTTTATATCACTGGGAGGCGGCGTCGTAAGCGATCTGGGAGGCTTTTGTGCATCTCTTTACATGCGAGGCATTGCCCATATAGTTTGTCCCACAACACTTTTATCAATGGCAGATGCATCCATCGGAGGCAAAACAGCCGTTGATTTTCACGATAAAAAGAATCTGATCGGAGCATTTTACAATCCGGTACTTATTTACGATAACATCAAAGTGCTGGAAAGCCTTCCCGACAGATTGTTTTTTGCCGGATTTGCCGAGATAATGAAAGCCGGACTTCTTGCCGACGAAAAATACTACATGTGGCTGATTGACAATATGTATGAAATCTGCGGCAAAGAGCCCGAAGCTATCGAATATATGCTTGAAACAGCCATCGGTATAAAGAAAACGATCGTAGAAAAAGACCCATACGAAAAGTCAGGGCTCAGAATGCTTCTTAATCTCGGACATACCATCGGTCACGGAATCGAAAGCGTAATGGGCGACGAATACATTCACGGAGAATGTGTCGCACTTGGATGTGTGGCGGCTGCATTTATATCATATAAACTTGATTACATTAAATCTGAAGAGTATTACGAGATCAGAGATATGTTTGTACCGTTTAATCTGCCGATATCCATCTCCACCGATAAAACTGATAAGATCCTGAATGCGGTTAAATTCGATAAAAAGAATACTGCGGGAACGATCAGAATGGTACTTTTAAAGAAAATCGGCAAAGCATTCGTTTATGATAACGTTGATAAGGATCTTGTAAAAGATGCAATAGAAGAACTTAACTTTAAAGATGAAGATTGATCATCTGTCCGGAGACGATTTTGAAAGAAAAGAAACATTCATTCGATCACAGAATTATAATGGATCTGGTAATTACGGTTATACTTATTTTGATTGACAGAGTTATTAAAATATATGCTGTAAGCAGATTAAAAGAACATCCTTCGATACCGCTTATAAAAGGCATATTGGAACTGACTTACCTTGAAAATACAGGTGCTGCTTTCGGTTTGCTGAAAGGCCAGAAATATTTCTTTATACTTGTAGGCGTGATCATATTGCTGAGCATTATATATCTTATATTTAAAATGCCCCGCAAAAAGAAATACAACGCGGCACACGTAGCTTTATCCCTCATAGCTGCGGGAGCGATCGGCAATATGACCGATCGAATCATTTATGATTACGTTATGGACTACATATATTTCAGTGTAATAAGATTCCCCATCTTTAACGTAGCCGACATATATGTAACAGTGGCTACGGTTATGATGCTCATACTTCTTTTGTTTGTATACAAAGAAGATGATCTCAATTTCCTCAGGTTTAAAGAAAAACGCTTAAGAGAAATAGACTGATGCCCATACTTAAACTTATCGTATCGCCGGAAAACGAAGGCGAAAGAATAGATAAATACTTAACGGATGAGATAGATTCATTATCAAGATCATATATTCAAAAGCTGATCTACGATAAGATGCTCACAGTCAATGATGTCAACGTAAAGTCAAATTACAAAGTTAAGGCTGACGACGACATCTCTTTTTCGATTCCCGAAACTATTACTCCGGATATTAAACCTGAAAACATACCAATAGATATAATCTATGAAGACGATGATGTAGCCATAGTAAACAAACCTCAGGGCATGGTAGTACATCCCGCAAACGGGCATTTTGAGGGTACACTCGTAAATGCACTCATGTTTCATCTAAACGGCCGTTTAAGCGGGATAAACGGCGTATACAGGCCCGGCATAGTCCACAGGATAGATAAAGACACCTCCGGACTTCTCATTATATGTAAAAACGACAATTCTCATTTAAAAATATCCGAACAGTTGAAAGATCATTCGTGTATGCGTGTTTATCATGCGATCGTTCACGGAAATATCGATAAAGATGAGTTCACGATCGATGCTCCAATAGGAAGAAGCCCCAAAGACCGCAAAAAAATGGCCGTTGTTCCGGGTGGCAGGAGAGCAGTGACGCATGTAAGAGTGTTGGAGCGTTTTAAAGGATATACTTATAGAGAATGCAGCCTGGAAACGGGAAGAACCCACCAGATAAGAGTGCACCTGGCAAACATAAATCATCCCGTAGCAGGCGACAAAGTGTATTCAACGGCAAAAGAACCGTTTAAAACAGAGGGTCAAACGCTTCACGCCAAAACTATCGGTTTCGTAAGTCCTACCACAGGAGAAAAATTGTTTTTTGAGAGTCCTTTACCCGATTATTTTGAGAAAATACTCAAATATTTAAGGTCAAATTGCACATAAGTTAACATAATTTTCTTATGTAAACCAAAATATTGAATTGAAAAATAATTTGGAATATTGTATAATAAATTTAGAAAATTATCTGATAACTTAGGAGGTGACCATATGAATACGATCATTACAATAGGACGTCAATTTGGTTCAGCCGGACATGAAATAGGACAAAAAGTTGCCGAACATTTCGGTATTAAATTCGTAGATAAAGAGCTCCTTACAAGGGCCGCCAAAGAATCGGGATTTTGCGAAGAGATGATCCAAAATCACGATGAAAGGCCAACAAATTCGTTTTTATACAATCTGGTAATGGACACATATTCATTCGGTTACAATTCATCAAGTTTTGTGGATATGCCCATAAGCCACAAAGTATTTCTGGCACAGTTTGATGCAATTAAAAAACTTGCCGATGAAGGTCCTTGCGTTATTGTAGGCCGTTGTTCGGATTATGCGTTAGCCGAATACAAAAATGTAATAAATCTGTTTATTTATGCTGACGATGAATTTAAAGTCGATTATATTATGAAAAAAGATGAATCGATCAAATCAGAAGCAAAAGCAAGAGAATTGTATCAAAAGAAAGATAAACAGCGTCAAAGCTATTATAACTATTATTCATCCAAAAAATGGGGTCGCGCCGATACGTACGATTTGTGTATAAACAGTTCGATACTCGGTATTGACGGAACCGTTGATCTGATAATTCAATACGTCGAGGATTTTGAAAAGAAAAACAATAAATAAATGAAAAAAGGCCAAGTAATTCTTGGCATTTATAATTATTTTAATTTATTATCCCTTTCAGATTTAACGAATCAGTTGGCCGTGGAAATGCCAATTTCCATGGCCAACTATTCGTTAAATCTGTCTTTTGCGAATAGATGAGTATGGATCTATAAACCCATCAATCCGTACCCTTCTTGCTTTTTTTAGCCAAAACTTCCTTAATCTTGAAAAACAATGTTTTAAACAACGAAGGTTTATCAACACGTTTTTTCGAAACATGTTTCTCTTTAATGTAAACATATTTCGTAATTTCACCGGTCTCGGAAATCGAACCGACGCAATCATAGCTGGCCGGATCCGTGGGAAGGTTTTTCTTAATGAGCATATTGTCTGTAATGCGATTGAAAAGCGCAAACAATACGGCTGTAACCGGAACTGCTATAAGCATGCCGGGAACTCCTAAGAAACCACTGAAAACGGTTATGGAACAAATGATCCAGAATGTTGTTATACCCGTTGTCTGGCTTAAAATCTTCGGCCCAAGGAAGTTTCCGTCAAATTGTTGAAGAATTACGATAAATATAAGGAAATACAACGCATACTTGGGATTTATCATGACAAGTATGAACAAACTGGGTATGGCACCGAACCAGGGTCCAAAGAAAGGAATTATGTTTGTGATACCTACTATAATGCTTATAAGTACCGTATAAGGCATTTTCATTATGGATAAGACCACAAAGGTAATAATACCGATGATCAGCGAATCAAGCACTTTTCCGGAAAGAAATCCGATAAATGTTCGATGAGTAAATCTAACGGACTCAACCAGTCTGTTTGCGGTCTTTGTTTCAAAGATCGCATATGCATTTCTGACACAGCTCATGGCAAACTTTTCTTTACTGTTAAGAACATAGATCGAAATGATAAGTCCGATGGTGATATTCCATAAGAACTTAAGGAATTTGAGTATACTGGAGGAAAATCCCAACAACATATCTCCTACGTTCGGAAGCATCTTCTGTATCATGGGAAGGAAATTATCGTTCAACCAGTTATCGGTTTCGTTGGAATAACTGTAAACAATATCCTGCAGCAATTCACGAAGTTCGGGATTGTTTTCAAGTCCTTTATTTATTGTATTCATCATATTACGCGTGTAATACGGATACTGTTTAACGATACTTTGGATGCTCTTAATAAGTTCGGGAATAACGCTTGCGAAGAAAATATAAAGTAAAAACAATGTGATCACAAAAGTGAGCGTTACACTGAATATTCTTATATGAATGCGCCTGTTCTTGTCTTTTTCTTCTTCAAACCATTTAAGTTTTGCAAAAAGCGGTATAAAAAGTTTTTTCTCAAAAAAATCAACTATGGGCGTCAAAAGATATGCTATGATCAGTCCGTAATAGACCGGAGACATTATGGAATTGAACTTTCTTACAGATGTTTTGATGGAATTATTGTTCCATATAAAGAAAACTACCATCAAAATAGCAATGGCGGTAAGAAATATCGTAAAGCCTATCTGTAAATATTTTTTCTCAATCTTTATCTTCATGTCTTATATAATAGCACTTAATCAATATTGATGGTATACTTATTAAAGCAATTTATCTATATTTTAACGAGCAAAGGTACATATGGATCTTCAAAGAGTTTTAAGCCTTGTAAGAAAGGCCTGTGACGATTATGAAATGATTAATGAAGGCGATAAGATCGCCATTGGTATATCAGGTGGCAAAGACAGTTTAACTCTTCTTTATGCACTCTCCCACTTAAGGCGCTTCTATCCCAAACATTTTGAAGTAGTGGCTGTAACCGTCGATCTGGGATTCAACAATCTCGATCTTTCAAAGATAAGCGAACTTTGTGAATCACTGAATGTTACTTATCATATAGAAAAAACGGACATTTATGATGTTATCTTTAACGTAAGAAAAGAATCCAATCCCTGTTCGTTATGCGCCAAAATGCGTAAAGGCGCATTAAATGATGCAATGAAAAAGATCGGATGCAATAAGATAGCTTATGCGCACCATAAGGACGATGTTATCGATACGATGCTTCTCTCCCTCATATACGAAGGAAGATTCCATACATTCTCTCCCGTCACATATCTCGACAGGACAGATCTTACGGTAATCAGACCGTTGATCTACATGAACGAGAGCGATGTTATAGGTTTTGTAAATAAATATGACATACCGGCGGTTAAAAGCCCCTGTCCGGTTGATAAAAAGACTAAACGTGAGTATGTCAAAGACATAGTAAAAGAGATAAACAAAGAAACGCCCGGTGTACGCAACAGAATGTTCGCAGCCATAAAAGACAGCAATATCAAAGGATGGAATAAAAGTGGCGAATCCGTATAAAGCCTCACAAAATTACCATGATGAGGTAATGAAAACAAATATAGTAAGACTTCGAGAAGTTCTTGATGAGCTCCCTCCCTTCATGAAGCAGTATTTCAGAGGAATTGAGGAATATACGGCATCAAGAACAAGACTCTCCTACGCTTACGACATAAGACTGTTCTTTGAGTTTCTTCATGAGACCAATCCTTCTCTTAAAAATATGGAGATTAAAGACTTTCCTCTTTCCGTTCTTGACAGTGTAAGACGTGAAGATATCGAAGAATACCTTGAGTATTTGAGCCTTTACGAGAAAAAGGACCGAGAGATAACAAACGATGAGCGCGGAAAAGCAAGAAAACTCTCTTCTCTTCGCTCTTTATACAAATATTTCTATACCTCAGAGCTTATAAAGACCAATGCACCAAGCCTTGTAAGTCCTCCTAAGATACATCAAAAAGAGATTATAAGACTTGAGCCCGATGAAGTGGCAAATCTTTTGGATATGGTTGAGGAAGGTGAAAAACTGACTCCGAATCAGTTACGCTTTCATAACAAGACAAAATACAGAGATGTTGCCATACTTACACTTATGCTGGGAACCGGTATTCGTGTATCTGAGCTTGTGGGACTGGATATAAACAATATCGACTTTAATACAAACGGTATTCTGATACGAAGAAAAGGCGGTAAAGAAGCTACGGTTTACTTCGGAGACGAAGTATATACCGCCCTTACCGATTACCTGGAGATAAGAAATAAGATAATACCCGAAACAGGCAGCGAAAACGCATTGTTTCTTTCCTTGCAGAATAAACGACTTTGTGTAAGAAGTGTCGAAAATCTCGTTAAGAAATATGCCTCAAATCTTACGAACATTAAAAAGATCACTCCGCACAAATTAAGAAGTACATACGGTACAAGTCTTTACAGGGAAACCGGTGATATATATCTTGTAGCCGATGTTTTGGGACATAAAGACGTAAATACAACAAAGAAACACTACGCCGCTATTGAGGATGAACGTCGAAGAAGTGCCGCAAATATAGTTAAACTGAGAGAAAAAGATGATTAATAAAAATCCCGTTCGAATATTTCGAGCGGGATTTTTATGATGGATGATGTGGTAAGTGGAGTGAAAATATTCATTGTTTCTATGAATAATAAGGAATAATGATATAACTCTTTCCGTATGACAATTTATCGCTTTCCATATTGTTTATAAACATTACTTCACGGACAAACTCTTCTTCCGTCATCAATTCGGGAACCGAATATTCAGATGCAATATCGTACAAAGAATCGTCTCCGGATACTTCAATACTCTTATAATACTTGCTGTAATCTTTGATCGAACCGTCGGAAGCAACCGATTTCGAGCCAAAAATAAAAAGCACTGACAATATAACCGTAACTGTAGTCAAAATACAAAATGAAGTGATCTTTCTTTTCAATTCTCTTCTTCTTTTAATAATGGAAATGTTGTGTGTTGTCTTCATGTACTTATCCTCATATATCGAACGTTTGTTGTGAACGTTTGTTTGCTGTAACTATATAATATCGAACAGTCATTCGAATGTCAATACTTTTTCGAACATATTTTCTTGAATATATGTTTGCTTTTTCATTTTTACTGTGATATAGTTTAAGTGTAACCAAATGTATGTTTGCTATTATTTCGTACGGAGGGAAAGGTATGGCATATAAAGAAGCATCTCCCAAGCAAAAAGAAATACTTGAATATATTAAGCAGGAAATACTAAAAAAAGGCTATCCGCCTACAGTAAGAGAAATATGTGAAGCGGCCGATCTCAGTTCCACATCTTCCGTTCACTCTCATCTTAACGCACTTGAGAAAAAAGGTTATATAAGACGTGACCCCACCAAGCCTCGTGCGATTGAAGTTTGTGACGACTCCTTTAATATGGTTCGTACCGAAACGGTCAGTATTCCCGTTGTCGGACAGGTTGCCGCCGGTCAGCCCATACTCGCCGAACAGAACATTGAAAACTACTTCCCCATCCCCATGGAATATGTTCCCAAGGGCGAAGCTTTCATTCTTAAAGTAAAAGGCGATTCGATGATCAATATCGGTATCATGAACGGTGATCAGGTTCTGGTTGAGGGTACTCAGGACGTTCGTAACGGCGATGTTGTCGTTGCTCTCATTGAAGATTCGGCTACCGTAAAGACTTTCTATAAAGAAAACGGTCACATAAGATTACAACCCGAAAACGATACTATGGATCCGATCATTGTGGACAGTTGCATGATCCTCGGTAAGGTGTTCGGAGTATACAGATTTTTGAGATAGTAAAAAAAAAGCGGACTCAAAGTCCGCTTTTTTTATGTTCATTATTCCGTTACGGCATCGCGCCATATTCTTTCGAGATTATAAAAATCTCTGCTTTCGGGATTGAAAATATGGATCATAAAATCGCCGTAATCCATAAGTATCCAGTTGGCCGCATCATATCCTTCGGTGTGTTTAAGTGTTGCACCGGCTTTGTTTAACTGCTCGGATACTTCATCCGCCATAGCCTGCATCTGATTTGAGTTATTGCCGGTAGCGATAACAAAGTAATCGGATATGGGCGAAATACCGGTTATATTTAAGAGTTTGATATCCTCTCCTTTTTTATCTTCAAGTGCACTTATGGCTATTCCGGTTAATTCTTTTATTTCCATTAAAGTCCTCTCTAAACTGTTATTTGTTCTTTTTATAATATTCGTAGGTTTCGATCGTAAGGGGATCTATACCTTCATTCATAGTCTCATTGAGATAATCTACGGTAGCGGAAAGAATCATCAAAAGTGTTTCATCAAGATCTGTAAAAGCCATTTTTCTGATCGCTTCGAGATTATTCATTTTATATCTGCCCGGTTCGATAAAATCTGCTACGTATATGACCTTTTCAAGAGTATTCATGCCCGGCTTCCCGGTCGTGTGACAAACGATGGCATCCAGTATCTCCTCATCCGTTACACCATATTCCGTCTTTGCAAGATAAGCACCGACTTTTGCATGTAACAGCGCGGGAAATTCTCTTTCGACATCTTTTATCGGTATGGAATAATCTTCACACATCTTTAAAAGTTCATCGCTCTTATATGCCTTTGCACAATCGTGTAGCAGACCTGCAATACCTGCTTTCTTAATGTCAGCTCCATACTTCATGGCCAATGACTGTGCGGTGAAGGATACACCGAGAGTATGAAAAAACCTGTGTTCATTAAGAGTTTTATGAAGTTTTTCGGTTATCTTCTCAAATTTTGCCATGCTGCTAACCGCGATAAAGACCGTTTTTATCGATGTATAAAGAAACCTCATCAGGTGTCATATATTTGATCGACTGCCCTTCTCTTATCCTGTTTCTGATATCTGTGGAAGAAATGCCGATATTCAAAACGGGAAGAAAGACAATAACGGCTCCCGGAAACTTTTCTTCATACTCTTTTGCTTTATTGTGGAGTTCTTCAAGAGATGAGCCTTCCCTAAAAGCAACCGTAACCGTGGTGTTTTCAAAAATAACATCCGGTTTTTTCCATTTGTCCATGAAAACAAAGGAATCTGCGCCTACCATAAAGAAATACTCCGTATCGGGATTATGTTCTTTAAGGGTAAGGATAGTTTCATATGAATACGAATCCACATCTTCCCCTCTGTCGGTCTCAACAGTCGACAATGCAAAATGAGAATTGTCCGAAATCGCAAGTGAAGTCATGGAAAGTCTGTCTTTTGCTTTGGAAACATTGCTCTTTAAATAAGATTTACCGCTGACAACAAATAAAACCTCATCAAGTTTCAATGAATCGTATGCATTTTCCGCAAGCATCAAATGCCCGTAATGAATGGGATCGAACGTCCCGCCAAAAAGACCGACACGCTTTTTCAATGTAAACTCCGTCACTAATTGGGAAGAATTATCTTCTTGTTGTCTTTATCTTCTTTGTATAAAACGATCTTTTTACCGATAACCTGAACAACCTCGGATCCGGTTCTCTCAGCAAGTATCTGTGCCATGGATTTCGGATCGTCCATACAGTTTTTCAGAACCGTGATCTTAACAAGTTCTCTTGTATTGAAGCTTTCTCGGACTGCTTCGGTTATCTCCGGTGACAATGCATTCTTACCGATCTGAAATGTTGAATCGATATTCTGTGCAAGACCTTTTAAATATGCTCTCTGTCTACTGTTCATTT
>JAGCTJ010000140.1 GCA_017963665.1 Lachnospiraceae bacterium | reverse complement strand
TAAACCTTTCCGTAACGGGCGCCGGAAGACTGGTCGGTGTCGATAACGGAGATTCTACCGATTACGAACAATATAAAGGAACTTCAAGAAAGCTGTTCTCGGGAAAACTCATAGCGATAATAGCGTCCGATTCAACGACCGGAACCATAGAGTTAAAGGCCGAATCGCCCGAACTTGAAAGCGCGAGCATTACGTTAAACGCCGTTTCTGCGGACGTAATAAAAGGTGCTTCTTTCATGGACGCCAACTACGAATCGGAAGCCAAAACCGACATTCCGATAAGAAAGATAGAACTTATCAATCAAAACACCAACATGCTTACTGCCGAGTGTCCGTCGGTAACGCTTTCTTATAAGGTATATCCCGAAAATGCCACTTTCGACGACATTTCGGTAAGTGCTCTTACGATAGACGCAGTTGAAGCCAACTTTGCAAAGGCTTTAATAGACAAAGAAAACAAAACCATTACCGTGACCGGCTTGGGTGACGGAGATTTCAGACTGACTGTAAAAGCCGGAAACGGTTCGGGTCTTTCCGAGATCATTTCGGTGCTTGAGTTTAACGTAAGCGGCATGGGAAGTGTTACTCTTGATCCTTACGAATTTGTACCGGGCATACAATACGCATACTGTTCCGAAGAAAAAGCGGAAGTGTCTTTTGAAGGCGGAGTATTCATCCCTGCCTATGAAAAGTCGTATATAACATATGAAAATGTTGATTTCGGTGAGATAGGTTCGGATGAGATATCGGTTCCAATCTTCATATTTGAAAACGAGCTTCCTCTTTCAATATATGAAGGAACGCCCGAAAACGGAGAGTGTCTCGGAAGTTTTACGTACAAAGCGATATCGAACTACAACCATTATCAGGCAAATACCTTTAAACTATCAAGACGCATCAAAGGCATAAAATCGGTGTCGTTTGTTTTCGAGACCACTAACAGGATCTCTCTTAAGGGCTTCTCTTTCAAAAAGTACGGAAAAGCTTACGAAACGAATCAGGCCGTTAACAACAACTTTATAACCGGCGACACATATACCGTGACAGGCGATTCAATCGAGCATATCGGAAACAACGTTTGCATAGAGTTTGACGATATGGACTTTAGTGACGGAATATCTGCGATAACGGTTTGCGGGCGGTCGAACAATTCGCTCACTTCGATGCATATTCTTTTTACCGATGAGTCGGGTCAGAAAAACCGGCTTGCCGAAATTGAGTACTCAGAGGAGTACGGAGAATACCGCATTCCTTTACAATCACCGGTATTTAATGGTAAAGTTAGTTTTGTGTTCCTCCCCGGAACGGATTTTGATTTCAAATGGTTCAGATTCGAGAAATAGGAAGAGATTTTGTAATGAAGAAATTGTTTTGTGTGATCATTTTTCTGTTGGCGCCGATTTTTCTTTTTACCGCCTTGTCACTTGATCTTAAGGCAGAGGGGGAAGAAGAAAACCTTACCGTAAAAGTCGTTTACGATCTTGGCGGAGGTTTCTTTAACGATGATGTTAAGGAGATCACAAAGTACACCTTCGGTGACGAGATGCCCGTGATTCCCGATCCTTCTCTTCCCGGATATACATTTGACGGATGGTACGCAAACAGAATAGCGACGGAGCAGATCAAAGATCTTAACGATCTTTTGGTGCTTTATCCCGAAGATGATGAACCCTACGTAAGACTTTATGCAAGGTGGACGAAGATCGAGCTTGAAGTTCCGGAGCTTTACAGGATCAAGAATCTTCTTAAAGGTGTGCTTACCGTTAGTTTTCTTCCTCCCGAAACGGATCTGGGTGCTGACGGATACGAGCTTTTGTATGCTTACGACATCAACTTTGAAAACAGACCTAAGGTCATCGATCTTAAAACGATCAATACCGCTGCATATTTAAAAAACAAGATCGGAGAGCGTACATATTATATGAAAGCACGTTCATACAGGATCGATTCGACAGGTGAGAGATATTATTCCGATTACGGCCGTTCAAGATCGATCTATCTTGCAAACGGTGCGGATGAGGTAGAGCCGTCTCCCGACAGCGGCACCATCAATTCGGCAAGGATCGAAGGCGGATCGGTCGTTGTGAGCGCAAGCATTCCCGAGAGGATAGCGGGATATGACGATCTTTACTATCTTGTTAAGCTCGATCCCATGTCAAACGCTGTCATCGGAGCGCTTTCTTCGTTTGAAAAGGACGAAGACATTGTGACCTCATTCTCGGTATCGGGAAATCTTATGGCCAAGTTTGCATTGGCTGTCAAAGAAACCGAGAACACTTACTACGTTATGTCCAAGCCGACATATATAGACAATCCCGAAGCGCTTGCTTCGTACACCGCTCCTTACCCGACACCCGCTTCAAAGAAGGGACGTCAGGGAACCTACGACACAGGCATCGGCGACAAGCATTACTTCCATAACCTCTATCTTGAAGAGCTTATCGGAACGGCCGGATCGCACGATGTGGCATACAACTATAACGGAAAGACTTACTACTTCTACAATCCTACTCATCATATCGATTACAACTCCGACATCATGGCTGCGAACGCAAACGGCGGAACCGTTACGATGCAGATCATGATAAGATGGGGCGGCAATTCGACGGATATGATCACTCCTACCGGAAGGACGCCGGGTTACAATTTCTATGCGTTTAACATGGAAGAGCCCGCTGCGAGAGAAAAGGTTGAAGCGGCGTTCATGTTCCTTACCGAATACTGGAGCAAGAGCAACCGTCACGTTGATAACTGGATACTCGGTAACGAGGTCAACACATTCCTTAATACCACCGGTCGTTGGTATTGGGCGGGCAACATCTCAAGAGATGCCTTCATGACCAACTACTCTAACACTTTCCGCTGTCTGTACTATGCTGCAAAGAGTCATTACGCAAACTGCAGAGTATTTACATGTACGGACCATACCTGGAACGATCGTGACAGAGACTGGGGAACAAGAGGATTCATAACTGCACTCGACAGTTATCTAAAAGAAATGAATCCAAACATCAGATGGAATCTTGCAAACCATGCATACACTGCAGTTCTTACCAACGCCGATCCCTGGAACGACGGAAAGGTACGTATCTACAGTGTGGCTCACGGCATCGGAGCAAGTTTCGTATCTCCTTACAACCTTGAAGTGCTTACAAACTACTGTGCTTCGAACTTCGGCAGCGATTGCAGGATCATTCTTTCGGAAGTTGGTTTCTCATCAACGAACGGTGTAAATCCCACGCTTAACGGAGGACGACAGGCGGGCGCTGACGTACAGGCTGCCGCTACGGCATATCTTTTCTTCAAAGCACAGTTTACGGGAAACATAGACGCATGTATCTTCCACACCGGAGATGAGGGCGAACCCGGAAAGAACTTCGGAATTCTCGGAAAACCCGCCGGCGATGTCTACAGATATATGGATACTCCTTCATATGCCGAACATTGCAACGGCTATCTCGGACTCATCGACGGAGCCACAAGCTGGGAACAGATCATTCCCGGATTTAATTCTGCAACACTTAAGAATATGCCTTCAAGGTAATAAAATGAAAGCGAAAGGGACAGGCAAAACGCCTGTCCCTTTGTAACACCAGTCTTTAAAGCTCATATACAGGGAAAACCGATTCATGTTTCTCCGATTTACTCGGAAATGCGTAATAAAATACCTTGACAGTTCTGTCTACACACTGTAGTCTATATATAGAATTCTGACTAGTAATTGGAGATATCTCAAGTGAACAATTACCATTTGGGCGTTATAGAGGCGAAATTTGCTGACATAATATGGGAGAAAGCTCCTTTAACATCTTCGGAGATCGTTAAACTGGCTGAAATTCAGTTTAATTGGAAAAGAACAACCACTCATACGGTTCTAAAACGATTATGTGACAAAGGTTTGTTTAGAAATGAAAATGGTATAGTGTATGTCATTTTGACGAAAGATGATTTTTATGCCAATCAAAGTGAACAGTACGTTGATGAAAGTTTCAATGGATCTTTACCTGCATTTATTTCTGCATTTACCAAAAACAGATCATTAACAGATCAAGATGTGACTTCTATTCTTGAACTAATCGAAAAAGCAAGGAATTATGATGATAAATAGTATATTTCAAAAAGTACTATCAATGGGATTATCATCCAGTTGGCTAATAATATTTGTCTGTATCATCAGTCATTTTTCCAAAAGGATTCCTAGAAAAATAGTATGTTTGTTTTGGAGTGTAATAGCAGTTAAATTGATTCTACCTGTTTCACTCATAAGGCCTTTTGGGTTAAACTTACCTCTTGAGATGACAGATCACTATTATCAGTCAGAAACAAAGATTTCAGATTATCTGTCTTATAAAACTGATAATAATGGCATTTGGTTCTTAAGTGATGGAGAAATACTACACGGAATTAGTTCATATTCAGTTCGGAACAAAACAACTAATGATTCATATTTGATTGGTTTATGGTTAATAGGAATTTTGCTAATTATAGTGTATTCCTTGATATCCGAAGTAAAATTGGCTCGCAAGCTTAATGAATCGATGTTGTTGAAAGAGAATATATACTTATTCGATGGTACATGTTCATCATTTATTCACGGAATACTTCAACCAAAAATATATCTTTTTTCGGGATTAAATGATTCAGAGCAGGAAATGGTTTTGTTTCATGAAAAGGCTCATATTGAACGGAAAGATCATATTTTTAAATTGTTAGCTTTTTTTCTTCTGATAGTTTATTGGTTTAATCCGCTTTGTTGGATTGCCTATTATTTCTTTGAAAGAGATATGGAATTGGCTTGTGATGAAAAAGTTGTTCGTGATATGGATATCCAATTTCGAAAAGATTATTGTAAAGTACTTTTAACATGTTGCAAAAAAGAAAGAATATCGTTGATTAATCCGGTCTCTTTCGGAAGATTGGAGGTAAAAAGAAGAGTGAGATCAATTCTAAATAACAAAAAACCAAGTCTAATAGCTACTATTGTTTCTTTGTGTTTGATTTTACTTGTCGGCATATACTTTTTGTCGACTAAGACCTCAAAAGGGATAAATAACATAACCATAACAGACGAAGAAGCCTTAATTCTGAAAAACAAATTGGTTCTGGAAGATTCTTTGAAGAAAGAGATATTAAATTTCGATGAGAATGATATTATCGATACCGAAGTGTTTCTTGTTTATGATGAAGACACAATAAGTCAGGCAGAAATATATGTTAAGAGCAATGATAGTTTTTTGACTGAACAAGAACAGAATGCTTTACGTGAAACTGTCTCAAATTTTTTAGAGATTAAGGCAGAAAATGTCTCACTTGTCTGCAAAAAATAGACATCACATTAATGTAGGAGCATTAAATATGAAAAATAAGTTTATCAAATTATTAATGGCTATAATAACAATTATCACAGTCATGATACTAATTATGCCCGTTTCATCTTTTGCAAATAGCAATAAGCAGCAAGCTGAAACACCCTTACCCTTTTGCGATACAAAAGAAGGAAGAATAGTTGAAGATATGGATACATACTTACTTCAACTAAATAAAGGTACTATTCTTCCTTATGATCCAGTAATTATTGAGTATAATGAAAGAGATGATGATAAAGGACAAACTCGAGGTGTCATTTCTGAACCGACACATTCATGTAGCAATATTTTTGGTCATAAATGGAGTGATTGGGGTGCTTGGGAAGAAGTAATAGGAGCCCGAGTTCATTTTCCTGGAGCACCTTATTGCATGGCAACAATACAAAGGTGGAGATACTGTGAAAGGACTCATTGCGTGGCGTTGCAAAAGGAAATGGATTATGCTTGGGTAGAATGCAACTGCAAGTAGAGTATACATGATTAATACTTGTTTCTAAAAAAGGCAGCAATTCGGCTGTCTTTTTTGCTTGAAGAGTGAAAAACAAAACCAGTGTATCGATGAGTGTTAATAAAAACTTAAATAAACTTAATAAGGTTTTCGGTTGTCTTTTTTTTGTCATTTGTTATCATTTGTAAAAGAGGGGTTTGGCTATTGTTTGCATGAAGTCTAGAAAGAAAAATCAGATTAAAAAAAGAACACGAATGACCAGGGTAAGTGCGGCAATGTTCTTATCACCGAGTGTGATAGGAGTTCTTTTGTTCTTCGTACTTCCTTTTTTTGTTGTCATATATTACTCGATGATCGACAATCCTATTTCAGGCAAGTTTGTGTGGTTTAAAAACTTCGGAAACGTTTTTGCCAACGAAGCTTTCCGACTGGCAGGCGGAAATACGCTTAAGTTTTCGTTGGTTGCCATGCCGCTTTCGGTAGTTTTGGGATTGTTGCTGGCTATACTTCTCGACAGGGATATTCCTTTGAGAAGTCAGTTCAGGACCTGTTTTTTGACACCGATGATGGTGCCTGTTGCGTCTGTTGTATTGATAGTGCAGGTAATGTTCCATTATAACGGTGCCGTTAACCAGTTCTTTTCTCGTTTTGGAGCCGATAAGGTTGATTGGTTAAAGTCTCCGCACGCGCAGGTTGTTATCATATTCCTATTCTTGTGGAAGAACTTGGGATACAACATGATCCTGTTTTTATCTGCGCTTGAGTCGATTCCCAGAGATATTCTGGAAGTTGCGACACTTGACAGTGCCAATCCGTTCCAGATCTTTTTTAAGATAAAGATCAGGTACCTT
>JAGCTJ010000139.1 GCA_017963665.1 Lachnospiraceae bacterium | reverse complement strand
CGGCATATCCCATGATGAGCGCGATGGGCGTCTTAAACTCGTGGGATACGTTTGATATGAACTCTTTTCGCATCTCATCGATCTGTTCACGCTTTTCGTTATCGTTCTTAAGCTCGATGTTTGCAGATTTAAGTCGTGAGATATTGTCTTTTATCGTATCGGACAGGACGTTCATGTTGTTACCTAAAAGTCCTATCTCCGAATCGGTGTTTCCTTCATACCTGGCATCAAAGTCAAGTCCCGTCATTCTCTTGGAAAGATCCGCAAGCTCCAGCACCGGTTTCGTGATCCTTCTTGAAAAGAAAAAAATGAACACAAAGCTTAAAAGCAAACTTATGAGTCCCACATATATAAGTACCCTGTTTGCAAGGGCGGTACTCTCTTTGATACTTTCAACCGGTGTTCTCATAAGGAACATGCAAACTCCCTCGAGATTACCGATCATTTCGATATACTCGGTTTTTGTCTGGGATACATCCTTTAAAGCAATGATGTAATCGTCGGATTGCTCTATGATCTCTTTAAAGGGATCGGTACCTCTTATACTGCCCCTGATATCTATCAAAAGATCCTCGATCGATTCATTGGAGTATACGGTAACAGGCTCATACAGCGAAGTGATTATCATGATGCTTACATTGTTCTTTATGGCAAACCTTTGAAGTGAAGCGGTAAAGTTTTCTTCCTTCAGGTCTCCCGCGTAAGCGGCGGTATAAATCTCGCTGTAAGCATTCCTTAAGGCCTTTTCTTTGTTTCGCATGTAGATCTTTTCAAGCAAAATGGAATTGGCCACAATACACAAAGTGACAGTTAGTACAACGACCGTAACAAAAGCCGCCGTAAACTGTCTCCTTATGGAATGTCTGTATTTAGTTGAGTCTGATCTTTTATCCTTACTCAAATTTATAGCCCATTCCCCAGATCGTCTTGATAAGATCGCCCTTATCGCCGAGTTTGGCCCTCAGCTTCTTTACATGGGTATCCACCGTTCTGGCATCTCCGAAATAATCGTAATTCCAAACACTGTCAAGTATCTTGTCTCTCGAAAGAGCGAGTCCTTTGTTCTCCATAAAATAGGCAAGAAGTTCAAACTCTTTGTAACTTAGTTCGATCTCCGAAGAATCCACGAAAACACTGTGGGCGTTCTTATCAAGCACAATGCCGCCGTATGAAAGATTTTCGTTTTCTCCGCCCACACTTCCGGAGCGTCTAAGCAACGCTTCAACCCGCGCAACCAGTACTTTGGGACTGAATGGCTTTGTAACATACTCATCAACTCCAAGTTCAAATCCCAAAAGTTCGTCGTGTTCTTCGGCTTTTGCGGTAAGCATGATGATCGGTATCTTGGAAGTCTCTCGTATCTCACGAAGGGTGGCCCAGCCGTCCATGACAGGCATCATTACGTCCAAAATTAAAAGATCTATGGTATTGTCTTTATAGAAAAGGTCCAGAGCTTCTCTGCCGTTTGAGGCTTCCATCACTTCGTAACCTTTCTTTGCGAGAAAGTCTTTTACAAGCCTTCTCATCCTTTCTTCATCGTCAACTACCAAGATCTTTATATTGTCCATGTCATTCCTTTGCTGTGAGTATTTAACTTCATTTAAAAGAATAAAACATATATGTGTTTATTTTGTGAACAGATATTAATACCCCAAAAGTTTAGCTTCACGCTCTTCGAGATCGTGTTCTTTTTCCCTTAAAGCATCTTCCTTTTCACTCAGCTCCTGAGCCCATGCCGCATACTCGTTGGTAACGGCAGCCTTATAGTTTATGGCGTTTGGAGTGGTACCTCTGAACATTACAAGAAGCATTATGATTACAAGGGCGCCGAGAATACCGCTTATAAGCACGCTGTTACGATATTTGACCCTAAGTTTGTACTCCTCGCTCTCCTTATCGATGGTCTCTTGTCTGATACGGGAGGAAGAAAAGTCCATTCTCTTAAACGTCGTATACAAAGGGATAGGCTGAATGTCTTCACGCTTCATTCCCGATTTAACGATGGAATCGTACAGAGAATGCATAAACTCAAGGCCTATGGGAGTCTGGAATGTCCTGCTCTCAAGAGCCTTCTTGTATATGCCCGTTATGACGTTCATGTTGGTCATGTCCATCTTTTGCTCGATATATGCAATGCGTTTGATCTCGTTACGCGCTATCTCAGCATCCGTATGTGTCGCAAAAACATAACCGCCTACTGTAAGGTCTTCTTTACTCTCGGTCTGCATAAGTTCCTCCGATGATCTGTTCAAAAAAAGGTCGGTTATTCACCGACCTTTAGCGGCATCAACTGCCTCTTATTCTTCAATATAAAGTACGCCAAGCGTTCCCGGTCCGCAGTGGCTTGAGATAACTCCGCCCGCGTCCGTTATAAGAATCTCATCAAAGAGTTCCAATCCTTCAAGGAAGGACTTAACCTTTTCAACCACATCACCCTCTACAACAGTATGTGTAATGAATACACGTGAATGATCGGCTTTTTTAAGTTTCTCCTTGATATCGTCAACATAGTGACCTATAACACGCTCGCTGCAGCCACGGTATTTGCTCGTTGCGTCCATCTTACCTTCGATGACTTCAATCCTGGGTTTAAGCTTTAACGCATTACCGATGAGGGCCGTTGCCGCAGAACATCTTCCGCCTCTTCCGAGATAAGTGAGTGTATCCACAACAAAACTTGCTCTTACTTTACTGCGAAGGTCCAGAACTCTGTTATAAATTACCGAAGCAGGATATCCGTCTTTAACCATTTCGGCTGCTTTGATGGCAAGAAGTGCAATTCCGGTGGATAAGCTCATGGAATCCACAACGTAAACTTTTTCTTCATAATCAAGTTCGTTGGCTGCCAATCTCGCAACATTTGCGGAAGTCGACATATCTTCCGAAATGGAAAAGTAGAAAATGTCGTCACCCGCCTCGGCATAGGGCTTAAATGCAGTAACCACATCTTCTATTGACGGAGCCGCAGTTTTGGGCGTTTCTCCCGTCTTGTCCGACCATGCAAAAATGTCGGTCCTTTTAACATCAATCCCGTCACGATAATACTTTCCGTCCATATTGATAAACAAAGGAATTATCGTAATA
Source organism: Lachnospiraceae bacterium (assembly GCA_017963665.1). Lineage (GTDB taxonomy): Bacteria > Bacillota > Clostridia > Lachnospirales > Lachnospiraceae > UBA1258. The sequence continues at coordinate 4,053 of JAGCTJ010000139.1, read as the reverse complement.
TCGTAACGCTCTGCAAGCTCTTTGGAAAAATCGCTTGTACTGTCTGCAAATATCTTTATCATATCTTTCATACCCCAATATAAATTTATCGGGAATATTATATCATGCGCCTATTTGTGTTTCAAGAAAAGCATTGATGGAATCTTTGCTGCCGATAAGGTTACCCTGAAGGCTTCCCGACCTTCCGCCGCCTTTTATCTCAAAGGTAGCTTTAAGTTTCTCGGCAAGATCCACAAGATCTTTTCCGTCATACTCTATTAGATATCTGTATCCGCTTTCGTCGTTTCCCGCGAATACGGCGCAAAGCCCGTTGAACTTGCTTTTCAGTTCACCCAGTGCAAATCTCATAATATCGGCGTAATCGCTATCAAGGAAAATAAAGGGCGTTGTTGCACTGTCACATACTGCGCTGACTTTCATCCTCTTTAATGCGATATTTGAATACTCAAGTTCCGAAATGGAATGTTTTAACTTGCCTACCGACTCGGAAATGTTTCCTTTCTTTGCATTTAAACTTCTCGAAAGTTCCGATTCAAGTTCGGATAATCTCAGATAGTCGTTGTAAGCACGCTCTCCCGCAAGGTAATTTAATCTTGTTCCGCCTTTATAAGTCTCAACGGAGGTTATCTTAAATATACCTACTTCAGAAGTATTCTTTACATGAGGTGCACAGCACGCGCAAAGATCCACATCTTCTATCTCTACAAGCCGTACATCGCCTTTTATTCCGCTCTTTGATCTGTAATCAAGCTCTAAAAGATCCTCCTCTGAAGGAAAGAAAGCACGAACGTTCTTGGCCGCCCAGATCATCCTGTTGGTAAGTATCTCCAAACCTTTGACATCATCTTCGGAAAGCTTCCCGTCGTAATCCATGGTTGCGGAATTGTCGCTTAAATGAAATCCGACATTGTTAAAGCCAAATTCTCTGTGCACAAGACCCGAGAAAATATGCTCACCCGTATGCATCTGCATGTTGGAAAATCTGTGTGCAAAATCTATCTTTCCTTCCACGGTGGTTCCTTCAGGAATAAAGAACTTCACAATATGAAAGATCTCGTTTTCTTTATACTCCACGTTAAGAACTTCCATACCGTTAATGGTCCCCTTATCGCAAGACTGTCCGCCTTCATTGGGAAAGAAAGCCGTCTTATCAAGAGTGAGTTCAAAAGTTCCCTCCGCAGTAATAAAGCAACCTGTAACAGTTGCTTCAAATTCATTTAAATATGCGTCCTGATCGTACAATTTTACTGCCATTTGAAAATACCTCATGTAACAATGTAACATTCTTTCATTAACGTCCGATTACTTCAAATTTTTGTCTTGAAAGCAAAAAAATGCTTGAAAAATCAATAAAAATGCCGTAATCCAACATATGTTAGATTACAGCATTTATGTCTGAAAATGCAATTAATTTTTAATTAAGTTTGAAACTGTTTACATTCTCGTAAATATCATCGGAAAGAGTCTTTCCGTCATGAGCCTCATCACTTATGGACTTCATGTTCGAAGAAATGTCTACCGTCTTCTCTGCTGCCGAAATAACGCCCTTGGCTGCGTCATCAACCGCCGTATTAAGATCTTTCGTAAGTGTGCTTACGTTCTTCATATTGTTGCCGATGGCGATACTGAGTTCTTCGAAATCACTCATCATGTCATCCATCTTTTCGGAAGCATTCTTGAAGTCATCCGCGGTATCCACAAGTTTCTTGTATCCGCCCACCGCCGTCTCATTCATAAACTGAACCATAAGGTGAGCTTCTTTTGCCAGTCCGTCAACAGCTGCGATAACGTTCGCGGATACCTGCTGAATCTCTGCTGCGGCATTGGCCGAATCCTGTGCAAGCTTTCCGATCTCGGAAGCAACAACGGCGAATCCTCGTCCGGCTTCACCCGCTCTTGCGGCTTCAATGGAAGCGTTAAGTGCAAGAAGGTTTGTCTGCTCGGTAATGTTTATGATGTCCTCGGTAAGAACGTTGATCTTTTCAACGGCCTTGGAATCTTCGATCTTTTCCTTGACAACGGCTGCCATCTCTTCAACCTGCTCGGAAACTTCATCCTCTGTCTTGATGGCTTCATTACCGGTATTGATTGCTTCTTCGTGGATCTTGGCTGCAAATATATTGCCTTCCTTGATCTTTTCGATGATATCGTTAAAGGCATCGGTGCTGGAACCGATAAGATCGTCTATGTTGTGGATGGATGCGGATATCTCCTGCATTGTAGCGCTCATCTGCTCCATCGTACGGCTTACATCGTCTGCATTTCCCAGTGTCGTATCCACGTTATTGGTCATGTTTTCGATGGCGATGTTCATTTCTTTGGTGTCTTTGTCGATGGTAATAAGAATATTTCTTATATAATCCATGAACTTGTTAACGTTTCCGCCGATAGTCTCGAACTCGTCACCGCCGTTAAGGTCGATCGTTCTCGTAAGATCGCCGTCGCCGTTTGAGAGCTCGGATATCTTTGTGTTAAGAGTGGAGAATCCTCTTCTTATGATGAGTCCAAGGAAGATCATAACGCCTGCGCCGATGATAAGAACAAGAGCACAGATCGAAACGATCATAAGTAAAAGATTTCTTGACTGTTCGTTGATCCAATCCATGGATACATCAACAACTCCAAGACCCACAACTTTGCCGTCTGCGTAGATGGGGCTGTATGCAGAAAGATGCTCACCCCACTCATCGGTGTAAGGCTCATTTGTAACAACGGTCTTGCCCGAATAAGCCAAAGCGATCTCCGCTTCATCACCCTCAAAATCTTCACCTGGCATACCGGGTTCATCGGGATCGGAATCGACAACGAACTCACATGTTTTGTCATCACGATACCTTACGGTATAAACATATTCGGCATTGGAATTGTCTCTGAAGATGGCAAGTGCATCAATTACCCGGTTGTAAGCATCGCTTCCCACATCTTCTTCGGATACGACTGCGTTAAGATCGTTACCGTCAACGGCACCTGCCACGCAGCCTACAAGATTGACTGAATTTTCTTTGATCTGGTCAACAAGGTTCTTATCTGCCCTTGTGTAGATAAAGAAACCGATCGCAAGATCCGAAACGATCAACAGAACCAGAACATAGATCAGGATCTTAATTGAGATACCAAGTTTTCTAACCTTCATTTTTTTGCCCTCGTATGTATGTAGTTGATAACAACAAATAAATCGTACATCAGAAAAATTAAAAAGTAATTATAAAACCCGATTATATCAGTCTTTCGAATTATTTTTTCTTGTATTCGGATACAATCACAAGACTCGCACATTTAAAATCGTTGCAAAGATCATATATTTTTCCGGATCTAAGCCCTACAACCTTGGGTCTCATTGCATTTTCGGTGTTTTCGACAACCTTTGCCATCTCTCCGTTGGAAAGTATCACTATACTGTCGACGGAATATAGGATGATACTCTTAAGGAAACTCTGCAGAGCTTTAAAATCAAGTTCCGAAGTCATCGACATCAGCATCTCAAGTGCTTCGCATTTGGGAAAAGCATTTTTGTACGGGCGCTCAGTCACAAGAGCATCGTAAATATCGGCAACCCCGATTATCTTTGCAAATTTATGTATATGCTCTCCGTCAGTTCCGAGCGGATATCCCTTAGAATTCATCTTCTCATGATGTTGAAGGACACCCAGCATAATCGGCTCTTCGAATTGATTTTTCTCTTTAAGTATCTTATATCCGAACAAAGAATGCTGTTTCATAAAGGTAAATTCTTCGTCGGTAAGCTTCCCGGGCTTATTCAAAAGATCGTTAGGTATCTTTGATTTACCAAGGTCATGCAAGAGCCCCGAAGTGGCAAGCTGTCTTAACTCTTCATCGTTAAGTCCGTAAGTTTTACCGATTATCATGGCCATCGTCGCAACATCTACACTGTGCTTAAACGTATATTCATCGCTGCACTTGATAAGGTTGATATCGACTGCCACGGCGTTACTTGCGGAAATCGCTTTAACAAGCTCTCCCGGTACGTTTCTGGCCTGTGCGGTAAAGCTGGAGTCTCCGGTATTGCTGAAAAGATACTGTATGCCTTCTCCG
>JAGCTJ010000138.1 GCA_017963665.1 Lachnospiraceae bacterium | reverse complement strand
TATTGACTGTATTTATCTTAATCGAAAAACCTTGACGTGTCGATATTGGAATGATAAAAATAAATTGCCGATTAATTCAAAAGGGAGATGAAAAATGCCCAATCTCAGAAAACTTGAAAACGCACTTCCGGTTGCTCCTTTAAAGATTGTTGCGATGGATTCCGCAAGCAAACTTGGAAAAAGCGTTGACAGATATCTTGTCGATTTCAGAAAAAAGATGGATATTGCTCTTAAAAAAGATCCCGCTTTCCAGGGATATATGGAATCGTCTTATCTTATGGACGTAGAATGTCCGCGATTCGGAACCGGTGAAGCAAAAGCCGTTTTCCATGAATCGGTCAGAGGTAAAGATCTTTTCATATTGGTGGATGTTTGCAACAATTCCATCACTTACAACATGAACGGTTATACAAACCACATGTCTCCCGACGACCATTATCAGGACTTAAAGAGAATTATTTCAGCAGCCACCGGCAAGGCTCGAAGGATAAACGTCATGATGCCCTACCTTTATGAAGGACGTCAGCACAAAAGAAATACACGTGAGTCTCTCGACTGCGCTTACGCTCTTGAAGAACTTACCGCAATGGGTGTTTCAAACATAGTTACCTTTGACGCACACGATCCCAGAGTCCAGAATGCCACACCTTTATGCGGATTCGATAATTTCAATGCATACTATCAGTTCTTAAAAGCTTTGCTTAGCAGCGAAGAGGACATGATAATAGATAAAGACCACACTGTAGTTATCTCTCCCGACGAAGGAGCCCTCGACAGAGCGATCTACTTTGCGAACGTTATGGGTGTTGATGCCGGTATGTTCTATAAACGTCGTGATTACTCAACGATAGTGAACGGAAAAAACCCTATCGTCGCTCACGAATTCCTCGGTGAAAACATTGACGGAAAAGACGTTATCATAATAGACGATATAATCTCATCGGGCGAAAGCATGCTCGATACCGCTAAACAGCTTAAAAAGATGAATGCAAAGAGAATATTCATTCTTGCAACCTTCGGTCAGTTCAACAACGGAACCGAAGCATTTGACAAAGCTTATGAGCATTGTGTTTTTGATAAAATAATTACCACAAACCTCATTTACACGCCTGAAGCGGTAAAAAGAAAACCCTACTACCTTGAAGCGGATGTTTCAAAATTCATGGCCCAGATAATCGATTTCATGAATCACGATATCTCAGTTTCCAACGTTATGACATCCACAGACAAGATCCACGAAGTTGTGGATAAATACAACAAACGTGTCGGATACGAAATAAACGAATAAACAGTAAAAGCTTCGATCGATGATCGAAGCTTTTTTGTTATTATGCTTTATTATGAGTAACCGGCAATATAACCGTTGCTTTAAACAGATCGCCGTCAAGATAAATCTCAAAAGAACCGTTATGTGCTTTCGCAAGTGATTTTACTATTGAAAGTCCAAGACCGCTTCCTTCCGAGCTTCTGGAAACATCTCCTCTTATAAAACGTTCCGTAAGCTCGTCGGCGTTTATGTTTAACTGATTGCTTGATATATTTTTTAGTGACATGATCATGTTGGTCTTATTATCGTCAAGGGTCAGATCAAGATATACTCTCGTATCTTTTAATGCATACTTATATGCGTTCTGCATAAGATTTTCAAGTATACGCCATACATATCTCGGATCCGCTTCTATTACCACGGGCTCTTTTGGCATTGAAAGAATGAGCGCCAAACCTCTCGATTCATACTTCTCTTCAAATTCTCCCTGTGCCTGATAAATAAGCTCATTAACATTCATCTTGGCAAGTTCCAAAGTGATGTTACCGGAGGTGATCTTTGAAGCCTCAACAAGATCCACCGTAAGCTGCTTTAATCGCTGGGATTTCTCATCGAGAATACGAACATAATTCTTTACTCTCTCATTATCTATGTTTTCACGTTTAATAAGATCCACATAGTTAATGATACTGGTAAGAGGTGTCTTAATATCGTGTGAAACGTTTGTGATCAGATCGGCTTTAAGCTTTTCGTCTTTCGAACTCGTTTCCACCGCTTTCTTTACGGAATCTCCTACCTTGTTTACGATCTCGGCATAGGTTTTATTGTCTCCGTGCATCTTGCTGGTATCAAGCTTTGTATCAAACTGACCTTCATTAATGCTGTTTACGGCATCAAATATACGTTTTCTTTCAAACCCTCTGTTAAATAAGAGCACACCGGTCAGACCGTCAAAGATGAACAGAACCAAAAACGCTATGACCATAAAGTTACTGAAGAACAACATGCAAGCCCAGAATGCGTTAAATATAATGAATCCGAGATATAACGCCCAAGTCCTGATTGCAATGTTCGAAGAATCGTAAACTCTCCAAAATGCTCTTTTAACAAACCCAAGATGCTTGTCCATCCATTTCAGAAGCCCCACGATCACACTGTTTTTGAAAAACAGTTTTAAATATGCTCTTCTGATGAACAGATATAAGAAATTAAGTCCCGTAAACACATATAAAAATACGGATACGCAAACATGGGTAAGACTTTCTTTAAGGGAAATGGAATCCGAAAACGTCTCGTCTCCCCAAGTAAGAAGACTTATGAGATAAACCACGCCCATAATGATCGCGCACAGAATTATCTGGGTTTCAACGGGCATAGTATCTGTAAATCTTAACTTTACTATATTTCCCGCATCTCGTATGCGCTGTCTTCCCTGTACCAGAAGCACAAAGAATAAAACTATGAAAGAAAGAAGCCCGATAACGGCAAAGGTAATGATAAAAGGAATTATCCTTACTGCAGTATGAAGATGTGAGTAATTGTCATAGAAAAGATCGTGTACCGGATAAGAAGTATCGAGACCGACCCAGATAACCGTATCATCGGGAAGATAATAGGAATATTCCATGACCTTTGTCTTAACATCTTCGTAATTAACGAGAGTATTGGTGAGATAATCTATGTTTCTGGGACATGCATAGATATATTCACCCATACTTTTAAAAGTATCGGCCATCTTATCGGAATCAAGGATGTTATAGTTTAAAAGATTGGTAAATATATCGTTTTTGTTGTTTCCCGCCTTAATATAATAACGAATATTGGTGTTATCGGGATCGTATCTGTCTTTAAGATCGAGATATTCCTTGTAATTTGTATACAAAGAGGTTGCGGCTATCTCGAGGGAATTTACAAGTTCCGAATAGTCCGACACATCATGGGCATAAAACTCCAGGTTCTGTCCCTGACAGGAAAGATATCTGTTGGAGATAACGTCAAGCATCGGTATTGTGTCGTCAATTGTTTGCGTAACAACGATGCCCTTTGTCACGTTTCCGTCTTCATCGACATCATTACTTTCGGAAATGTAGAAAGAAACGTTATCGTCAGAATCATAGGTTTTGGAAGTGGTATTGTTGCTCTGTCCGAAGAAACTGTTCAATTCTTCCCAGGAATTAAAGACCTGGTACGAATGCGATATTCCGTTTGTGGAAATGCCGAACTGTCCCCAGGCAATAAGATCTTTAAGATAATAAGCCGCATCGGGACCGGTATAAGGAGTCTCGTCGGCTCTGTGAGCGTATTTTCCGATAAAGATAATCTTATCGGGATCGTATTCTCCGTCAGTTTCAAGTTGATGCCTTATAACGCTGTAACGAAGCACCTCCGAAACGGTATTGTACATATTGGTGGTATGTACTTCGGAGTCATAATAATCAAGCCTGTACTCGTCAAGAGATATCTGGACTTTCTCGTAGTCATCACCAAGACGCGTATAGGCAGTTGAAAAATAGTTATATATGCATATACAGGCGACTGTCAGCACTGCGGACAACGCCTGTAAAATGATAAAAAAGTATTTTTTTAAATTGAATCTTTTAAGCATCAGATCTTATCAACCTTATATCCGACACCCCAAACAACTTTAAGATATCTGGGCTCTCTCGGATTAATCTCTATTTTTTCACGAATGTGTCTGATATGAACGGCAACGGTATTGTCAGCACCGATTGCCTGCTCATTCCAGATCTTTTCATAAATCTGATCGATGGAGAAAACTCTTCCCTGATTCTTCACAAGTAAAAGAAGAATGTTATATTCGATGGGTGTAAGTTTAACGGGCTCATCGTCGACAAATACCTCTTTCGTATCGTCATGGATAACAAGACCGCCTACCTGATAAACTTCCATGGAATCCTGAGGAATGTTTCCAAGCTTTGTATATCTTCTCAACTGGCTCTTTACTCTCGCAACGAGTTCGAGAGGATTGAAGGGCTTGGGAAGATAATCGTCGGCACCTATGTTAAGTCCGAGTATCTTGTCGGGATCTTCGGTTTTGGCAGAAAGAATTATTATCGGAATGCTGGATGATTCTCTGATCTTCAAAATTGCGTGGATACCGTCCATTCTGGGCATCATCACGTCAATTATCAGAAGCTGTACATCGTTTGATTTCAAAGCCTCGATGGCCTCGATACCGTCAAATGCTTTGATAACTTCAAATCCTTCCTGTAAAAGATAGATCTCAATAGCATCAACTATTTCACGGTCGTCGTCGCAAACAAGAATTTTAGCCATAAATTATATGTTTTCCTTTCAAAAAACTAAATTCACATAATACATAACAAACGATATCATTAAACTATTAAACCGATTGTCATAATTCTTTAAGGTTTTTTTAAATTTGGCGGATTTAACACTCAAAAGCGTTGATAATATGCCGGATCTCTTCTTTTTCGATGGAAATAACATCAAATCTGACCGGAGTGTCATCGGGATACCGATTGGTATAAAGAAAATGCTTTGCTGCCTTACATATCCTGCTCATCTTGTTCTTTGTAACGGCTTCGAAACCGTACCCCGACAAATGAGACTCACGATATTTAACTTCGGCAAAAACTATATACTCTTTTACCCCGCAACCAACATTGATACCGTCTTTAAACACTATATCGATCTCGCTGTCCCGCAGTCTGTAATTACGCGCTATGACTTCATAGCCGCTTTCATTCAAAAATCTGACCGCAAGATCTTCCCCTACATTACCCTTATTATGTGTATCCATTAACCCTTCCTGTCCATTTTACCCTTTATCTTGTCCATTGCATCCACAAATACCAATATTTCCGCAACTACTTCATAAAGTTCCGGGGGTATTGCATCACCGACCTCGAGTTTTGACAGCGTCTTGGCAAGCTGTTCATCCTTATGGATCGGAATGTTTTCCTCACCCGCTTTTTCGATGATCTTCTCCGCGATCAATCCCTGACCGGTAGCCAGAACTCTGGGGGCTATGTCTTCGGGATCGTATTCCAGCGCTATGGCCTGTTTTGCAGGCTTTTTCTTGTTGTTATCATATTCCATATTAAGACCTATACCCTCGCATCGAATGACGTATCCGAGAAAAGAAGATGTCTTTCGTTATCTTCAAGCATACGCATTATAGGCGAAACCTCATCCTTTTTCGTACTAACGCTCGCTTCAAAGGAATAACCCTTTTCGTTTAATCTTTTATCTAGATAATCAAGATGATGCTCGATAAAAATAAGCGTATCTTCATCCTTCATCGTAAAATTGGTGGTTATATGCATATCTCTCATCTTAACGAGCACGTCCGTCGGTCCGAGATTTGCCATATCAAGATGAATAAACGCAGAAAGTTCTCCGTCCGAAGCCGCAAGGTTTTTCTTATTCTTAAATACATACAATTCTGAATTTGAACTGTTCTCGTCGTTATGGAAAGGTATCTGAATATAAGGGACATAGTGATTCAGATCGTTCATGAATTCTATGTTTTCCCTTAAGTTATTGATACCTTCTTTGGCGCCCGAAAACTTCTCGGTGCTTTCGTTTATTGCGTTTAACAGATTTTTCGTATCACTGAAAAGCTTTTCGTAAAGCTGCTTAACCTCGGCTTTGTCTTTCAATTTCTCCACATCCAAAGACCAGTTTGAAGAAAAAGCTTTGTTGAAAAGTTCTTTTACACTGTCCTTTTCAAACAGCTTGCTTATGTCGGCCAAAACGTCTCTCGAAATCGTCTCTGTTGAATTTTCGTTTAACGGCAGACTGTCGTTCTTAATGTTCGTTACATTTTCTTTATTGACCGGTACTTCCTGTTCTTTACCGTCAACAATCACTTTTTGTGTTCCCACCGATTCCGATGTTTCCTCGGATTGAAGGGTCTCTCCAGGAAGAAAACTTCTCTCAGCGGAAATGTCGCTTACAAAAGCCTTCAAAATATCAACAACCGCCCCTTTACCGTTATCCAAAGAAGAAAGAAGCTTTTCCGTATCGTTAAGGGAAATATTAAGCTCTTTTGCATCATTTAACAAAGCATTTATCTCATTTGAGATGTCTGTTTTTGCACTTCCCGAAAGGACTTCCGACAAACTGTCGGTAAGGTTTGAAAGAGCTTCAAGCATAGGATTTTTAAGTGCTTCAAGCCCAAGCTGCTCAGTGCTTTCATAAGAAACGTTAAGCCCCTTTATCACATCTTCAACCAAAGAATCGGAAATCCTGGTAAATGCCTCGGATACCGAATTTTCCATATTCATATATGCTTTGTATTGAGAAAGGTTGGCATCGTTTATCGGAATATCCATCTGTTTAAGATCGACAATGGATTTAACGCTTGCCTCGGGAAACAGCGCAACGTCCCTGTACGCCTCAATAAGAGAATTGCGGTCGATGGGATTACCGTATTCCATATTTCTTGCGGTCATCTCCAAAGAACGCTCGTTTATGGGAAGTCCTGCCTGTTTAAGTGCGGACTGAGCCGTATTCTGAAGATTTGTATTCTGATACAAAGGACGTATCGAAATGTCACGTCCCGAAACTTTCTGAATCTCAAACAGAATAAGAGACCCTTTTTCAAAATTTACGGATGAGGAATTTTGAGCGTTTATTGTAACTCCGCTCTGAGTAAGAATCGAAATTGATTTATCGGTCTGGGCTGTCACTTTACCGAGTATCGTATCTCCGACGCTCAAATTATCGATCATCTCGATAACGGCCTGCTTGGTCGCATCAGAAGCCGCAACAGAGGCATCTGTCGCTGTTGTCTGGTTTTGATTGATATCGGTTGGTGTAAACTGTGAAAATATGCTCGGTATCAGTGCCATATCGCCCTCGCATTTTAAGATATAACAGTTTTGTTTATATAAAATTCTTTATAAAAGTATTTCTGTGTATCGGAGTCTTGCCGTATTTCTTTAACGCTTCAATATGCTTTGCGCTGCCGTACCCTTTGTTGTCTTTAAAGCCGTATTCCGGGTACATAGCATCATATTCAACCATAAGTCGGTCTCTCGTAACCTTGGCAATAATGCTTGCGGCTGCGATTGAAACGCTTCTGGCATCTCCTTTAATGATGGCAACCTGTTTAATATCCACTTCGGGTATGGTAACGGCATCATTTAACAAAACATCGGGTTTAACCTTAAGATTGCCTATAGCCTGCCTCATCGCCTCGTATGTAGCATTTAAGATATTAATCTCATCAATTCTCTCGGGTCCTATATATCCAAGTCCTGTCGCTACGGCTTCCTTCATGATAACGTCATAAAGTTCTTCACGTTTCTTTTCGCTTAACTGCTTGGAATCGTTTAAATACAGAATCTTACTGTCTTTGGGCAATATAACAGCCCCCGCAACTACAGGGCCCGCAAGAGGGCCTCTTCCGACCTCGTCAATACCGCAAATATATCCCAACGATTCGTATTTATGCTCGAATTCCTTGAGTTTTTCGGTTCGCTCGATCTCCTTTTTGAGATCTTCGATCTTCTTATAGGCTTTGGTTATAAGATTTTGTACTCCCGGACGATTGTCGTCTTTATGATCGGCTATAAACAGCTCCATCTTATCAAGGGGAGTTTCGTCAAATTGCTTTTTTATTTCACCGATAGTCATTACTTAACTACCCCAAACTGTTTTAAAGGATATATCCTAACCCATACTTTACCGATTATCTCGCTTCTGTGAACGGGTCCCACGGAAAATCTGCTGTCTTCGGAATCGTTTCTGTTGTCACCCATAACAAAATATTCATCGTCTCCCAAAGTCATGGGTTCAAGAAGACTTCCGAATTTCTTTATAACCTCACGGCCGTAGTTTTCTTCAAGTACTTCACCGTCTATAAGTATCTCGCCGGCTTCGGTAAGCTGAACGGTTTCACCGGGTAATCCGATAACTCTTTTAACATAATTCTTGCCGGAACCGTCTCTGAAAGGAAATACGACTATATCAAATCTTTCCGGCTCATGAAATCTGTATGATATCTTGTTTAGAATAAGATGATTGCCGTCAAACAAAGTATTGTTCATCGAATCACCGTATACAACGGTCTTCTGGCCAACAAATTTGATGATAAGAAGCGTAATGACGATTACAACCAGAAAATAAATGCTTGTACTGAGTGCTTCTCTTAACTTATCGTTCATAATATAATATCGACTCCTTTGTTATGGTCTTTCAAGTGTGATCTTACCCAGTTTTCCGCCTCTGAAATCATCAAGCAGCCTGGAAGATGCCCTTACGATATCGTAAGCGCCGCCCTTTTTAAGGCAATTGTAAAAAGCGGCAACCTTATCAAGCATCAAGGATTCATATGTCACAAACTGCATTTCCGAAATATCGGTTTCAAACAGTTCATCGTCTATGGAGAACTTCTTCAAAATATCGGGATATTCTTTCTTAAAGTAATTAAGAAGCGATCCCGCCAGTTCTTCGGGTATCAGAATGTTGTCATTTATCGATCCGATAAGCGCTAGTCTTAAACCTACATTCTGATCTTCAAACTTGGGCCAAAGAATTCCGGGGGTATCAAGAAGTTCAAGATCTGAATTGACCTTTATCCATTGCTTGCCTTTGGTAACACCCGGCTTATCACCTGTCTTTGCTATGTTTCTTCCGCAGAACGCATTGATGAAAGTCGATTTCCCCACATTCGGGATACCGACTACCATTGCTCTGATGGGTTGATTCTTTATGCCTCTTTTAAGGTTTCTTTCGATCTTTTCGGCGCAAAGTTCTTTCACCTTTGGAAGAACGTTACGGAGACCTTCTTTATTCTTACTGTTAAGAAAGAGAACGGAAATACCTTTGTTTTCAAAGTATTCTTTCCATTCGTTTCCTATATTTTTATCGGCAAGATCGGCTTTGTTTAAAAGAACCATTCTGTATTTATTTTTGCACATTTTATCGATATCGGGATTTCTCGAAGAAAGAGGACATCTGGCGTCCACTATCTCGATGATAAGTTCAACAAGATTAAGATCAGCAATCATCTGCTTCTTAGCCTTGTTCATATGTCCCGGATACCAATTTATGTTTCTGATATCACTCATAAATCACCTTACGATACCGAGCTGTTCAAGATTACCCGAAAGTTTGAACCATACCCGACCAACCATATAACCGCTTTCTATAACACCGATGTTACCCGAACGGGAATCTTCGGAGAAATTTCTGTTATCTCCCAGCACTATGAACTGATCGTCACCAAGCTCAATCTCCTGTTCCAGGATGCCGGGATCGGCTATTTTGTCATAGGCTCCCGCTTCATCCAAAAGGACTCCGTCTATATAGACATAACCGTCCTTGATCATTACTTTTTCTCCGGGCAAACCTATTATCCTTTTAACGGAAATATGCGTATCCTCATTGCCGTTTGGCACAAAAGCAACAACGTCTCCACGCTTTGGCATCGAAACGTTGTAAGACAGTCTGTCAATAAGTATCTGCTGTCCCGAATATAACCCCGGTTCCATTGAATTTCCTATAACATTTGTCCTGAAGCCGTATACATACATTAAAACAAATGCAATGACTGCCGAGATAACTATCCAGAAAAGCCAGCTTATCAATTCACGTATATGTTCACCGCTTATTTTCGTCTGCGGTTTTCTGTTAAAATCCAGTCCGTTGTATCTTCTGCTCATTTTAAACTATTATACCATAAAAACAGGTATGAAAAAAGGAGCAGCAAGCTGCTCCTTAATACTATCTAACCAATTCTTTAACCTTAGCTGCTTTACCAACACGGTCTCTTAAGTAGAAAAGTTTAGCTCTGCGAACTTTACCCTTGCGGACAACTTCGATCTTGTCAACATTGGGTGAGTGAAGAGGCCATGTCTTTTCAACACCGACACCGTTTGAGCTCTTTCTTACGGTAAAGGTCTCTCTTGAGCTTCCGCCCTGTCTCTTAATGACAGTTCCTTCGAAAACCTGGATTCTTTCCTTTTCACCTTCTTTAATCTTGGCATAAACCTTAACGGTATCACCTACATTAAAATCGGTAACTTTGTCTTTAAGCTGAGCTTCTTCGATTGATTTGATAATGTCGTTCATGTGTACCTCCTTAAATCGTCAGATGTTCGTAATGTAATAACAACAGAGGACCATCCCATTAATGCAACGTTAGCATTTTATCACAGCTTTTTGCTGTTTGCAACATATTTTTCATATAAATCGGGCCTGTGTTTCTTCGTTTCTTCAAGGGATTTCTCACGGCGCCAATTTTCTATGTTCTTATGATGTCCCGAAAGCAAAACTTCGGGCACTGCTTTATCGTGCCACACTTCCGGTCTTGAATACTGCGGATACTCCAAAAGGCCGTCCGTAAAAGACTCGGTTTCGGCTGAGTCAGCGTTGTTTAAAACCCCGGGAACGAGTCTTGCGATACAATCGGTCAACACCATCGCAGGAAGTTCTCCGCCCGTCAAAACATAATCTCCGATAGATATAAAATCGGTAACGGATTCTTCCAAAACCCTCTCGTCTATTCCTTCGTAATGTCCGCACAGTATAATAATATCTTCTTCAAAAGAATACTCTTTTGCGATACTCTGATCAAAAACTCTGCCCCTTGGCGTAACGTAGATTACTTTGGAGCGTTTTCTTCCTGCCGCCTCTATCTTACTTTCAACTGCCTCTATACAATCATATACGGGCTGTGCCTGCATAAGCATACCGGCGCCGCCTCCGTAGGTGTAATCGTCAACTTTATTATGCTTGTTCTCGGTGTAATCCCTTATGTTCACACAATCGATCTCTATAAGGCCCCCATCGATCGCACGCTTTAAAATGCTTTCGTTAAGGCCCGTGTAAACCATATCGGGAAACAATGTAAGAATATGAAAACGGATCATATCGGTTTAAAGCCCCTCAAGCAGTTTAACTTTAACAAATCCTTCTTTGATGTTTACGTCCAATACGCATTCCTTTATGGCGGGAAGAAGAAAACTCGTGCCGTCTTCTCTTTCTATCTCGTAAACATCGTTTGCTCCCGTGGGAAGCACTTCCTTAAGAACACCGATAAAGCCGCCCTCTTCGTCGATAACTTTAAGTCCGATGAGATCGACGATAAAGTACTCGTCTTTTTCACATTTAACGGCGTCTTTTCTTGATACCAAAAGATCGGCATTTCTGTAACCCATAGCCTTATCCATGTCGTCAATGCCTTCAAGTTTTAAGATCACAAACTGTTTAAAGAACTTAACGCTTTCGACTTTAAGTTCCTTTGTAATGTCTTTATGGCTTAAATATAACGATTTAAGCTTTTTAAATCTTTTAACGTCATCCGTTGTGGGAAATACTTTCACTTCACCTTTAACACCGTGAGCGGTGGTGATGACGCCAATCCTTAAATAATCTTCCATATGTTAAAATCGGGAGGGACATAGCCCTCCCGTAATGATCAGCTGATTCTAACGTCTACTCTTGTATTGTCTTTAGAAGAAGCCGCTTTAACTACCGCACGGATGGCCTTGGCAATCCTTCCCTGCTTACCGATAACCTTTCCCATATCGGAAGGGTCAACATGTAATTCAAGAACGGTATCACGTCCTTCTTTCGTCTCAATAACCACAACTTCATCAGGGTTATCAACAAGAGCCTTTGCTATTACTTCTACAAGTTCTTTCATAAGCTCTCCTATCCTAACAAAACAATGGTTAAATTATTTCTCAATACCTGCGTTCTTGAAAAGTCTGCTGACAACCTCTGTGGGCTGAGCACCATTGTCAAGCCACTTCTTAGCTGCGTCTGCGTTGATCTTAACGTCAGCGGGCTCTACGTTGGGATTGTAGGTTCCGATTTCCTCGATGAATCTACCGTCACGGGGTGATCTTGAATCTGCAACGATAATTCTGTAGAAGGGTGCCTTCTTCTGACACATTCTTCTTAATCTGATTTTAACTGCCATTTCTTTTTACCTCCAGAAATTGAAAATTTAGAAAGGAAAACCGCCGAATTTGCCTAGTTTTCCGTGTTTGCCCATCATTCCGGGCAATTGTTTCATCATTTTTTGTGCCTGTTCAAACTGCTTTATGAAGCGATTTACTTCGGCTATATCCACACCCGCGCCGTTTGCTATCCTGAACTTTCGTCTCGGATTCATAAGTTTGGGATTGGCTCTTTCTTCGGGAGTCATCGAATAGATTATTGCTTCGGTGCGCTTAAGTTTCTTCTCACCTTCATCCGTATCGATATCTCCGGCTTTTACGCCCATACCGGGAAGCATCGACATCAACGATCCGAGGCCGCCCATTTTCTTCATCGCAGACATGCTCTCAAGGTAATCGTTAAAATCAAACTTTCCCTTTTTGAGTCTGGAAGCCATCTGCTTATCTTTTTCTATATCACGGTCCAGATTGGCCTGCTCGGCTTTTTCGATAAGAGAAAGAACATCTCCCATGCCGAGTATTCTGTTTGCCATTCTGTCGGGATAGAAAGGCTCGATATTATCGAGTTTTTCGCCGTTTGATACGTAAAGTATCGGTTTGCCGGTAACAGCCTTTACCGAAAGGGCCGCACCGCCTCTTGTATCGCCGTCTGTCTTTGAAAGGATAACTCCGTCTATTCCGACACGCTCGTTAAACTCACCCGCAACATTAACGGCGTCCTGACCGGTCATTGCATCGACAACGAGTATCGTCTCGTGTACATCGACGTTCTCTTTGATCTCAACAAGCTCATTCATCATATCTTCATCGATATGGAGACGACCGGCGGTATCTATGATAAGTACGTTAAATCCGTTTTTTACCGCATGATAGTATGCGGACTTAGATATAACGGCGGGTTTTACATCGGTTCCCATTTCAAAAACTTCGGTTCCGACTTTTTCACCGTTTATCTTTAACTGTTCGATCGCTGCCGGACGATAAATATCGCAGGCCGCAAGAAGGGATTTTTTACCCTTTTTCTTTAAAGCATTTGCAAGCTTTGCCGTTGCGGTGGTCTTACCTGCACCCTGAAGACCGCACATCATGTATACGGTGACTTCCTTGCCGGGTCTGAACGTAAGCTCGGTGATCTCGCTTCCCATAAGAGCACACATCTCTTCGTTAACGATCTTGATCACCATCTGGCCGGGATTGATGCCTTCCATGACATCCGTTCCCACCGCACGCTCGCTTACGCTGTTTATAAACTGCTTAACAACCTTAAAGTTAACATCTGCTTCAAGCAGAGCCATTTTTACGTCTTTTAAAGCAGCTTTGACATCTTCTTCGGAAAGTCTTCCTTTTCCTCTGAGCGCCTTGAAAACATTTTGAAGTTTTTCGGTTAAGCTTTCAAATGCCAATATATTGCCTCATGTATCCTAAAGCTTGTCGAGTACTCCGGAAAGAATCTTCTTTATACTCTCAGCCTTATCCGCTTTCAGATCTTCACATTCGTCGATCAGTTTTTCTACTTTCACCACATCCTTTTTGATGTCTTTGAACTTCTCGACGAGTTTCAATTTATTCTCATAGCCTTCAAGCTGTTTGTCGACTCTTTTTCTAAGGTCGTGTATGCCCTGTCTCGAGATTCCTTCCTCTTCGGAAAGCTCCGATAAAGACATATCGTTGAAGACCGCTTCGCTGTATATCTTCTGTTGATGTTCGGTCAAAAGTTCACCGTAGAAATCAAACAAAAGTCCGCGCTCGTAAATTTTATCCATACAGTATTACCGTAATGCTGTTACGCATGATAAATAAACACCGTTACGTATACTACAACATCGATCATCGGCTGTCAAGTGTTTTTACTTTACATTATTTTAATCTGCTTTCAAACACCGCGATCATAT
>JAGCTJ010000137.1 GCA_017963665.1 Lachnospiraceae bacterium | reverse complement strand
TTCTTTTGGAAGATTTTCAATTCCGTAAGGAACTATCTTTACACGCCCTTTATCGTTGGCACGCTTTACACAATGCTTTACGAATGCGTAGGTTTTTTCTTTGGTGGAGTGTTTACCCATCCAAGACATACGAATCAGATAATAGGCTACGGCATAAAAGAGCCTTATTATCATAAGAGCTATTCTCATTATAAACCTCCGAACGGATCACTCCGTACAGTATTTTTCCAAGGCAATATCATAAAGGTTGTTTCCTTTATTATCTATTACCACGATGACCGGAAAATCTTTGACCGTAAGCTTTCTTATTGCCTCGGTTCCAAGATCGTCGTAAGCTACAACTTCGGATGAAATTATGGCTCTTGAAAGAAGCGCTCCCGCTCCGCCGACTGCGGCAAAATAAACCGCGCCGTTTCTGATAATGGCATCTCTTACGGCATCGCTTCTTCTTCCCTTTCCGATCATCCCGAGAAGTCCCAGATCAAGAAGCTTCGGAGCATACTTGTCCATACGGCTTGCGGTGGTGGGACCTGCCGATCCGATGGGACGTCCGTCTCTTGCGGGAGAAGGTCCCATGTAATAGATCGTATTGTTTTTAATATCTATGGGAAGTTCTTTTCCTTCACTCAAAGCTTCATCCATTCTTTTGTGAGCCGCATCTCTGGCGGTATAGATGACACCCGAAAGGAAAACGTAATCTCCGGCTTTCAATTCATTTATTGCCTCTTTTGTAAGAGGAAGTGTAATGTGTTTTTCCATACTCATCCTCCTAAATCGTTCTCGACACATGTCTGTTGACATGGCAGCAAATGTTTACGGCTACGGGAAGTCCTGCGATATGGGTGGGATATGTCAAAACATTGACTGCAAATGCGGTAGTGGTTCCTCCCAGTCCCCCCGGTCCGATACCTGTTTTGTTTATTCTTTCAAGCAGCTCCTCTTCAAGTTCTTTGACCCACTCTATTTCGGAATGCTCTCCCGCTTTTCTTGTTAAAGCCAATTTTGAAAGGATCGCGCATTTTTCAAATGTTCCGCCGATTCCTACTCCGACTACCATTGGAGGACAAGCGTTGGGGCCTGCATCTTTTACCGCCGTGAGAACCGCGTTCTTTATACCTTCTATTCCGTCGGCGGGCTTAAGCATGAACACTCTGCTCATGTTTTCCGAGCCAAATCCCTTGGGAGCGATGGTAATCTCCACTTTATCGCCCTTTACTATCTCATAGTGGATGATGGCGGGAGTGTTATCTCCCGTGTTCTTTCTTATTATAGGATCGCTTACCACCGATTTTCGCAAAAAACCTTCGGTATATCCAAGCTTAACTCCTTCATTGATGGCATCTTCCAGCGAACCGTCGATCAAATGCACTTCCTGACCGACTTTAATGAATACAACAGCCATTCCCGTATCCTGGCAGATAGGGATCATGTCTTTTTCTGATATATCGTAATTGTCCGTAAGCTGAGTAAGTATCTGACATCCAAGCTCGGACTTTTCGTTTTTGATCGCTTTATCGAAAGCGCATTTCATATCTGCAGAAAGAAAATGATTCGCTTCAATACACATTTCCTTCACTGCGTCAGTAATAGCATGAACGGATATTTCTCTCATTTATATTCCTCCGATGTCGTTAATGATTATAATACCACAAAACATCCGAATATTCTTAATTGTTTTTATATTTACAATATTATTTCTTAAGATATGTTCAATCCGGTTTCTTTTTGCAAAAGGCTGTGTTATAGGTGATTTTAGGATGCAAAAAGGAGGTACTCATTATGCTTCAAAAAACAAGATTTGCAATCTGTTCCGGCATATATGCCATTTTCTACTCATTTTGTCTTTACAAGAATTTAGGAGGAGCGACCTTCCCTTTTTTCGTAATTGGAACCCTTTGTTATATTATGTTTTGTACCAAAGAGTTCTCACTTACATGGAAAAAAGACACGACTTTCTTTACAGTCATGGTCACTCTCATCGGATTGTCCCATCCGTTAACAGATAAAACCTTCATTCACGTTTTCAACGTTTTCTTTTCGTTCATCATCCTTATCTACATAGCGCTTCATCAGTTTGCCTACGACGCCAATTGGTCGTTTTTGAAAACACTTTTAAATCTGCTTCAGACCGTAACCGGTGCTTTTTCAAAAATCTTTGAGCCCTTCAAAGATCTTTTGGCATATAACAAGGCGAAAAACTCTCAGGAAATGACGCCCGAAAAGGCGGCAAGAAAACATACGATCAATGTTGTTTTGATAAGTATCCTTTTTACTTTGCCTTTACTTGCCCTGGTTACGGCACTTCTTTCAAGTGCGGACTATGTTTTCAAAAAAATGATCGTCACGGCCTTCAGCGTTGATTTTTTAAAAAAGCTCTTTACCGATCCGGTCTGGCTTAAAGTATCGATACTTACTTTTATAGTTGTCCTGTTCGTATACGGATTGTTTTCATATCTTTCGAGATTTCCCTTTTCTTCGGAAGGTACAAAGAATCCTTCCTACGAGCCCACCGGCGCAATTACCGCGGGTATACTTCTCGATATTGTTTATCTTATATTCAGTCTCATACAGATACTGTTTTTATTTATCAAAAATCTTTCTCTTCCCACCGGCATTACTTACGCCGAATACGCAAGAAAAGGTTTCTTCCAGCTTTTGTTCATATGTGCTTTGAACCTTTGCCTGGTGCTCATCGGAAAAAGTTTGTTCGCAGACAATGTGTTCTTAAAGATAATACTTACCGTGATGTGTGCTTGTACCTATATCATGACGGCATCCAGTGTAATAAGACTTATTATGTATATACGCTGTTACTACCTGTCCTTCACCAGGGTGCTGGCGTTTTGGGCACTTGCAGTGATAACTTTTCTTCTTACCGGACTGCTTATCCACGTTTGGACCGGCAAGGTGAACCTTTTCAAGTTCTCCTTAAGAGTTATCCTGATCGCCTATACAATACTTGCCTTTTCCCATACCGATTACTTTATTACTGAATTTAATCTTTCCAACATCGATAAAGATTCTTCTTTCTTCGTTTCGGAAGGATACAGTGATTACGATTATATTCTTAATATGAACTGCCTGGATGCGGCACCCGTCATTGAAAGATATGATATTGCGAAGAAATATAAGTTCTATGAGAGGAACAGAATCGATAAAGCGATCACCATAAGAAACTTTAATGTTTCAAGATATATAGCTAAACAATTAAAAGAGGCAAATAAGTAAAAAGAAAGGTAGCGACCTTGATCGCTACCTTTTTTAGTAAATTCCGTTATTTTGTTTTGATCGATATGTCTCCGAGAGCACATTCGATATCTATTTTCTTTGACGCATCGTTCTTTATCTTCTGAGAACCTACAAGACCCGAAGATGTTCTTCCGTTGAGTGAAAAGTTACCCAAAGCACCGTCGATGTAATAATCATAGTCTTTTTCTTTTCCATCAAGCTCAACCTCTATATTGCCCGCTCCGAGCTTTGCTTCAAAATCACTGTTGATCTTGCCTTCAAATTCGATATTACCGCAACCGCAGTTTATTTTTATGTCTTCCGCTTCCCAGCCGCTTACTTCGAGGTTTCCGGCTCCGACATTTATATCGATCACTCCTTTTGAGATGATATCTCCGGAGAGGGTCAGATTACCGGCACCCACGGATATGGAAATGTCTTCACATTCAAAATCTTCAGGAATGTAGATAGTAAACTCGGGACCTTTGATATTTGATACATATGCGGATTTCTCTCCGTCATATTTAAAGTCGTATGTATCGCCTTTTATATCTTCGGAAATCTCTCCGAACATAACGTCTTCATAGCTGCAGTAGATGGTTTCAAGATTCGAATCTGTCACTACGCTGACTTCACCGAAATCGATCGAGATCTTAATATCTTTCACATCACTCGCCATAATCCCGTCGGTATAATTATCTGTATCGGCTCTTTCCGAGATAGAACGCGTAACCGTATAGGATCTGGTTATTTTTGAAACACCTCTCATTGCCAGTATGATCGGAAGACAGAGAATGAGCAATGCACCTATCGCTATGAGAACTATTCCCCATACCGGGAAAGGCTTTTTGACGGGAGTCGCATAATTTGCCGTCGCATAAGTCAGTCCGTTGTTAGTTATGTCTTCAACGGGAGTCTTTACAAATTCATTGTTTCCAAGGCTTTCTCTTATTTTCCTTGCTACTTCTTCGGGGCTTCCGAGATCTTCGATAGCCTGATCTGCATTTTCGTCACCGGCCTCATCAAAGTAGTCATTATAAAATTTCATGGCTTCTTTTCTTTCCTCTACGGAAATGTCCTGGAGCAAAGTAGCTATCGCTGTAAGATATTCACTTCTGGTCATCTTTCTTCCTCCCCATTAAAAATCACATCCAACTTTTTACTGTAATCATTCCATTCGGATTTGGTACGGTCGAGCAGATTGTGCCCGTCATCCGTAATCTTATAGTATCTTCGGTTTCTTCCGTCACATTGCATGTCATATACGCTTAAATATTGATCCTTTTGTAAGCGCCTTAAAACAGGATATAACGTAGACTCGGAAATATCAATTATATTTTTGACTTCGTGGGTTATCTTATATCCGTACGTTCCGTCTTCTTCTTTTGCTACAACTGCAAGGACGATACCATCCAACAATGCTGCTGTCGTGTTAAAGACCATATTATACTCCTTTCCGATAAAATATCGTGTATATTATGTTTGAACTAATAATATTATATGTCATATAATATTGTCAATATCCTAATATAATTATTTTTATTATATTGTAAAAAAAACAGGCTCCGATAATGGGAGCCTGTAAATATACATAAATAAAATTACGCGTTGACGGTCTCTTCTTTGGGAGGCATCTTTGAATACAACACCTTCAAAAGGATAGGGGTAAGTATCGAAGATGTTATGATCAATAAAATGACTGCGGTAAAGTAAACAGGACTTACAAGTCCTACCGACAAACCTTTCTGTGAAACGATCAGGGCTACTTCCCCTCTTGTCATCATACCGACACCGATCTTTAATGAATCGGCCCATGAGAAC
Organism: Lachnospiraceae bacterium; assembly: GCA_017963665.1. Taxonomy (GTDB): domain Bacteria; phylum Bacillota; class Clostridia; order Lachnospirales; family Lachnospiraceae; genus UBA1258. The sequence continues at coordinate 3,266 of JAGCTJ010000137.1, read as the reverse complement.
TTACACATTTTTGCAACAATACCGCATCCGATTATCTTGCAAAGCAAACCTACCAAAACAAAACATACGGCAAATACAAGGATCGACATATTAAGATCGCTTATGTCGGTCTTAAGTCCGATACTCGCAAAAAATATGGGACCAAAGAGCATGTATGAATTGATATCCATCTTTTCTGCTATATATTCGGAATCTCTGATATTACAAAGAATGATACCGGCAACGTAAGCACCCGTAATATCGGCGATACCGAAATACTTCTCGGCAACATAAGACATCGCAAGGCAAAGAGCAAGTCCCATGATCGGGATCCTTCTCGTATGAGGATATCTTGAATCGAAAAATTTGAACAACTTATATATAAGTAATCCGACTACGATCGAGAAAACAAAGAATAATGCGGTTTTTAAACAAACCGTTCCCGCACTGACCGATCCGTTTGAAAGACCTACAACTACCGTAAGTACAATGATACCGATGACATCATCGATTATGGCGGCGCTAAGAATAGTCGTTCCTATCGTTCCTTTAAGCTTACCCATCTCTCTGAGAGCTTGAACGGTTATACTTACGCTTGTAGCTGTAAGAATGACTCCGATAAATACAGCCGAATAAAAATCTCTGCTTCCTATTTCGGCAAAACCGTAAAAGCATCCGTAAAGGACCGTTCCTCCGACAAGAGGTATAAAAACACCCGCACAGGCAATAAGTGTTGCTTTAACACCTGTCTTTATAAGATCTCGAAGATTTGTTTCAAGACCTGCAGAGAACATCAAAAGGATAACACCGATCTCTGCCATCTTTGTAAGAAAATCACTTAAGTTTACAATTCCCAATACACTCGGTCCGATAAGCAATCCCGCTATGATCTCTCCGACAACCTGAGGCGCTTTGCATTTTCTTGCCAATATTCCGAATAATTTGGCGAATACAACTATTATTGCCAGATCTTTAAAAATCTCAAACGATTCCATTTTACAACCTCCGGAAAGAAGAAACTCTATCTTCTTTCGTTTTTGATCCTCTCTTTGTTCTTTTTGAACCTTTCTGCACGCGCAATTATGTCTATTGCGTCGTTTTCCGGGATGATTTTCCGGGTTTTCACGGTAAAATATCTTCCGTCTTCACTTTTTCTTATGCGAACTTTAACTTTTATATATCCGTGAGTGTCGCACTTTGAAAGCCCAAGAAAATATTTGCCCGTGGGAGAGAAGAATTTAACTACTCTCTTGGCTCTTGAATTGCATATATAGCAATTGCAATTCTTTACCGTTTTATCATTTATAAGATCTTCTTTTGTATTGAAGGTCCTTGAAATATACTTGTCGTAATTTCCGAAGAACAGACTCAGCTCCGCTTTCTTGTTTTTCGGAGGAGTGAAAACATCGTAGGAATAGTGACGAAGTGTATCGTCACGCTTGATCATCGAAAACACCTTCGCGGCATAGTAAGCATCACTGAAAGCACGATGGAAAGGAATATCCTTTTCGATCTTTAACATATCCACCGCCGTTTCCAACGCCACTCGCTTATTGTTTTCTTCGTACTCCAATGCAAAAAGCTTCTGGACATCATAGAACGCAAAAGGTCCGTCGGCTAAGGGTTTAATCTTGTAATAGTCCATATTCCTTTGAAGCTCGTAAAGATCTAACGGTCCCCATGTACAAAAAACAGGGTCGGGACCGCACCACTCAAGGAAATGTTCTATAACTTCAGGGAAAGGACGCTCGTTTTTTAACTCTCTCATCTTAAGATGAATGATCTTTTCGGTCATAAAGTGCATGGTTTTAAAGACCTGCGGTTTTACAAGTTCTGAAAACTCACCGGTCATGAGTCTGTCGGCGCTTAACTTAACGGCACCGATCTCTATGATCTCAAATGTAAGAGGCTGACCGGGAACGGGTTTCGTGGAAACACCCTGATTCCATTCCAGGTCCAAAACGATGTAGTTCATTACTGTCTCCCTGTAAAACGGGAAAAAAAGTCCGGTTTTCCCGGACCTTTTCCTTTAAACGTTCCCGACGGGAATCGAACCCATAGCTAGCGCTTAGGAGGCGCTTGTTTTATCCGTTAAACTACGAGAACATTGAAAACCGATTATTCGGGATAGATTATGGTTCCCTGTAACCAAATATTGCCCTTAAATCTTCTTCCGACTTCGGGCTCACCCAAAAGATCGCCCTTATTTATGCAAATTGCAATCTTAACTTCATTGCAAAGAAGCATCATCTGGTATACTTCTTCTTCGGTAAGTACGTTCTTTACCAGTCTGCAGCTTACAATCTCTCCGAGAACCGAATATTGATCGCACTCAACACCGTAAGGCATAAAGTATGTGTCTACCAACGTAAAAAGATCGTAATTCTTTATCTTTCTGGAAATCTGCGAATACATGTCCATATCGTTCAAAGTTAACGATTCCATGGCGTTTTCGTCGCCTTTCCTCGCAGCTTCCATCAGTTTTTCACGAGTCTTTTTGTTTTCTTTTGCCTTTATTACCTCATCGGGCTTCTTTAAAAGCGGCATAACTATAGTACCTTCTAAAGATAGACCTGTCAATGAAAGCTTAGTATCCGAAGAAGGCAGAGAATCCGTGTTTTTCTTGATGATGTAGGGTATCTTGTTTGCAAGATAGAAGATGATCGTAATACCGACTCTCTCATCTTCACAGATTCCGGCATAAGAAATCGTGGCGGCGTGTCTTTCCACTGTTATCTTCTCGGTGGAAGAAATGTTGTCCGCTCTGAAAAAAGGATAGCTGTAAAGATAAACAAACTGATCCTCTTTGTCCAGTTCTCCGCAGACGGTTATCCCCATTGCCGGTCCGAAATATGTTGAATACTCGGCCAGCAGGATATCGTTGTCGTATGTGGTAAAGAAACGCTCTTTTGAATTTTTAATTGTTATATCGATCAAAGGCTGCGTGATCTCCCGGCTTTTGAAACCGGAAAATCCCACTGCCCGTAAATACTTGTGCACTTTTCTTTCCTTATTGTAACTTGGTCTTTCCACCCATATAAGGTCTTAATACTTCGGGAATATCAACGCTTCCGTCGGCATTTAAGTGATTTTCCAAAAATGCTATGAGCATTCTGGGAGGTGCAACGACCGTATTGTTTAACGTATGAGCAAAATACTTATTTCCGTCTTTATCTTTTACGCGGATCTTAAGTCTTCTTGCCTGAGCATCACCGAGGTTGGAACATGATCCGACTTCGAAATACTTCTTCTGTCTGGGAGACCATGCTTCAACATCGTAAGATTTA
>JAGCTJ010000136.1 GCA_017963665.1 Lachnospiraceae bacterium | reverse complement strand
TCGGAAAGCATCTTTTCGATGGACTTGTTGATCTTGTTGAGAAGTTCGGTGTTACCCTTCTGAACTGCGATAGCATATTCTTCGTTTCCAAAAGCTTCGGAATCTTCAACGATCACAAGACCTTCGTTGTCTGCGACATACTTGGCTGCCGTTGCGGAATCGATAACGACTGCATCGCACTTGCCGTTAACAAGCTCCATGATACATTCTGTTCCTTTTTTGAAGGACTCGTATTTGTATCCAAGGTCGATGATACATGTTTCTCCGGTATAACCCTGAACAACGGCTGTGAATTTGTCTGCAAGATCTGCTGCGGAAGCGATTCCCGAACCTTCTTTTGTGATGATGACCTGAGTAGCCTGATAGTAAGGAGTTGAGAAATCAACTGATTCGGCACGCTCTTCGGTAACAGTCATACCTGCGATGACCGCATCGATCTGACCGTTCTGAAGTGCAACGAGAAGAGAGTCAAATTCCATGTTCTCGATAACAGCGGTCTGTCCGATATCTTCACCGATCTTTTTGGCGATGGCGATATCGATACCGTCGTACTCACCGATGGTTCCGTTTGCTGCGATAAATTCAAAGGGAGGGAATTCGGCGTTTGTACCGAACTTGATCTCTTTAGAAGTGCTTCCGCAACCTGCAAGTGTAGCGATTGCAAGTACCGAAGCGATTACGGTTGCAATAAGTTTTTTTGTTTTCATAATAATTCCTCCTTATTATACAGAAGCTTGCGCTTCATATAATCGATCAAAGTACTTTGCTGAGAAACAACTTTGTACGTTCGTTTTGCGGATTGTCGAAAAGTTCCTTCGGCGTTCCGCTTTCCATTATAATGCCCTGGTCCATAAAAAGGACTCTGGATGAAACTTCTTTTGCAAATCCCATTTCGTGCGTAACGATCATCATCGTCATTCCCGATTCGGCAAGAGCCTTTATAACATCCAAAACTTCGCCGACCATTTCGGGATCGAGAGCGGAAGTGGGTTCGTCGAAGAGCATTATCTCCGGGTCCATTGCAAGAGCTCTCGCTATCGCCACACGCTGTTTCTGTCCGCCCGAAAGCGAAGCGGGATAGACATTGGCTTTATCTGCAAGACCGACTCTTGTAAGAAGTTCCATCGCTCTTTTTTCTGCATCCTCTTTACTCATCTTTTTAAGCAAAGTGGGTGCGAGAGTGATGTTATCAATTATCTTAAGATGAGGGAAAAGATTAAACTGCTGGAACACCATTCCCATTTTTTGACGTATTCTGTTGATATCGATACCGGGTGCGGTAATAAGTTCATCGTCAACATATATCTCGCCCTCGGTTACATTCTCAAGAAGATTGATGCAGCGAAGGAACGTGCTCTTTCCCGAGCCCGAAGGTCCTATGACCGCAACTACTTCACCGGGACGTATGTGTTCGCTTACACCCTTCAATACTTCGAGTTTGTCAAAATTCTTTTTAAGATTGTTGATCTTTATCATAATTATCGTACCTCCGATTCGCGAAGGCGCTTTTCAATATAGCGAAGGCCGATATTAAGCGCTTTGATGATAACATAGTAGATTATGGCTGTAGCGATAAGCGGCATGAAAGGAAGGAAAGTCGCGCTTTTTATAAAGTCACCGGCTTTCTGGATATCCATCAATCCTACATAACCTACGATAGCTGTTTCTTTTATAAGTACTATGAATTCGTTGCAAAGAGCGGGAAAGATGTTCTTTATCGCCTGAGGGAGCACGATATGGATCATTGTCTGACTTGCGTTAAGACCGAGCGATCTTCCGGCTTCCGTCTGTCCTTTGTCGATGGACAAAATACCCGCACGGATGATCTCGGCAACGTAACCGCCGGAGTTGATACCGAATGCGATGGCACAGATTATCCATTTATCCCATCTGACAGCGGCGAAAGCCACAAAATCGATGAGCATGAGCTGTGTTACCGAAGGAGTTCCTCGGATGATGTCGGTATATGTAATTCCGATCGCTCTTAAAAATTTACTTTTTGAAAGATTGCATATGGCGATCAGAAAACCGATGATAACACCCAGAATAACTGCAACCAAAGATACTTTTAAAGTAACTCCGATACCGCTTATCATGAGTTTGTAACGGTCCTCGCGAATGAAACATTTATAGAATTGTTCGGATAATGTAAGCACCAGAGCCATGATTATTCCCCGTTTCATTAATAATATAGCGATTTTATTATATTAATGTATTGTTTTCAAGTATCAATGTATGTTTATACGATGATAAGTTTGCGGGAACAGTCATTTTGCGGTTGTTTACCCGATTTTGCGCAGTAAATATTGTTGTATAAAGATGCGGAAAAAAGATCTTCATCGATCATCGATACGGTAGCTTCGTTAAATGAATCTTTATCCTTTGCGGGATTAACCGTAAGCTTTATATCCGAACTTTCGTCTATGAGCTTAAAGAAAGCTTTAACAATGTCGCTGTTTCTGAAACCGAGCATTCTTACACACTCGATCTCTTTTATCATTTCGCGCCTTGAATCGTTTGTTCCTTTTATATTAAGAAGAATGTGAAGAAGTCCCCGCGAGATCCTCAAATAAGTCAGGTTCTTGCTTTTTAATGTATCTATGTACGAAGAAAAAGAAACGAATGACGAAAGATTTTTCTTTATACCGTTGGAAAGATCGCCGGATATCTCAAGATGATCCGAATAGTTGCTCTCACTTAGGAGCTTATAGTAAAGAGATTGGGAAAAATCGTCTAAAAAAACAGGCGTTTCTTTTGAAATGCTCATAAATACATCGTTTGGCACATAAGAATCAAGCGAAGAAACATTGCCTTCGCAAAGTGCTTTTCGGATGGCCGAAGCGGAAGGAAGAGCGTTTTCTTTCAAAGTCGTGTCGTTGTACGAAGTTCCTTCCCTTTTAATAATATAAGGCTTTATCTTTGAACCGTATACTTTCAATGCGTTTAAGTATTCGAGTGCCAATATATTGTTTGAACCGTTTAAAAGATCTGCATATTCGGGGAAAAGAGAAGCTCTTGCGGCGGCAAAAGTCATTCCTTTTTTCAAAAGCTCTTTTATTTCAAAAGAGTTTATGTCGATGCTTTCAAGTTTATGTGACAATTCGATAAGTCTGTCGGGGTCGTCACATTCCGCGCCGAAACAAAGAAAATCTATACAGTTTAACCTGTTAAGTATGCTTACCGCAGAATAAGAAAAAAGATCGGCACTTGCGGTGGACGCAAAAACGGGCAACATCAATACAACGTCGGCACCGTTGTTAAGTGCGTGGGACGCCCTTGTGAATTTGTCAAAAACGGCGGGTTCTCCGCGCTCAACAAAATCACCCGACATGATGCATAATATCAAGTCGGCCTTCAGTTCTTTCTTTATTAAATTTATCTGCGTCAAATGCCCGTTATGAAACGGGTTGTATTCGCATATTATCGCTGCGGTTTTCATTGTCAAAAGATTAACACAATTTAGGGCTTTTCTCAACATCGATTGTACTTAAAATAGTACATTTCCTCATATTGTGTAAGGCGTTTCATTGGGATATACTTATAATAGTTTTTTGATTGAATTTTTGACAATTTAGGAGAAAATGGGTATGGCATATATCGATCTTATCAAAGAGAAGGCAAGACAGGACAAAAAAACAATAGTTCTTCCCGAAACAAACGACAAGCGCGTGCTCATTGCCGCAGCGCATATTCTTGCGGAAGATATCGCAAACATCATCATGATCGGTGACGAAGAAAAGATCATGGACGGTGCAAACTGGCTTGAGGTTGAACTTGACGGGGTTAAGGTCATCAATCCCAAAACATATGAGAAATTTGACGAATACGTAAATCTTCTTTACGAAACTCGTAAAGCAAAAGGAATGACCGAAGAAAAGGCTCGTGAGATACTTCTTAACGATTACCTTACTTTCGGCGTTATCATGGTTAAAGCAAACGATGCGGACGGAATGGTTGCAGGATGCTGTCATGCGACTGCAGATGTGCTTCGTCCTTCCCTTCAGATATTAAGAACCGCTCCCGGCGTTAAACTTGTTTCCGCGTTTTTCATTCTTGATGTACCGGATTGCGAGATGGGAGAGCACGGTACTTTCTTATTTGCGGACTGCGGTCTTAATCAGGATCCCACAGCGGAAGAACTTGCGGCAATAGCCGATACCAGTGCCAAGAGTTTTAAGACGCTTGTCGGTGCAAAGCCCATAATCGCAATGCTTTCACACTCCACAAAAGGAAGTGCAAAGCATGCGCTTGTAGATAAAGTCGTTGAGGCAACCAACATTGCTCACGAACAGTATCCCGGGCTTACCATCGACGGAGAGCTTCAGACCGACGCAGCCCTGGTTCCTCAGGTAGCAAAATCAAAGGCGCCGGGTTCCGAAGTGGCAGGACATGCAAACGTTTTGATCTTCCCGAACCTTGATGCGGGAAATATCGGATACAAGCTGGTTCAAAGACTTGGTAAGGCACAGGCATACGGCCCGATGCTTCAGGGTATCGCAAAGCCCGTAAACGATCTTTCCAGAGGATGTTCATGGGAGGATATCGTAGGCGGTGTAGCCCTTACGGCTGTGCAATGTCAGTTAAACTGATATATGGCTTTAAGTTAACGTAAAAATCTGTTGACAAAAGAAACCGCCCTTTGTATAATCCATAAAGTGTGGATAGGAGTGGAAGTTTGCTTATCAATCTGACGGACTATTTCAAGAATACCGAGAAATCTGACATTATCGATGTTGAACCCGATGTCGAAATTGTCGATGTGGGATATACAAAGTATCCCGTAAAAGAAAGCGGTATTTACAAATTTGATATCACGAACAACAAAGACGACAGGGTAAAGATCGTTGTTAAAGGCGAAAGCAAGGTTGTGATGCCCTGCGATCGATGCTTAAGCGATGTGATCTGTAAAGTCGATGTTGACAGTGAGTTCGTACTTGATGAGCCCACCGTATACGAAGAAAGCGAAGAAGAAGCCGAAGCATTTATGAACGGCTACGAACTTGACAGCGATCTTTTAATTCACAATGAGTTGACAATGGGTCTGCCAATGAAGGTTCTGTGTAAGGACGACTGCAAGGGACTGTGTCCCGTATGTGGCAGAAATCGTAATGAAGGTGACTGCGGCTGCGATACCTTCGTACCGGATCCCAGAATGGCAGCGATACAAGATATTTTTAACGCGCATAATAAGGAGGTGTAGAGATGTCTATTTGTCCCAAGAATAAATCTTCCAAGGGTAGAAGAGATAAGAGACGTGCAAACTGGAAAATGAGTGCTCCCACTCTTGTAAAATGTTCCAAGTGCGGTGCTTTAATGGTACCTCATCGCGTTTGCAAGGCTTGCGGTTCTTACAATAAAAAGGAAATCGTTTCCGTAGATTAATTTGGAAGTAAAATAATTTTGTGATCACAAAAAAGAACTCTTTGGGAGTTCTTTTTTTCTTGTATTTTTTTCTTTTTCAAAGTATATTATAAAAGTACGACTTTAACTTGGGATAAGTGTGGGATTTACGCTATCCGCACGAGGTATTCCGGGGTGTCAGTTTATATTTGGGAGAGTATAAATAAATGTCTGAAACAGTCACGGTGTGCGTCGACGCAATGGGCGGCGACAATGCCCCCTTGGAGATCGTTAAGGGTGCTATTGCGGCAGTAAATGAAAATGACAAGGTAAAAGTCGTTTTCACCGGTCAGGAGGCTGCGATAACTGCCGAGTTATCAAAATATACTTATGATAAGAGTCGGGTTGAGATAGTAAATGCCGAAGAGGTTATAGATCCCAACGAGCCACCGGTTCTTGCCATACGTAAAAAGAAAGATTCTTCGATAGTAAAAGGTCTTGAACTTGTAAAAGAGAAGAAGTGCGATGCGTTCCTTTCCGCGGGCAGTTCAGGAGCCGTTTTGGCAGGCGGTCAGGTTATCGTCGGAAGGATAAAGGGTGTGGAAAGACCTCCCCTTGCTCCCCTCATTCCCACAAAGAAAGGTGTTGCGCTACTTATAGATTGCGGTGCCAATGTAGATGCCAGAAGTTCTCATCTTGTACAGTTTGCAAAGATGGGTTCGATATATATGGAAAACGTTATGGGTGTTAAAAATCCCAAGGTTGCGATAGTAAATATCGGAGCCGAGGAAGAAAAGGGCAATGCTCTTGTAAAAGAAACGTTTCCGCTTTTGAAATCCTGTCCGGACATTAACTTTGTCGGCAGTATCGAAGCGAGAGACATTCCCGAAGGAGATGCGGACGTCATTGTTTGCGAAGCTTTTACGGGTAACGTTATCTTGAAGATGTATGAAGGCGTTGCCGGCGCACTTATCGATATCATTAAAGAAGGTCTTCTTTCCACTTTCTTAAGCAAGATAGGCGCTCTTCTTATCAAAAAGCCTTTGAAGAAAACGCTTAAGGGATTTTCTCTTGAAGATTACGGCGGAGCTCCTCTTTTGGGACTCAACGGCCTCGTGATCAAGACTCACGGCAGTTCAAAGTCGGTTGAAGTCAAAAATTCCGTGCTTCAGGTCATCACATTCATGGAGCAGGATATTAACGGCAAGATCAAAGATCAATTAAATCCTGCCGATTAAGGAGTAACACGGTAATGGAACTTGAAATGCTTAGAAAGATCGTTTCGGAAGTACTTAACGTAGATCCCAGAGAGATCACACCCGAGACGACTTTTGCCGATGATCTCGGCGCCGATTCCTTGGATCTTTTGCAGATCGTAATGGGAATGGAAGAAGCCTTTAATGTTAAACTCGAGGAAGAAGAACTTGCGGATATCGTTACGGTAGCCGATGCCATTTCAAAGATCAGGGAGTGTATTAACAGTTGATTTTAAGGGCGGGATTTGGTCCCGCCCTTAGGAATGTATATATGGACAAAGAAGAAACTATAGCATTTGTACAGGAAAAGATAGGGTATGTCTTTAAAAACGAAGAGTATCTGCTTGAGGCACTGACTCATTCCTCCTATACAAACGAGATGAAGATCAACAGAAGAGCCGATTATGAACGCCTCGAATTTTTGGGAGACGCCGTACTGGAACTTATAACAAGCGAGTATCTTTACGACGAATATCCCAAGGTTCCCGAAGGTGGACTTTCCAAGAAACGTGCTTCACTTGTATGTGAGCCCAGTCTTGCAATATGTGCAAAACGCATGGAACTTGGAAAAGCCATATTCATGGGCAAAGGCGAAGCGCTGGGCGGCGGTCGTGAAAGAGATTCCGTTCTCTGTGACATTACCGAATCCGTGCTTGGAGCCATCTACCTGGACGGCGGACTCGACGAAGCAAAGAAGTATGTTTACAACCATGTTTTGCATGTGCTGAAAGAAAATGAACTTTTTGTCGATTCCAAGTCTTATCTTCAGGAATTGGTTCAGAAACACTTTAACGATAAGTCCCTTACTTACGAGCTTATAAGTGAATCCGGTCCCGAACATAACAAGACATTCTCGGTAAGTGTAAATCTCTCGGGAGAAGTGCTTGCCACTGCGGAAGGCAAGTCCAAGAAGCTTGCGCAGCAGACTGCGGCTTCCACAGCCATAAAGATACTTAAAGATAGGATAGGCAATTAATGTATTTAAAAAGTATTGAAGTACACGGATTTAAATCCTTCGCAAATAAAATAGATTTTAAGTTTGAAAACGGTATTACGGGTATAGTAGGCCCCAACGGTTCCGGTAAAAGTAACGTTGCCGATGCCGTAAGATGGGTGCTTGGCGAGCAACGTATCAAGCAGCTTCGAGGTGCATCGATGCAGGATGTCATCTTCTCGGGAACAGAGATGAGAAAGCCGTTAAGTTATGCTTCCGTTGCCATTACCCTTGATAACTCCGATCATGTTTTACCCCTTGATTACGATGAAGTCACCGTAACGAGAAGACTTTACCGTTCCGGCGAGAGCGAATATCTCCTGAACGGAACCGTTTGCAGATTAAAGGATGTAAACGAACTGTTTTACGATACCGGTATCGGTAAAGAAGGCTATTCCATCATCGGACAGGGTCAGATTGATAAGATTCTGAGCGGTCGTCCGGAAGAGCGTCGTGAACTTTTCGATGAAGCGGCAGGTATCGTTAAGTTTAAGAAGAGAAAAGATGCTTCCGTTAAGAAGCTTGAATCGGAAGAAGGAAACCTTGTTCGTGTAAAGGACATCCTTTCAGAACTTGAAAAGCAGGTCGGTCCCTTGGAGAAGCAGGCCGAAGTGGCTAAAGTATATCTTAAAAAGAAGGAAGAACTGAAGTCTTTGGATGTAAACGTATTCCTTCTTGAAAACGATCGTTTAAAAGGTCAGCTTGAGTCTGTGGAGGAAAAACTCACCACAGCGACCGAAGAATTTGACGAGACAAATTCAAAGTACGAGCATATCAAAGAAGAATATGCCGAAATAGAAGAAACACTCCAGGGTCTTAACGAAAAAATAGACGAAGCAAAGACGAGACTTTCCGATTCGGGTATTTTACGCGAAAAACTCGAAGGCGAGATACTCGTTCTTCGCGAACAGATCAACTCCATCAGAGTAAGCGAGAGCGCTCACAACGACCGTCTTAAATCGATCGAGAGAGATATCGCAAAAAGACAGGAAGATCTTGACGGTGTAAGTGAAGAAAAGAAAGCAAACGACGAGCAGATGAAGTCTCTTAACGAATCAAAATCGGAGGCCGTTAAGCTGCTCAATGAAGTGCGCGACAAGATAAAAGATCTCGATGAAAAGATCGAAAACGGCAAGAATACGATCATCAACGAACTTAACAGACGTGCCACCATCAAGACTCAGATCGGAAGATACGACACGATGAAGGAGCAGATACTCATCCGTCGTGCGGAACTTACATCCAAGCTTGTTGAAGCCAAGTCCAATGAGGAGAAGCAGGACGAAGAGATCGTTAAGTTACAGGAAGAATGTTCAAAGATCGATAAAGAGATCGAAGAAATGAACGATTCTTTGCTTAATCAGGAAGAAAGTGTTGAAGCCATAAGAGAACAGCTTGCGGGCAAAGACAAAGATTTAAGAGATGCGCAGGTTCTTTATCATCAGGATAAATCAAAACTTGATGCGCTTTCTGCACTTACCGAACGATACGAAGGTTACGGAAACAGCGTTCGTAAGGTAATGGAACTTAAAAACAAGGATAAAGGCATTATCGGTGTTGTTGCCGATATCTTTACCGTTGACAAAAAGTATGAGACGGCAATAGAAATCGCTCTTGGCGGAAATGCTCAGAACATCGTTACCGAAGATGAACAGACAGCCAAGAAGATGGTTGAATATCTTAAAAAGAACAGTTTCGGTCGTGCAACATTTTTGCCTCTTACAACAATAAAAGATCCGCAGACATTTAAGAATCCCGAAGCGCTTAAAGAAGAAGGCGCAATAGGTCTTGCCAAGGATCTTGTAAAAGTTGATAAGAAATACGACGATGTAGCCGCTACGCTTCTTGGAAGGATACTTGTTGTCGATACCATCGACAATGCACTTAAGATTGCCAGAAAATATAAATTCAGCATGTGGATCGTTACGATCGAAGGTGAACAGCTCGCTCCGGGCGGCTCCATTTCGGGCGGTTCCTTTAAGAATAATTCCAATTTTCTCGGACGCAGAAGAGAGATTGACGAGCTTAACCAAAAAATCAAAGATTCGCTTAAACTCATCGACACTTTGGTTGATGAGATCGAAGCTTTAAAGACCAAACGTAATCGCATGCGTATGGAGATTGAGGACTTTAAGGTTAAGATCCAAAAGAAATACATTGAGCAGAACACGGCAAAGCTTAACGTTATAGCCGCTCAGGAAAAGAAGAACGAGACTATCAAAGGTTCTCACGATCTTAAAAACGAAGAAGTCGAGATCGCTACTCAGCTTAAAGATATCGATTCCAACAAGTCGGATATATTGAATGAACTTACCGAATCCGAGAAGACTGAAAAAACAGTAACGGAAGACATCGCGAAGTTCCAGGAAGAACTTGATGCAACTCATGATAAAGAAGCGGGATACGCAAAAGATGTTGCAGCCTGGGAACTTGAAGTCAACAAATGTTACCAGAAGCAGGATTTCGTTAATCAGAATCTTCAGCGTATCGAAGACGAGATCAAACGTTTTGAGATCGATGCCAACGAAGTTAAGGATAAGATCAAGGAAGGCAATGACAATATCTCCTTAAAAGAAAACAACATTGCCGAGATCGAGAAGACCATCGCACAGGGACATACAACTCAGACCAAGACTCAGACCGAGCTTAACGAGAACGTTAAGACAAGGGACGATCTTACTTTGAAGCAGAAGCATTTCTTTACGGACAGAGAAGAACTTTCTTCGCGCATCACTTCGCTTGATAAAGAGATCTACAGACTCAATACGCAGAAAGAAAAGTATAACGAGTCTATCGAAGCTCAGATCAATTACATGTGGGAGGAGTACGAGATCACTTTAGTCGATGCAAAATCGCTTCGTAACGAGGATATGAAAGAACTTCCTTCGATGAAGAAACAGATCACGAAGGTTAAAGAAGAGATAAAGAAGCTGGGTGACGTCAATGTAAATGCCATTGAAGATTATAAAAATCTCATGGAACGTTATACCTTCCTTAAGACCCAGCACGATGACCTCATTGAAGCAACCGAGACATTAAAGGGTATTATCGCAGAACTTGACGAAGCAATGCGTAAACAGTTCACCGAAAGCTTTAAGGACATCAACAACGAGTTCGACAAAGTATTCAAAGAATTGTTCGGCGGCGGTAAAGGAACTCTTGAACTTATCGAGGATGAAGATATCCTTGAGGCGGGCATCCGTATCATTGCTCAGCCCCCCGGAAAGAAACTTCAGAACATGATGCAGCTTTCCGGTGGTGAGAAGGCGCTTACTGCTATCGCTTTATTGTTTGCGATCCAGAACCTTAAGCCTTCGCCCTTTGCTTTACTTGACGAGATCGAGGCGGCGCTTGACGAAAGTAACGTCGATCGTTTTGCCAAATATCTCAATAAACTTACAAAGCATACTCAGTTCATTGTCATCACCCACCGTAGAGGAACTATGTCGAAGTGCGACCGATTGTACGGTATCACGATGCAGGAGAAGGGTGTATCGGCGCTTGTAAGCGTTAATCTTATTGACAAAGAGCTTGATGATTAAGGACAGTTATGGAAGAAGAAAGAAATCCCGGCTTCTTTGAACGACTGAAAATGGGACTTAAAAAGTCCAGAGATGGGTTTGCATCGGATATCGACGCCGTGTTTTTGGGACACGAGAAGATAAACGACGATCTTTATGAGGAACTTGAAGAAGTTCTCATAATGGGTGATGTGGGAGTGAATACTACCGAAGGCATCATTGAATCCCTCAAAAAGTCGGTTAAAGAGAACAGAGCCAAGATACCGGGAGAACTTAAAAATCTTTTGTATGAAGACATAAGAAACAGATTGACGTCTACGGAAGATATGTACGATTACGAAAACAAAAAGAGCGTTATTATGGTAGTGGGCGTTAACGGTGTCGGAAAGACGACCACTGTCGGAAAGATCGCCGGTATTTATCATAACGAACATAAGAAGACTCTTGTGGCTGCATGTGATACTTTCAGAGCCGCAGCAAACGCACAGCTTGAAGAGTGGGCAAAAAGAGCGGATGTTCCGATCATTTCCTCTAAAGAAGGAACCGATCCCGCAAGCGTGGTATTTGACGCGGTAAACGCTGCCAAAGCAAGAAATGTGGATGTTTTGATACTCGATACTGCGGGAAGACTTCACAATAAGAAGAACCTTATGGAAGAACTTCGCAAGATGAATCGAGTCATCGACAGAGAATATCCCGATGCGGTAAGAGAAACCTGGGTAGTTCTGGACGCTACGACAGGTCAGAATGCACTCAATCAGGCAAAAGAGTTCAACGAAGTAACCGATCTTACGGGTATAGTTCTTACAAAGATGGACGGCACCGCAAAAGGCGGTATTGCGATTGCGGTTTCTTCGGAACTGCATATACCGGTTAAGTTTATCGGAGTCGGAGAGGGTATGGAAGATCTTCAAAGATTTTCATCCGACGATTTTATGAATGCATTGTTTGTAACGGATAACGATAATTAAAAGAAGAAAGGCACAGCGGAAATGGAAGATTTAACTCTTGAAAGTTTTGAAGCGGCTTCCGAGAAAGTTAAGGAAGTCACCCTTGACACGAAACTTGTTTTCAGTGATTATCTGAGCAATCAGACGGGAAACAAAGTATATTTAAAGCCCGAGAACATGCAGTTTACGGGTGCATATAAGGTTAGAGGAGCATATTATAAGATGTCCACTCTTTCCGAGGACGAGCGTAAAAAAGGTATCATTACCGCTTCCGCAGGAAACCATGCACAGGGTGTTGCTTATGCGGCTAAATGCTACGGTGTAAAGGCTACCATCGTAATGCCTACCACAACTCCTCTTATAAAAGTTAACAGGACAAAGTCATACGGTGCCGAAGTAGTTCTTTACGGAGACGTATATGATGAGGCATGCAATAAGGCTTATGAACTTGCAAAAGAAAAGGGTTATACTTTCATTCATCCTTTCAACGATCTCGGTGTCGCAACCGGTCAGGGAACGATCGCCATGGAGATCATTAAAGAACTTCCGCTTGTAGATATCATTTTGGTTCCCGTAGGCGGCGGCGGACTTGCCACCGGTGTTTCGACGCTTGCAAAACTCTTAAATCCGAAGATCAAAGTATACGGTGTTGAACCCGAAAATGCAGCATGTCTCGATGAATCCTTAAAGGCAGGAAAGGTTGTCACCCT
>JAGCTJ010000135.1 GCA_017963665.1 Lachnospiraceae bacterium | reverse complement strand
TGTTTGTAACAACTACAAACTTCGATGATGGTTCCCTCGGTGGCGGCGGAGTCAATCCCATAAGAAGTCTTAATTCACTCGGAAAAGACATTCTTATCCAGAACGGTGACTGGTATGTTATCGGTGACGTTGACTGGGCAAATCTCGGTGTTTATACCGGTGCTTCCAAAATGGTTGACATAACGGCACTCGACAACGGTACGTATTTTGCGCTCGATCGTACAAGAGGAAGGATCTTCGGCTATGACGATCAGGGTAACATCCTTTGCTGCTTCGGCGGTAACGGAAACAAAGACGGTTATTTCAGAATGCCCACCGCGATCGAACACATGGGACAGGATCTTCTGGTCCTTGATTCGCAGGATGCACAGTTGACCGTATTTACTCCCACATATTACGGAAAGAAGATATTCGCCGCGATCTATGAATACCAGCAAGGTCGTTACGACGAATCGGCCGAAGAGTGGAAAGAAGTGCTCATGCTCAACGGTAATAACGAGCTGGCGTACAAAGGTATCGGACGTGCGCTTCTCAGACAGAACAAATACGAAGAAGCAATGAATTATTTCAAGATCAAATACTCGGACAAGAATTACGGCGATGCTTTCCAGCTATACCGAAAACAATGGGTTGAAGATCACATAGTAACGATATTCATTGTAATAGTACTGGTACTTGTTGTACCGCTTCTGATCGGCAGGATCAAGAGAGTCAGATGGGAGGTGAAGGCATTTGAAAACGGCAGCAAGAAAAATAATTGACGTATTTACAAACAGAGCCGCATATGACAGATTCTTTAAGAGCCTTCGCTATGCACTTTATGTTATCGTGCATCCCTTCGACGGTTTCTGGGATCTGACTCATGAGAAGAGAGGAAGCCTTGCGGCAGCGAACTTTATCTTGATTCTTTCGCTTCTCACCAGCGTGTTCAGACTTGAATTTACGACTTTCCAGTTCATTAAAGTAAATCTTGAACGTGCGAATTTCCTCATTGAGATGCTTGGAATACTCCTTCCTTTCATCATCTTTGTGGTAACCAATTGGGCTCTTACGACGCTCTTTGACGGAAAAGGAACACTTAAGGACGTCTGGATCGCATCCGCATATGCGATGACTCCTTATCCCCTTA
Source organism: Lachnospiraceae bacterium (assembly GCA_017963665.1). Classification (GTDB taxonomy): domain Bacteria; phylum Bacillota; class Clostridia; order Lachnospirales; family Lachnospiraceae; genus UBA1258. The sequence continues at coordinate 1,503 of JAGCTJ010000135.1, read as the reverse complement.
TTGTAATCCCCAATACCATCTTCAGTAATTTCCTTGCTGAAGAAGAGGACACATTTAACTATTTCTTCCATGATTTTTCAATAGTATGGTCCGCATTGCTTTTCATTTCGGCCGTCATGATGGTTCATGCATATTCGATCGGAAAGACGATGCTTTGCGTTTTGTTTACCATACTCGGTATGGCAGTAGTGATCTTCCTGCTGTTACTGTTCTTCAGTTTGATCAGTGACGCCGGAGCATTTTTCTATTCGCTTTATAAAGAGGTCATCTTCAGACTATATTAAAATGCCATAAACATAATACGGCACGAAACGGATATATAAAGATCTGCTCCCTAAAGAGATATATCGGTCAAGCGGCGTGTTAGCAGAGTAATCGTAAGCGGTCAAACCGCTTATAAAGAGGAGGATATCGTGGAAGAAAAGAATTCCTGGATAAAAACAATACTTAATATCATCATTCCGATCGCGGTGCTCGGAATCATTATCTTGCTTGTGTATATGATCCAGCCCGAAGAACTTCCGCCGGTCGAGATAGATATCAGAGGAGGTTCGGTAGGAGAAGGCAAGGCCGTCATTGAAAATGACGATCTTATCTTCACGATGGACCGTGAGACCACACGTTTTTCCGTTACCGATAAGGCAACGGGGACTGTTTGGGAATCCAATCCCGCAAATGCGGACTCGGATCCCCTTGCTCCCACCATCGATAAATAGTCGAACCTCAAATCAACGCTTTATATCACTTACGGTAATGTCAACGGTATCATGACCACATACAATAACTGTGCTTACAGTATTGAAAAAGGTATCTTTGACATCGAAGAGAATAAAGATTCCATAGTTGTAAATTACACTATCGGTAATACTGAAAAAGAATTTAAGATCCCTCTTGCTTTGCCTGAGAAAGACTTTAATGCCATTACCAAAAACATGGAAAAGAAGGCTGCAAAGCAGGTTAAGGAATATTACAGAAAGACAGATATCAATAAGCTCAGGGCTCAGGATAACAAAGAAGAACTTCTCGCAAGTTATCCCGATCTTGCAAACATGAAGCTTTATATTCTTCGTGACGGTGTTGCACAGCATTTAAAGGCTACGATAGAAAAGTATTTCTGGGATGCCGGATATACCGAAGAGCAATACCAGAAGCACCTTGCACGTTATACGACAAAGAGGTCCGAAGACATTCCTTTGTTCAATGTAACGGTAGAATATAAGCTTGTGGGACGTGATCTTGTTGTTTCCGTTCCTCTCGAAAAGATCGAGTATAAGCCCGATTATCCCATTACAAATATTGAGCTCCTTCCTTATTTCGGTGCAGGAAGCACGGAAGACGAAGGGTTTATCGTATTGCCTGAAAGCGGCGGCGCCATCATTAATTTTAATAACGGCAGAAACGGCCAGAACGCATATTACGCAAATGTTTACGGATGGGACTATGCTACGTCGAGAACATCGGTAGTTAACGAGACAAGAAACACATTCCCCATGTTCTGTCTTT
>JAGCTJ010000016.1 GCA_017963665.1 Lachnospiraceae bacterium | reverse complement strand
GTATTGTCCCGTGTTCTTTGGGCCCTTCGAAGGAAACCCAGCCGATCCGCTCCCGATCACTGTCTTTAAGCAGGAAAACATCCCACTTACAGTTCCATACATCGCTTTCGTCGACGGGCTTGACCATAAGATCGCCTGACTTGTACATATATTTGTTGTATTTCACCTTAACCTCCGATACATGTAAACCGTTTCAAACCTTACTCTCACTATAAAAAACAGGGCAATTCACGTCAAGAGATTTATTGCCGCGATTGAAAATTGGCGCATTTGTGTTATCATTACTGTTGATACTTCGGTATAACGGTTATGGCGGTATGAAAGGATAAAAAAGTGGAAAGAATAATTACAAGTTTACTTGAGACCGACGCTTACAAATTTTCCATGGGACAGGTAATATATCACCAGTTCAGTGATTACAAGACAACCTGGACTTTTAAGTGCAGAAACGAATTCGTTCACTTCACACCCGAAATGGTGGAAGAGATAAAGCGTCAGATCAAACTATATTGTGAGCTCAGATTTAAGGAAGAGGAACTCGAGTATCTTAACAACATTAAATGGATCAAGGGCTCATATGTGGACTTCTTAAGACTCTGGAAGCCCAGATTCGAAGATTTTTCTTTTGGCACGGATGCCCCCTGCGGCCTTACGGTCGAGACGGCGGGAACGTGGCTCAACACTTCCATGTACGAGATCCCGACTTTGGCTATAATAAACGAAGTTTATTTCAGACTCGGAAACGATTACGACAAGCTTCTTGAAAGCTTTAAGGAACGTCTTGACGCAAAAGTTGAGGGCTTAAAGAACGGAACCTTTTCCCTCGGACCTTTCAGCGAGTTCGGACTTCGCCGCAGGTTATCGGCAGAGGCACAGGAGATCGCGGTTAAGAGACTTTCCACCGAGAAGTTCGCGGAATCCACATTCATCGGAACATCAAACGTATATCTCGCCAAGAAATTCGGTCTTGTGGCTGTCGGAACAATGGCTCACGAATGGATCATGTGTGTCGGACAGGGAAATCACAAGCACAATCCGGCATATTCAAACTGGTACGCGCTTGATGCATGGGTAAGAGAATACGGCGTGCTCAACGGTATCGCACTTACGGACTGTATCACTACGGATTGCTTCTTAAAGGACTTCCAGCTTACTTACGCAACGCTCTTCAGCGGAGTTCGTCATGACAGCGGAGATCCCTTTGAGTGGGGAGAGAAGATGATCGCGCATTACAAAGATCTCGGTATCGATCCTCTCACCAAGACGCTTCTTTTCAGCGACAGTCTTGATTTTGAGCGTACAACAAAGATTTACAGACATTTCAAAGACCGTGCAAAGGTCGCATTCGGTATTGGAACATATATAGCAAACGACACTTCGGTATCGCCTCTTAACATCGTTATGAAGACTACGGCCTGCAACGGAATGGATGTTGCAAAGATATCGGATGTGGAAGACAAGGGAATCTGCAAGTCACCCGAATACGAATATTATCTTAAGCGCTGCATAAAGTGGCGTATGGAACACGAAAACGGAAATTCATTAAGAGTATAAAAAAGAAGCGGATGATTTCATCCGCTTCTTTGTATTTGATCTAGATAAGTTTGTCGAACAATCCCGTCATGGTATTTGATACCGCAGCATCCTGCGTATAGAGATTTGAGTTCATAACGGCATCTTTGGATATCTCGGAAGCTTTGTCGGCCATCTGCGAGCCGTAGGAGATGTTTTCCGCGAAGAGTGACTTAACACTGTTCATGTCAGCTTTCTTGAAGGCTTCTTCGTCAACGGTAAGCTTTCCGTCGGTTCCGACATTCACACCGACTTTTGAAAGAGCCTTTGACATCGTATCGGTCATCGAAGTCATGAACTTCGTGCTCGTTGCAACGTCCTTTGAATTTACCTTTGAGGTTTTATCCAAAACGGAATTGTATTTGCCCGCAAAATCTTTAACGGCACCGAGTATCTTTTCTTTATCGTATTCGCCGTCTTTCTTTGCGAAAAGATCTTCTTTTTTGAATGCTTCCGCAGCAGTCTTTAAAGCATCGGCACTTTTCTTAACATCCGATAAAGGAGTGTTGTCCTTCTTGGAAGTAACATTGCTTTTTGCGGTAGTGGTCTTGGCACTTTCCGAAGCTGCTTTCTTTTCGTCCGCATAATGTGCTTTAAGGAGCTTTCCGTAGCTTCCGTTTTTGATCGACGCATAGTCTCCGAGATTAAAGGAACCAAACATCGTATTGCCGGTGTTTAAACTCGAGAACAACGACGATATATGTGAATTTATGTTCTTCATACGTGCCTCCTTGCAATGAACATACGAAAACATTGTGACATAATCTTAGTACTAAAGTAATTATATTGCAACGGGTGTTATCAATTTATTAGCACCAAAATGCAGAGCCGGAGAAAGAAAAAGGTACTTATAAATGCAGGTTTTTTGATATATTATTATTTGTATGTCAGACTATATAACCGTAAACGATTATCTAAAACAAAAATACGGCGAGAAGGTCTATAAGGTATCGATAAACGGCGGATTTACGTGCCCCAACAGAGACGGAACGCTTGATACGAGAGGATGCATCTTTTGCTCGGGAATGGGATCGGGAGACTTTGCACCGACGTCCGAGATGTCCGTTACCCGGCAGATCGAGGCGGGCATAAACCGGGTGAAAGCCAAGAATCCCACCAAATTCATCGCGTATTTTCAGGCTTTTACCAATACATACGCGCCTGTGGAGAGATTGGAGCAACTGTATAAAGAAGCCATGGATCATCCAAAGATAGTTGGTCTTTCCATAGCTACGAGACCCGATTGTCTCCGGGACGAAGTGCTTTCTCTTATAGAACGCCTTAACAGGATAAAACCGGTATGGGTCGAACTGGGGCTTCAGACGATAAACGAAGAAACCGCACGCTACATTCGTCGCGGGTATTCTTTAAACGTATATGATGAGGCGGTGAAGAAACTTAAGGATATCGGAGCAGAGGTCATCACCCACGTCATTTTGGGGCTTCCCGGCGAAACGAAAGAAGATATGTTAAAGACCGTCGGGTATGTTGCAAAAAGCGGCGCGACGGGAATAAAACTTCAGCTTCTTCATGTGATAAGAGGAACGGATCTCGAAAAAGACTACAACGCCGGCCTCTTTGAATGCATGAGCATGGAAGAGTATGTTTCTTTGATAAAAGACTGCATCGATATTCTTCCAAAAGATATGATAATTCATCGCATGACAGGCGACGGAGATAAAAAAACTCTTATTGCTCCCATGTGGAGTACAGACAAAAAGCGGGTGCTTAACGCTCTTCACGCGGCACTCGATAAGGTATAAAGAGAGAACGTATATAAGGAGGATGAGATGGTAAAAGCGGTTATTTTTGATATGTTTGAGACGTTGGTGACTCTCTTTACGGGGAAAACATACTTCGGAGAAAACATTGCGGAGGATGTGGGAGTCGATCCCAAGGTGTTCAGGAAAGAATGGCATTCTATCGAAGATGAGAGAAGTACCGGAAAGTATACGATCAAAGAAGGTCTTGAGGTGGTATTAAAACGTCTCGGGGTATATTCGGAGGAACTTGTGGAACTGGCGGCAAGAAAAAGGATCGAAGCGTTAAACGATACATTTTCCGCCATACCCGAAGAATCGATAAACCTTCTTAAGGCTCTTAAAGAGCGTGGGATAAAGATTGGTCTTATAACAAACACCTTCTCCGACGAACGGGATTTTATCAAAGCGTGTTCTTTGTACCCATATTTCGATGTGGCACTTATATCGTTTGAACAGGGCATATTGAAACCGGATCCCGAGATGTTTAAACGTATGACGGAAAGGCTCGGCGTCAAAGCGGAGGAATGTCTGTATGTGGGTGACGGCGGATCGAAAGAACTGTTTGCCGCAAAGGATGCGGGAATGCATCCGCTTCAGTGCACCTGGTTTTTTGAAGGGATGTTTGAACCTCACATACCGTGCCCGCCTCTGGATGAATTCGATCACGTAAACACTCAGATGGAAGTGCTTGACTTTATAAATCCTAAGTGCTAACATTCGCAGTTAGCAAGGGCTAACTGTTTCTTCGTAACGCGTACGGTCTTTTGGCATTGTAAAAGGGCACCTTTACAGGTGTCCTTTTTCGTGTGTCCGTGTTATAATCCATAAAACAACGGGAAACATCAAATAGAAATGTACTTTGGGAGAGAGACGATGAAAAATGTATTGTGTTCGACAGGCGCTTTGATAGGAAGACCAAACAACAGAGATTACAGATTGCTTGAAAAGTTCGCGCCTAAGCTTGATTGCGACGGGTTTGAACTTCTTGTTTACGATACATGGTATCCGGAAGTCGATGAGATGATAGAAACGCTCAAAGGCTTCGATCTTAACATTCCGGTAGTGCACTGCGAGAAGGCACTTTCGGAAAAACTTGCGGGTGCGAGAGCATGGTTTGATGACGCGGGGTACCATTACGAAGAAATGAGCCCCAAAGAGGACGAAGCAAGCGTTAAGGCGGCGATCGAAGAATTTGAACTTAACTTAAAGATAGCGAAAGGCGTCGGTGCTGATCGTATGGTATTTCATCTTTGGAACGGTATCGTGTCCGATAAGAATATCGAGCGAAACGCGGAAAGATTCGGCATATTTAAAGAAATGGCAGAACAGGCAGGAGTGCTTTTGATGGTCGAAAATGTCATCTGCAATGAGCACGATCCTATGTACGATATGAATGTTGTATACAAGCTGTTCCCGGATGTAAGTTTTGTCTACGACACAAAAATGGCGGAGTTCCACGGACAGACGATGAAAGTTTTTGAGCCCGAGTGGGACTGGATGTTTAAAGAAGGACATATAAAGCATCTGCACCTTAACGATTACGGCGGAGGAATAAAGGATTGGAGCAATCTTAAAGTGCTGCCCATCGGGAAAGGCCATGTTGACTTCGAAGGTTTCTTTGTACAGCTTTGCAAATACGGATATGACGGTGACTGCACTGTGGAATCCACTGCATTTGATAAAACGGGAAAAGTTGATATTGAGATGTTAAACGGATGCTATAAGCGCAGAAGAGAGGCATAAATGGAATATACGATCATTAGAAGCAACAGGCGGTCGCTTTCCATCACCATCGATCCGGATGCCAATCTGATAGTGAGGGCACCGCGTCGGATGAGCGACAGGACGATAGCCGGGTTTGTTGCTTCTAAACGTGACTGGATAGAAAAGCATATTGAAAAAGTGCGCAAACGCGAGGCAAAGCGCGATGAGGTGCCTGAGTTTACGGAGGAAGAAAGAAAGGCGCTTACGAAGAAGGCAAGGAAGATGATCCTTGAAAAGGTGGCATACTATGCGCCTATAGTGGGTGTTACTTACGGAAGGATCGCAATCCGAAAGCAAAGGACCGTTTGGGGCAGTTGCAGCGCGAAAGGAAATCTCAATTTCAATTATCTGCTTGCGATGATGCCCGATGAAGTGGTAGATTACGTTGTGGTCCATGAGCTTTGTCACAGAAAAGAGATGAACCATTCGCCGCGGTTTTGGGCGGAGGTTGAGAAGGTGATACCGAATCATAAGGCATTAAGGAAATGGCTTAAAGAAGAGGGTTCGGTATATCTTGGTAAATAGTTTGAGGTAAGAGGTATGAAGATAATCGACTTAACCGGAGAACAGGTCGAAGAGATAGAAGAACGACTTGAAGAATATGACGAGAAACACATAACCTATAAGATGGACGGGTTCATCAGAATAGGAATGGAAGAGAACGGCGAACTTATCGCGGGACTGGATGCCTGCGTTACGACTTTTAAGATATTGTACGTATCAACTTTGTTCGTGGATGAAAAGTACAGAAGAAAAGGCATCGCAAAACAGCTCATACTTGAAATGGAAAAGCGTGCGAAAAAAATGGGTGTGAACACCGTGAGACTCGACACCTTTGACTGGCAGGGAAAAGAGTTTTACGAAGCACTCGGCTATGAATGCGTGGGACATTACGAAAACGCCGAGGACGGATACGCAGAGTATTTCTACAGAAAGAGTCTGGCGTAATATATTTATAGATTTGAGGTAGTATCATGTGGATCGTTTTGGTATTGATATACGGAATCTTAAAGGGTGTCCGTGATATCGCCAAGAAAAAGGCACTTACCCTTAACGGTGTTGTGGAAGTGCTTTTTGTATATACCGCTTTGGCTTTTATATTTACAGTTCCCACATCGGGGCATGTGGGCGGTGTACCGACAAAGGAATTGCTGCTTATCGCATTTAAAGCATTTATCATATTTGTGGCGTTTCTTTGCAGCTTTTACGCAATTGAGAAGATGCCGGTTTCTTTGTACGGTGTTATAGATCTTTCAAGAATGATGTTTGCGATGATCCTGGGCGTTTTCGTTTTGAAAGAAATGCTGGGAATGTATCAGATCATAGCACTTATTCTGATCGCGGGGGGACTTCTTTTATTAAAGTACAAACCGAAGTCCGGGAGAGAAGATAAGAGCGAAAATGTGGCGGGATTCATTTATATTCTGGCATTTATCTCAACTTTTTTGAATGCAGTATCGGGAATGCTGGATAAGATACTTATGCGAACGGGAAACGTATCCAGCGGACAGCTTCAGTTCTGGTACATGCTCTTTATGGTGATCTATTACGGCATCTATGTGCTGATCACAAGGACGAAGGTCAACTTTAAATCCGTACTTAAAAACCCGTATGTCTGGCTTATCTCAATTCTATTTGTGGTGGCCGACAGATGCCTGTTTATGGCAAACGGCTACGCCGATTCACGGGTTACGGTCATGACGTTACTTAAACAGGTTTGCTGTATAGTGACAATCGCGGGGGGAAAGTTTATATTTAAAGAAAAAGACACATTGAAGCGATTCATTTGCGCAATGATAATAATCGCGGGTATCGTGGTCGCTTCAATTGCGGGATAAGTAAAGGAGAAAAAATATGTTTGGAATGTTTGTTAATGAATTTATCGGAGCGCTTGTGCAATTATTGTTGTTTTCTTTGATACCGTTTATCTTTTGGCTGATATTCGGCAGAAAGAAAGAAAACTTCTTTAAATGGATAGGACTAAAAAAGATCAAGCATCAGGGTAAACCTTGGGTCACACTGTGCGCGATCGTTGCTGCAACGGGACTTTATATAGGTATAACCATAGCAGTGCTTGGATTCCTTCCGGAAGGCGTAACTACCGCAGGCAGTGATTTCGCGGGCAAAGGATTTATTGCATTCCCGGCTGTTTTGGCATACGGATTTATCCGCACGGGATTGTCCGAGGAAGTTGTATTCAGAGGCTTCCTGTTAAAGCGTTTTGCGGAAAAGTTCGGATTTGTTGCAGGCAATACCATTCAGGCTGTATTGTTCGGCTTGATGCACGGAGTTCCTTTTGGCCTTGCAACACACAATATTCCGGTAGCCATAGTCATGACTTTGCTTCCCGGAGCATTCGGATGGTTCCAGGGTTGGATGAATGAGAAAAGATTCGGCGGAAGCATCGTTCCCAGCTGGCTTTTGCATGGAACGATCAATGTGATAGTAGCGGCGCTGTCATTATGAGATAATTTGAATGTGATGTGATTGCAAATAAAAGACATTTTCGAAAAAAATAGGGAAGCCTTTTAAATCTAGGCTTCCCTACAATTAATTCGAGCGCGAGCGGGCTCATATTTTGCTGCGCAAAATATTCGTGTCGCGCTGTCGCGCTATCGTCTGCTCGCAAATCGAACACACTTGTGAGCAAGCTCCCGTGTGTTCTTTTGCTCTCATCCGGCCCCGCTCGTAGAAACGCGCAGGTCGAAGTCGGGATAGCGGGGCAAACCCAGTAAAATCAAGGAGAAAGCACTCTATCCATGGGCTGTCCCCCAATTTGTCCCCACTACTTTTTCTTGGTTATTGAATCAGTGGAGATTTATACATATTTGTCCCTGTCTTGAAGATTATGAAGGATGCGACGCACTTCCATAGTCTTCTTTTTTGGTCCGGTCGGTATGACTACATAGTAAATGGTATAATTCTTCACATATATTCGATAATACGGATACTTACGCATCTTCTTTGAATGAAAAGGTTCAAAAGCTTCCGCATTAGGCAGTCTGTCCAATATAGCAGCCTCGACATCGTCTAACAACGCATTAGCCGCTTCCCTATTGCAAAGAACATCCGAAATATACATTACATGTGATTCCAGATCGTCATAGAATAAGGGGAGATAACTTAAGGAGTATTCGACATCACTCATTTATCTGTCTCCTTAATCTGCCAAAAACATCTTCGTGAGTAAATCTGGTCGTATTCGCCTCAGCATATTCGTCAGCTTCGTCCAATGCCTGCTCGACATTTTGCGTCAATCGCGAATACGCATCAATACTCAAAACAACCATAGAACCATATCCATTTTTAGTCAAAAAAACAGGCTCTCCACCGTTAACAACTTTCTCTATATCAGTAAATTTATTCCGTAAATCTGAGACGGGTCTGATGGCTATCATATATACCTCCTTATTTGCTGTTTTACTATCATTAATTTATCATAATTATGATAAGATATCAACTGTCATCGCACTTTGTTCCTGCTGTGGTACTTCTAAACTATAAAAAAACCATGTTATGATCATAATTGAAAGAGTGAAGATAATGTCATGATCGGCATTCTCTTTTTTGGCGAGCGGGCTCATATTTTGCTGACGCAAAATATTCGTGTCGCGCTGTCGCGCTATCGTCTGCTCGCAAATCGAACACACCTGTGAGCAAGCTCCGGGGTGTTCTTTTGCTCCCATCCGGCCCCGCTCGTAGAAACGCGCAGGTCGTCCCCGCGAGAGGTTCTGCGAACCTCTTCGCATGTACTTCCCCCCGGCTCGCGTTTGAACAAAAAGAGAGGATATCCGATTGGATATCCTCTCTTTTTGTTCAGAGCGCGAGACGGGGATCGAACCCGCGACCCCAACCTTGGCAAGGTTGTGCTCCACCGCTGAGCCACTCGCGCATACAGTGTGCTTTGTTTCGCACGCAAGTTATACTAACACAGGTAAACGGAGAATGTCAATTGTTTTTTTGAAAATATTAAGAAGCGGTACGAAAGGCCGAGAAATCCGCTAAAACAGGGCATTGTGGGCGTGGAAGAGCAGGGCGACGGTCATTGACAAAAGAGAGCAAATGTACTATCGTACTTTGTTAGATAAAAGCGTTAAAGCAGAAAAGTAAAGAAAAGGAAACAAAGCTATGCCTATTACAGAAATACTTGAGCAAAACGCCGCCAAATACGGCAATGACGTTTGTCTTGTGGAGATAAATCCCGAAGTTAAGGAAGTAAGAAGAGTTACGTGGAAAGAGTACGAGCTTATCGAGCCCAACCCCACTACTCACTACAGAAGAGAGATCACCTGGAACGTTTTCAACGAGAAAGCAAACCGTTTCGCAAACATGCTCTTATCAAGAGGTGTTACAAAGGGTGACAAGGTTGCCATTTTGTTGATGAACTGTCTTGAGTGGCTTCCTATCTATTTTGGTATTTTGAAGACCGGTGCACTTGCTGTACCGCTCAACTTCAGATATGCATCCGACGAGATCGAATATTGTCTCAAACTTGCGGATGTGGATGTTTTGGTATTCGGACCCGAGTTTATCGGACGTATCGAAGCTATCGATGAGAGAATATCCAAGAACCGCCTTCTTTTTTACGTAGGTGACAACTGCCCGAGTTTCGCCGAGGATTACAATTCTCTTACGGCCAACTGCTCAAGCGTATCACCCGACATTAAACTTACGGATGACGATGATGCTGCAATCTACTTCTCGTCGGGGACAACAGGTTTCCCCAAGGCTATTTTGCATGCGCACAGAAGTCTTATGCATTCCTGCAAGGTTGAGCAGGCTCATCACGGTCAGACAAAGGACGACGTATTCCTTTGCATCCCGCCTCTTTATCATACCGGCGCAAAGATGCACTGGTTCGGAAGTTTCCTTGTGGGCGGAAAAGCAGTGCTCCTTAAAGGAACAAAGCCCAAATATATATTTGATGCCGTTTCACAGGAACAGTGCACTATCGTTTGGCTGCTCGTTCCGTGGGCTCAGGATATTCTGGAGGCTATCGACAGAGGCGAGCTCAAACTCGAAGATTACAAACTTGATCAGTGGAGACTTATGCACATAGGTGCACAGCCCGTTCCGCCCAGTCTTATAAAGAGGTGGAAAGAAATATTCCCGAATCATGAGTATGATACAAACTACGGTCTTTCCGAATCCATCGGACCCGGCGCTGTTCATCTCGGCGTTGAGAACATCCATAAAGTCGGTGCCATCGGTAAGGCCGGATACGGCTGGAAGACCCGTATAGTAGATGAGAACGGAAACGACGTTAAACAAGGCGATGTCGGAGAACTTATATTGCAGGGTCCCGGCGTCATGAAATGCTATTATCACGATAAGAAAGCTACCGAAGAGGTTCTTAAAGACGGCTGGCTTTACACGGGCGATATGGCTGTGGAAGACGAGGACGGTTTCATTATGCTCGTCGATCGTAAGAAAGACGTTATCATCAGCGGCGGTGAGAACCTTTATCCCGTTGAGATCGAGAACTTTATAAGAAATCACGATGCGGTTCACGATGTGGCAGTTATCGGTCTTCCCGACTCAAGACTGGGTGAGATCGCTGCCGCGATCATAGAGCTTAAGCCCAACATGATCGTTACGGAAGAAGAGATCAACGAATTCTGTCTCGGAATGCCCAGATATAAGCGTCCAAGAAAGATCATTTTCGCCGATATTCCCAGAAATCCTACCGGTAAGATCGAAAAGCCGAAACTTCGTGAAATTTATTGCGGCGTAAGTCTTGTAGAAGCACAGAATAAAGGTTAAAATATCAGTATATCGATTTACTTATTAAGTAACTGCAAATAGGGGACAGTACAAATAGGGGAATGTAATATGATTTCAAGCGAAGATATTAAGAACTTTGCTTCAGGCAGAAATATTCTTCTGGTTGAAGACAACGAGATCAACGCAGGTATAGCAAGGGCGCAGCTTGAGCCTGCAGGGTTTAATGTGGCATGGGTGGATGACGGCAGCAAAGCCTGTGAGATGTTTATGAATTCTAAACCACATCATTATTGCGCTATCGTGACCGATCTTATAATGCCGGTCATGGACGGTATGGAAGCTGCCAAGATCATAAGAAACAGCGACAGAGCCGACAGTGACATTCCGATACTCGGGATCACCGCAAACGCTTTTTCAAATAATGATTCACTGTCATCGGAAAGTGTGATCAACAGTGTGATCTCGAAGCCGTACAAGAGAGAAGATCTCTTGGAATGGATCTACAGCAGTGTTATGGAGTACGAAAAGACAGATGTTACAGGCTACAAAGGCTGAAGAGTTTAAAGACGGATTTAAAAAAGGGATACCGATTGGGGTTGGATACCTGGCGGTATCCTTTACATTTGGAATATGGGCGGTAGAAAGCGGCGTTCCGATCTGGATGACGATACTCATCTCGATCACAAATCTTACGAGCGCAGGACAGTTTGCCGGAACCGGACTTATGGTCGCGGGTGCATCTTTTTTTGAAATAGGCCTTTCGGTATTTGTCATAAACATAAGATATATGCTTATGAGTCTGGCTCTTACTCAGAAGTTGGCAAAAAGAACACGTATCGGGCAAAAACTCATTTTCGGCTACGCTGTTACGGACGAGGTGTTCGCGATAGCGTCCACAAGAGAAAAGGAAGTTACGGCACATTATATGTTCGGCCTCATTTCAACACCGATACTTGGCTGGACGCTGGGAACGGCGCTCGGAGCGATAACCGGAAGCATTTTGCCCGAAAGACTTGCGGATGCCATGGGAATAGCGCTTTATGCCATGTTCATTGCCATAATCATTCCGCCGGCAAAAAAGTCACGTCCGATACTGGGCGCCATCGCAATCTCAATCGTTATCACTTGTGTTTTAAGGTATGTTCCGATATTTAACTTCATTACGGAAGGATTCGCCATGATAATCGCTACGGTACTCGCCGCCGGTATAATGGCCAAGATTGCTCCGATAAAAGAAGATAATAAAATCGACGAAGATGCCGATATAAATACTAAGGAGGTGTGTCATGAATAAGATACTCGGATACACCGTAGCGGTCATCATCACGGCGTTGGTCACATACATACCGAGAGCCTTGCCGCTTACCTTATTTTCCAAGCAGATAAAGTCACGGTTTATAAGATCGTTTTTATATTATGTACCGTATGCGGTACTGGCAAGTCTTACGTTCCCGGCAATCTTTTATTGCACCGCCAATCCTGTGGCGGCGGTTGTGGGAACCATCGTGGCACTTATAATGGCTTTCTTTGAACAAAGCCTCGTTATAGTTGCCGCTTGCGCAGTATTATCAATGTTTATTGTAAATCTTTTCGGATAAAAACAATAATCAGGAGGGTTACGTATGATACTTCAGTTTGTCGGAGCGGATCATCAGGTTACGGGATCATGTCACTATGTGGAGGCCTGCGGCAAAAGATTCGTTGTGGACTACGGTATGGAGCAGGGCAACATGTCCTACGAAAGTAAAGGACTTCCCTGTAACGAGGCGGACATCGATTTTGTTCTTCTTACCCATGCTCATGTAGACCACTCGGGTATGCTGCCCAAGCTTTGCAAGAACGGATTCAGAGGTCCGATATATGCAACGGACGCAACCGCAGATCTTTGTTCGATAATGCTTCGTGACTGCGCCCATATCCAACAGCAGGAAGCTGAGTGGAAGGCACGTAAAAAGAAAAGAAGCGAACTTGTTGAAGGAGATTCGGAACCTATCTATACGATGGAGGACGCAGAGCACGCCATCAAGTGCCTCGTTCCCATTCATTACGACGAACTTGTTGAGATATGTGACGGCATTAAGATAAGATTTACCGACATCGGACATCTTCTCGGATCGTCAAGTATCGAAGTTTTCTTAAATGAAGACGGTGTTCACAGAACCGTCTGCTTCTCGGGCGACATAGGTAACAAAGACCAGCCGCTCATTAAAGATCCCGCTTATACCGATAAGGCCGATTATGTAATCATGGAATCGACTTACGGTGACAGACTTCATGAAAAGGCAGTCATAAATCCCGTTGAAGATCTTGCAAAGATCATTCAGGAGACCTTGGACGGCGGCGGCAATCTCGTAATTCCTTCTTTTGCGGTCGGAAGAACGCAGGAGATCCTTTATTTCATAAAGCAGATTAAAGAAAGAGAACTGGTGAAATATCACGATTTCCCGGTATATGTGGACTCACCTCTTGCCGTTGACGCGACAGAGATGTTTGAGAAGAACTTCTTTAACTGTTTCGACGAAGAAGCGATGGAGATGATAAACAGGGGTGAAAACCCCCTTACATTCCCGGGACTTAACCTCGCCATCACATCCGAAGAATCAAGAGCGATAAACTTTGACGAAGAACCCAAGGTAATCATTTCCGCATCGGGTATGTGCGAAGCCGGTCGTATCAGACACCACTTAAAGCACAACCTATGGAGACCGGAATGTACCATACTTTTCGTAGGTTATCAGGCAATGGGTACACTTGGACGCGCGATCATCGACGGCGCGACGGAAGTAAAACTTTTCGGTGAACCCATTTCCATAAGAGCAGCAATCGCAGCCCTTCCCGGACTTTCGGGACACGCCGACAAAGACGGTCTTGTTGAATGGCTCGCCGCATTTAAAGAAAAGCCCAAGCACGTATTCGTGGTACACGGCGACGACCAGGCCGCCGAAGCTTTCACGGAGTACGTAAATAAAGAGATGAAGATACCCGCAACGGCTCCCTTCTCGGGTACGATCTTTAACCTTGTGAGCGGAGAGTTCGAGTACGAAGCAGCTCCCGAAAAGCGCAAGAAGAAAGTATTCATCGTTTCCGATGCCTTTGCACGTCTTGTTGCCGCAGGTCAGAGACTCATGGCCGTCATTCAGAAAAACCAGGGCCACGCCAACAAAGATCTCGCGAAGTTTACAAACCAGATCAATTCCCTTGCGGACAAGTGGGATCCCGACAACTTTATTATCGACGAGATAGACGGCAAAAAGGGAAAAAGAAAAAAGAAAGGATAATCGGTTTACATAACGCCGAGAGTTTATATATGAGTTACGCAGATGTTGTATTTATAGATATGTGTAAGGACATTCTTGAGAACGGAACATCCACCGAAGGTGAAAAAGTTCGTCCTCACTGGCCCGACGGAACACCGGCTTACACCATAAAGAAGTTCGGTGTCGTTAACCGTTACGATCTCAGAAAAGAATTTCCTATCCTTACACTTAGGAAGACTGCGCTTAAGAGCGCAACCGACGAGATGCTTTGGATATGGCAGCAAAAGTCCAACAACATAAAAGATCTTCACAGCCATATCTGGGATGAGTGGGCCGATGAAAACGGCTCCATCGGTAAAGCATACGGCTACCAGATGAGTGTAAAGCACAATTACAAAGAAGGAATGATGGATCAGGTTGACAGAGTCATCTACGATCTTAAAAACAATCCTTTTTCGCGCCGAATACTCACTAATATATATGTTCACAGTGATCTGAGCGAGATGAGGTTATATCCTTGCGCTTATTCCATGACTTTTAACGTTACTCAGCGCCCGGGAGAAGACAGGCTTACTCTAAATGCCATATTAAATCAGCGTTCTCAGGATGTGCTTGCAGCCAACAACTGGAATGTTGTCCAGTATTCCGTGCTCGTTCACATGCTTGCGCAGGTGTGTGATATGAACGTGGGAGAGTTTGTGCACGTTATCGCAGACGCTCATATTTATGACAGACACATACCGGCCATTAAGGAGCTTATTTCAAGAGAGCCCCTGCCGGCACCCAAGTTCTGGCTTAATCCCGATATTCACGACTTCTACGAATTCACCAGAGATGACGTTAAAGTAGAGGGTTACGAGACTCATCCTCAGATAACCGACATTGAGGTAGCCATCTAACTCAAAAGGAGGAAGTCAAAGGTGACAGTAGAAGAAATAAGAGAAAGGTACCCGTATCTTTACGAGACGCATCTTCACACCAGTGAAGCCAGCGCATGCGCCAGATCCGCCGGTAAAGATATGGCAAGGGCACACAAGGAAGCCGGATATACCGGTATCATTGTGACCGATCACAACTGGGGCGGAAATACATGTGTAGACAGAAGTCTTCCGTGGAAAGAATGGGTCGACCTTTATTTTGCGGGATACAGACACGCAAAGGAGGAAGGCGACAAGATAGGACTTCAGGTTTTCCCGGGATGCGAAGCCGGTTACCACGGTCCCGAATTTTTAATGTACGGGGTAACACCCGAATGGTTTATGGAGCATGAGGAGATAAAGAACGCATCGGTGGGCGAGCTTAGAAAAGCCGTCAACGAGGCAGGAGGAATTCTCATTCAGGCTCATCCTTTCAGAGAGGAATGGTACATCGAGAAAGTCGAACTTTTCCCCGATGATGTGGACGGTTGCGAAATGATAAACGCAACTCACTCAAGTTCGAAGTCAAAATCTCACAACAATCCCGAATTCGATCAAAAGGCGATAGCATATGCAAGAGAGCATAACTTTCCCGTAACGGCCGGATCGGATGTTCACAGCGTAGAGGTGTTCGGCGGAGGAATGGCTTTTCCGACAAAGCTTGAATCCATGGCAGACTTTGTAAAGAGAGTCAAGAACAAAGAAGATTACGTGCTCACCAACGGAGAGCATTGGTATACAAAGACCGGAGAATTGCTTGTTTAAGAAGATATTTCGAAAACTGAATATCTTGGCGCTTATTTTTCTTTTTACCGTAATGCCGCTTGCGGCTTGCGAGGAAGCGGAGATAGTGCTGACAACGGAATTTGAAGAAGGGGAGCTTATGAGAATAAACACCCTTTCTTGTTATATGCCCGAAATGATGCTTTATCTCATAAATCAGCAAAACGAGTATGAAACCGTTTACGGAAGCGAGATCTGGGAAAAGACTCTTGACGGCGAGAAACTTTCCGACAGCATAAAAGATCTGGTGCTTGCAAAAGTCGCACAGGTCAAGGTCATGAACCTTATGGCCGCCGATTACGGCATAGAACTTACGCAGGAAGAAACCGATGCGATAAAGGAAAGCGCCGAAAAGTATTATGGGTCTCTTACGAAAAGGGAGATCGAGTACACCGGTGCCACGGTTTCCACCGTTGAAACGATCTACAAAGAATATGTGACGGCTTTAAAGGTTTACGATTACATCATTCGCGATATCAATCCGGAAATAAGCGACGACGAAGCAAGAACGATAATGGTGGAGCAGATACTCATAAAAACCTATGCGCTTGACGGTAACGGTAAGCGTGTGGAGTATTCCGACAGAGCCAAGAAGGCTGCGTTCGAACTTGCAAGCGAAATAAGGGAAAAGGCCGTAAATGAGGAAGAACCCGTTGATTTCGAGGTACTTGCAGCAGAATACAATGAAGGCGAAGCCATAACCTATTCTTTTGGCAGAGGAGAGATGGCGGAGGCTTTTGAGGAGGCCGCATTTAACCTTGATAACGGAGAAGTGTCGGAGGTTGTAGAGACCGAGTACGGCTATCACATAATCAAGTGCGTCAGCACATTTGATATCGAGCAAACCCAGGCCAACAAGGTGGCCATACTTAAAGAACGTAAGGACAAGGTGTTCGAAGAAACCTATAACGGCTATCTTCCCGGTTTAAAGAAAAATTTAAACAAATCGCTTTACGAATCCATCGAGGTCATATCCGACGAAGGATTGAGAACCAGCGACATGTTCTCGGAAGAATATGTGGGCGGTTTATAAAAGTTTTAGAAATGCGTAAAGGCGCATAAAATAAGGGTTTTAAGGCAATCGTTAGCACTCATGATAAATGAGTGCTAATTTTTTATTGACTTTTGTTTTTTAGTGCGTAAACTTAATAGAGTACACAGGTAATAAGGGCTTTGCGGCCCATAAGAAAGAAGGGTTATCAATGGCTAAAACAGGCAGTTTATCAATTAACAGTGAAAACATTTTTCCCATAATCAAAAAGTGGTTGTATTCCGATCACGATATATTCTTCAGAGAGCTTATATCCAACGGCTGTGATGCGATCACAAAGCTTAAAAAGATCAATATGATGGGAGAATATGATTTCCCCGAAGGCTACAAAGGAAGGATAGATGTTATTGTCAATTCAACTGACAAGACACTCAAATTCATAGATAACGGTATCGGTATGACGGAGGATGAAGTTGAAGAATACATTAACCAGATCGCATTCTCGGGCGCTACCGATTTTATCGAAAAATATAAAGACAAAGCCAATGACGATCAGATCATCGGTCACTTCGGACTGGGATTCTATTCCGCATTCATGGTGGCAAAAGAAGTTCATATCGACACGCTTTCATACAAAGACGGCGCTAAGCCCGTTCACTGGGAATGCGACGGCGGTACCGAATTTTCCATGAGCGAAGGCACAAGAGACAAAGTCGGAACCGAGATCACACTTTTCGTAAACGACGACGTTCTTGAGTTCTGCAACATCTACAAGGCTAAAGAAGTAATCGAAAAGTATTGTTCGTTCATGCCTACCGAGATATACATTTCGGAAGCTCCCGACAAGGGAACACAGAT
>JAGCTJ010000134.1 GCA_017963665.1 Lachnospiraceae bacterium | reverse complement strand
CGCCTGACCGAGAACGTTGTTTATCTTGTGCGCTCCCGTATGATTTAAGTCTTCTCTCTTAAAGTAGATCTTCGCTCCGCCGAGATCTTTCGTCATCTTCTCGGCGTAATAAAGCCTCGACGGTCTTCCCGCATAGTCGTTAAAAAGATCGTTAAGTTCCCTGTTGAACTCGGGATCGTTCTTGTAATGTTCGTATGCCGCTTCAAGTTCGTTCACGGCGTTCATAAGTGTTTCGGGTATGTACTGTCCGCCGTGGATACCAAATCTTCCTTTACTCATCTTGTCCTCCGATGATCATTTTCTAACCGCCTTTACACAGGCTTTTATCTTTTCGCTGTCTTTTAATCTGTCCGTCTCCGCGCCCGACGAAATGTCAACAACCGCGGGATCTAAAGTCTTTATCGCAAGCGCTACGTTTTCTTCGTTTAAACCGCCCGCCAGGATGAACTCTCTTTCGATCTTTGTAACTACCGACCAGTCGAACACTTCACCGGTACCATACCCGTTATCGAGCAGGATTGTATCGGCCGGGCTTTTGACCGCCACTTTCACATCTTCGGCGCTCCTTATCTTGAACGCCTTCCATACGGTAAGGCCGGAAAGCTCTTTTACCTTCCGGATATAATCCTCATCTTCGTTTCCGTGAAGCTGGATCACATCAAGCCTAATCTCATGAGCCGCTTGTACGACTTCCTCAGAAGGTTTGTTTACAAAAACACCCACCGCTTTGATCTCCTTATCAAGAAGGCTTCGCAAATGTGTGGCATCTTTAATTGAAAGATTTCTGTGACTTTTCTCAAAATCGATTATAAATCCGGCGTAATCAACCTTCGCGTCATTCACGGCTTCAATATCGCATTCCCTGAAAAGTCCGCATATTTTTATCTCAGTCATAATTTCTAAAGTCTTTTAATGTCTTTACTCTGTCGGAAGCTCTCATAAGCGCCTCTCCCATGAGGACACCGTCCGCACCGATGTTTTTGATAACCTTTACGTCATCCCGGGTCGTAACACCGCTTTCGGCGACGTACAACGTATCCTTTGGAATGAGTTCTCTCAGTCTTGCTGCATTTTCGAAGTCAACCGAAAAGTCTTTCAGATTTCGGTTGTTTACTCCGATCATCTTGGCGCCTACGGCCACGGCTTTCTTTATCTCTTCTTCGTCGTGGGTCTCGGTGAGTGCCGCAAGATTCATTTCTTCACAAATCTTAAGGTATGAAGAAAGCGTCTTCTCGTCAAGAAGTGTACAGATAAGAAGGACACAGTTCGCTCCCATGGCTTTTGCCTGATATATCTGATACTCGTCGATCGTAAAGTCTTTCCTTATCATGGGTGTTTTAACTTTAGCGCGAACCGCTTTAAATATCTCATCGGAACCAAGAAACCTGCTTGGCTCGGTAAGACACGATATACAATCCGCCTCAGCCTTCTCGTAATCGTCTGCGATGGACATGTAATCAAATACGGGATCGATGATGCCTTTTGAAGGGGATGCTTTCTTTATCTCACAGATGAATGAAAGGCCTTCCTTTTTTATGGCTTCGTAAAATGCACTTCCCGGGTTTAAATCCTGTTTTAACGCAAGGGAACACATTTCTTTTACGTCGATTTTTTCTTTATCCTTTTTTACACGTTCTCTTGCGGTGAGCGCAAGTTCGTCCAAAATAGTCATATTATCTGTTGCTTACCTCAATGAACTTGTTAAGAGTTTCTGTTGCCTTGCCCGAATCGATGATGGAAGCCGCAAGTTCCACACCTGCTTTGAAGCTGTCCGCTTTTCCGCCGATATATAAAGATGCACCTGCATTTAACAAAACGGCATCACGCTTGGGTCCCTTTGCACCTGCTAAAATTTCGCGTGTTATCTTTGCGTTTTCTTCAGGCGAGCCTCCCTTAAGGTCATCCTTTGAACAGGTTGCAAATCCGAAGTCTTCGGGCTTTATAACGTAAGTCTTGTACCATCCGTCCTTGATCTCGCATACCTTTGTGGGGGAACTTAATGAGATCTCATCAAGTTTATCAAGTCCGTATACTACCATACCGCGCTTTACTCCCAGGTTAACAAGAACCTGTGCAAGAGGCTCCACAAGATATTCGTCATATACTCCCAGAAGCTGCATCTTGGGAGTTCCGGGATTGGTAAGGGGGCCGAGAATGTTGAAAACGGTTCTGAATCCGAGCTCCTTTCTGATGGCTCCCACATACTTCATTGAAGTGTGATATTTCTGTGCAAAGAAGAAGCACATTCCTACTTCGTCAAGCAGTTCAAGACACTTCTCGGGGCTCTGATCGATATTGACTCCCAGTGCTTCAAGACAGTCTGCGGTACCGCATTTACTTGAAGCGGCACGGTTACCGTGCTTAGCCACTTTCACTCCGCCTGCTGCGGCAACTAAAGCAGATGTGGTTGAGATGTTAAAGCTCTGTGCGTTGTCTCCGCCTGTTCCCACTATCTCGAAAAGATCGTAATCGCTCTTTACGGGAGTAGCATGCTCTCTCATGGCTGCCGCACAGCCTGCGATCTCATCCGTGGTCTCCGCTCTTGCGCTCTTTGTTGAGAGTGCGGCAAGAAATGCCGCGTTCTGCGTAGCGCTTGATTCGCCGTTCATTATCTCGTTCATTACTGCATATGCTTCATCGTATGTAAGGTCACCTTTGTTTACTATTTTTGCAATCGCTTCTTTAATCATGATTTAATTTTCCTCCGTTTTATAAGTTAAGAAAGTTGCTGAGAATCGTTTTTCCGTCGGGTGTGAGTATCGATTCGGGATGGAACTGAAGTCCGTATACCGGATACTCTTTATGGCTTACCGCCATCACATCGTTTTCACCGGTCAAAGCGGTGATCTTAAGTTCTTCCGGGATCGTATTTACGTCCGCCGCAAGTGAGTGGTATCTCGCCACCGGTATTTCTTCCTTTAATCCTTTAAACAAAGGACAGCTCTTATCGAGTTTTGCTATGGATTGTTTACCGTGCATGAGCTTTGATGCGTAAGTTACAACCGCGCCGTATGCCATGCATATTGCCTGATGTCCGAGACAGACACCGAGTATGGGAATGTCTTTTCCCAGTTTCTTTATTACTTCGATTATCACTCCCGCGTTCTCGGGTCTTCCGGGACCGGGTGAGATTATTATCTTTTCGGGCTTAAGCGCCTTAATCTCTTCGACGCTGAGTTCATCGTTTCTTATTACTTTGATATCGGGATTAAGTTCTCCTATGTACTGGTAAAGGTTGTAGGAGAAGCTGTCGTAGTTGTCTATAAGTAAGATCATAAGTCGTCCTCCTGTGCCAGTTCCAATGCTTTAAGAGAAGCTTTTGCTTTATTGAAGCACTCTTCAAATTCTTTTTCGGGAACCGAATCGGCCACGATGCCCGCACCGCTTCGTACAAACACCTTTCCGTTTTTCTTGTAAGCGATCCTTATGGCGATACATGTATCCATGTTTCCGGTGAAATCTATGTATCCGATCGCTCCGCCGTAAATACCTCTCTTATCGTTTTCAAGTTCACCGATGAGCTGGCATGCTCTGATCTTTGGTGCTCCCGAAAGAGTTCCCGCGGGAAGAACCGCTTCTATGGCATCCAGTGCGTCTTTATCATCCGCTATCTCGCCTCTTACCGTGGAGCCTATGTGCATTACGTGTGAGAATCGCTCAATGGAATGAAGTTTCTCAACCTTTACCGTACCGAACTTGCTTATCTTTCCAAGATCGTTTCTTCCAAGATCCACAAGCATGTTGTGCTCGGCCAGCTCTTTCTCATCCTGTAAAAGTTCTTCTTCCAGTTTAATATCTTCTTCCTCAGTCTTTCCTCTCGGTCTTGTGCCGGCAAGAGGAAATGTATGAACGACACCGTCCTCAAGTTTAACGAGGGTTTCGGGGGAAGCACCTGCAACTTCAACGTCCGTCCCCGAGAAGTAGAACATGTAGGGTGAAGGATTGATCGTTCTCAACACCCTGTATGTGTTGAGGAGACTTCCTTCGAAAGGAGCCGACAGTCTGTTTGAAAGAACTATCTGGAAGATATCGCCTTCGTAGATGTAACGCTTTGCTTTCTCAACCATCTCGCAAAACTCTTCCTTCTCAAACAGGACGCTTACCTCACCCTTAAGTTTTCCGCCCGGCTCTTCTTTCTTTTTACCGTTACGGATGAGTTCTTTCATGTTGTTAAGTTCCATGACCGCTTTGTTGTATCCGACTTCGACGTCGTCAAGCTTCATGTTTGCTATAAGAATGATCTTTTGCTTTAAATTGTCGAAAGCGATTATCTTATCAAAGAGCATTAAGTCGATGTCTTTGAAGGCCTCGGTATCGTTAAGATTAACCGTTACCGTAGGCTCGCTGTACTTAATAAAGTCAAAAGAAAAGTATCCTACAAGCCCGCCCGTAAAAGGAGGTAGATAATCAAACCGGGGGCTTGTGTATTTGGCGAGCATGTCTCGCAGAAATTGGGAGGGATTATCGGTCTTTATCTCGATATCACCCGCTCTCATTACTTTGTCCGAGCAGGTTACGTCAAGTATGGGATCGTATCCGAGGAACGTATATCTTCCCCACTTTTCATCTGCCTGAGCCGACTCAAGCATGTAGCAGTGGGTGGAAACATTTTTAAGGATCTTGATCGTTTCAAGTGGCGTT
The DNA here is from genome assembly GCA_017963665.1 of Lachnospiraceae bacterium. Classification (GTDB taxonomy): domain Bacteria; phylum Bacillota; class Clostridia; order Lachnospirales; family Lachnospiraceae; genus UBA1258. Next base: position 12,077 of record JAGCTJ010000134.1, on the reverse strand, counting down.
GTGAAATCGGATAACATCTCACAACTTACGGGAAGCACTTTATACTTTCCCGTTGCGGCAATGCGCTTGGCTTCTTCCAAGGAAGGAACTGTTTTCATTTTGATAACCTCCGTTAAATGATTAAGCGTTCGATTAAGTCTGAGCAGGGGTTATAAAAACAAAAAACCCTCGACAGACTAACTGTCTGTCAAGGGCGAATTATCTACTATCCGCGGTGCCACCTTGATTCACGAATTGCTTCGTGCGCTTAACAGGATACCAACATATCCCCGACAACTTACGTATGCCTTACGTCGCAGAATACTCTGTAATGATCTACATTTGACTGCGCCCTCAGCGGTCCATTTGACAATTTGTTTCTCACCCGATTCTCAGCAACACGGGTTCTCTGTACAGGCATCGTTGCCTTTATCTCCGCTTCAACGGTTTAACACTATATTTGATTAAATTGTTTATATCACAAAAGAAAAAATGTTGTCAACAAAAAAATATATCAGAACGGCGATTTTTTAATACTCTCCCGCCTTGTACAGCTTTTTGCCTTCTTTGATACCCGAATTTATGAGTTTAAAAGCTTTAAAACGCTTTATCTCTCCTTTAAACATATCCTTCTTTGTGAGCACAAAGCGCAGGCTCCATATCCATGCTTTGCTCTTATAAAGATAGTAGAACAAAACGCCTCTGTCGAAGAAAAATTTCTCGGTATATCCCGAAAACCATGTGGACTGTCTCGGCACTTCCTTTGCTATATAAACGGGAGAAGCGTACATTCTTACGCCCTTTTCGTAGGCCTGTCTTAAAAACAGCGAATCCTCTCCGTTACTGTATTTGGCTCCTCCGCCGAATAATGTGGAGAAAGAAAGTTCTTTTTCTTTGAGCACCTTTGTCCTTACCGCGATGGAATATGCGGGATATCTTCCGATGTTCATCTTGGAAAGTTTTTTGAACCTGTCGTTTACGTAGGTACGTCTTTCCTCACATACTTCCACGTTAAACATGATCATATCCGCTTCGGGATGGGCTTCAAACTCATCGACAACTTTCTTTACGTAAGAATCCTCGTATACGATATCGTCATCCGAGAAAAGGCAGATGTCGCCGAATGCGTTCTTTATACAAAGATTCCTGCTCTCACCGACGCCGCGCTTTTTCGAATAAAGGATCCTTACTCTGTAGTCGTCAAGAAATTCTTCTTTCCTGTCCTCGTCACACTGATTGACGATGACAACGTCCGAAGCGATATTCATTTTTAACATGAGTTCGTCCGTATTCTGATTAAGGGCGGACACCAAAAGCGTTAATTTCATGAATCAATGATAACCTATTATTTCAATTTGCGCCACATTACTGCAATATCATTTCCATTCCGGTCTTCTGAGGCTTCATTCCCACACTTTCATAGAAACGTTTCGCGCTGTCATTACCTTCCCAAACGTTGAGTGTAATATTATAACATCCGTTTTCTTTTGCAAAATTGCACACATAGTCGTATAAAGCTCTGCCCACATGCTGCCCTCTTAAGTGTTCGTAAACACAAAGGTCGTCGATGTATAAAGTTTTGATGTCAGTCAAAAACTCCTCGGTTAAATGCTGTTTAAACATGCAAAAAGCATATCCCATAGTTTTATCGTTTTCATCAACGGCAACAAAAACAGGTGTCTTCTCATCTTTGATTATCTCAAGCACCTGCTCATCGGTGTACTTGTTCCCGATATTGAAAAGATCCGGGCGGATAATGTGATGCACAAGATCCACCTGTGCGAGGAGTTCGTTTATTTCTTTAAGATCTGAATCTTTTGCTCTTCGTATGTTCATTCTTTCACCGTTTCCGTGGGTTTGATGTATTCTTCCGTATTTCCCTTATAATTTAATTTTATCCCCGCAAGATCGTTGCCGAGAAAGATTGCAATAAGAGGTTCTTTGCCGAGTAGCGACTCGGCTATAAGATCATTTAACATTTCTTTTGCCTCGTTCTCCGGCACCTCGTCTTCCTTTGTCTTCAAAAAGCCTTCAAACATCGGCCATATGAAATCAAATGTTTTGTCGGTATCGGGAACGGGATAATACCTGTATAAAAGTTTATCGTATTCGCTTTCTTTCGGATCGAACCAGAAGTTTTTGAATGTACAGGGCGAATATGAATCGGTAAATCCAAATTTCTTATGTAGAGAGAGCGACGGATCGTTTTCTTTTGACACCGATGCACAGACAATCTTTGCATCGCAGTAACGCTTAAGCACTTCGAATACGGTCTCATACATTTTTGATGCGATACCTTTTCTTCTGAACGCTTTTCGTACGTTCACGTCTCCGATGTACCACTTTGTCGCATCGTCGGGGAAGCGCAGACACCTTAAATATCCTACGACTTTAAAGCCGTTATACGCTATTACCTCAAACCACTTTACTGCGAATTCATATTCAAAATATTCACTGCAAAACATTGCCTGGGAGAATGAATCTTCTTTGTTCATTCCTTTAACTTCTCTGAAGAAGTCCGCAAGCAATGCCTTGTCAATTCTATTCAGATTTCTGTGAGAATCTCTTACGACGATCTTCAATAGTCCGTCCTCTATGAAAGTTTAAGATCTCCCTCTTTAACCCATCCGAGTTTAACGACTATCTTATGGATGAGAAGAGAAAATACTGCGGGAAGGACAAAGCATATAAGTGCCATGCCAAGCCAGTCAAACCAGGTGATCGCGCTCTTTGTACCCGCAGCAATATCGTTTACCCAGCCGGTATATACACCGAGAGGACCTACAAAACCGCATGTTCCCATACCGGAAGAAATGGGGGTGCCGTTCATCTGCATCTTAAATACACATGTGGCAATGGGACCGGTGATGGCGGAAGCCACCGTGGGTGCTATCCAGACTCTGGGGTTTTTGACTATATTGCCCATCTGTAACATAGATGTTCCTATTCCCTGAGATACAAGACCTCCGACTTTGTTTTCTTTGTACGAGATTACCGCAAAACCGATCATCTGCGCACAACATCCGGCTACGGCCGCACCGCCGGCAAGACCGGTAAGCAAAAGTGCAGCACAGATCGCTGCGGAAGAAATAGGAAGCGTTAACGCCATACCTACAATAACCGATACCAAAATACCCATAATGAAAGGCTGCTGCTCGGTAGCCCACATGATAAGTTTTCCCACCGACATAGCCGCTTTTCCCAGAGGCGGCGCGATGAGCCAGGACAATAACATACCGATTCCTATCGTTACCAAAGGAGTAACCAAAATGTCGATCTTGGTTTCTTTGGACACTGCCTTACCAAACTCGGCTGCGATGATCGCAACAAAGAGAACCGCCAAAGGGCCGCCCGCTCCGCCGAGAGCGTTCGAGGCGAATCCTACACTGATCATTGAAAAAAGAACAAGTGGCGGACATTTAAGCGCATATCCTATGGCAACCGCCATTGCGGGGCCGCTCATTGCGGAAGCTATACCGCCGACCGTGTAATCTACTCCTGCTACCGTGGCAACCGTCTGCGTAAGAAATCCGATATGGAACTGTGTTCCTACGGTGTTGATGATCGTTCCAATAAGGAGCGAACAGAAAAGGCCCTGAGCCATTGCGCCGAGGGCATCGATGCCGTAACGCTTAAGTGATATTACGATGTCTTTCTTTTTTAGGAATTCTTTCATTTTAACCTCCTTGGTCGAAGCCGCTTATGTCGGTCTTCGCCTGATAACTCCAATTTTTCGCTAATACTTTATCATATAAATCACCAAGATGCCACAATTAATACGCACAACTAAAAACACCGCACCCGATCGGGTGCGGCGTATGTCGTTAATGAATATATTGGTCGATATTCTGAGGAGTTATCGGAACAAAAGGAACCCAGACGTATTTAAGATCCTCCGTTGCTCCGTCGAGGGTTGAAACCGATTTTCCGTTTGCCAAAGTCACTGCGCTCTCCAAAGCGGCTTCTCCCTGCTTTGTGGTATCCTGCAAAACGGTCATGTAAAGGTCACCGTTTCTGATCGCTTCACAACCTCCTGCGGTAGCATCTATTCCCGCAACCAGTTTTTTCTTTGTATCGTATCCATTGTCTTTAAGCCAATTGATCGCTCCTATCGCCATAGGGTCGTTATTTGCAATGATACAGTCGAAATCCTGGCCGGTAAGTTTGAATATCTCAAGTTTATCGTATGCTACGGTATCGGACCAGTCGGCATAATCAACAAATACCATATTGGCATTTACGTTGTTGTCTTTAAAGAAGTATTTAACCGCATTGGTACGTTGCGGAACAGCCGCATGTCCGTTCATGCCTTCAAGGATGATAACGTTAATCGACGAAGGCTTCCCGAGACCGTTCCAAATGTATTCGGCCTGGAATCTTCCCGCATCCTGTTCATACGAACCTACGTAAACGTATTTGTCCGCCTTAAGATAATCGGAACTGGGCTCATTGTTTATGAACACTATCGGAACATCCCCCGCAGCTATCTCCATCTGTAAAATGGTGGAGGCATCGGCCAAACGGCAGATGATCGCATCGTATCCGTCGGATACGGCTTTCTCGATCTGCTGCTTCTGTACTCCGGAATCGCCCGCGCAATATACGGTATCAAGGGTTATTCCCATACTTGAAGCCTTTTTATCCATGGCTTCAACCAATGAGATAAGGAACGTATCGGTATCGTCATGAAGCGTCATAAGGATTCTTGCTTTTCCGCCGCCGCCCGATGATCCGGATTGTCCGCATCCTGCCAGTGAAGCTATAAGAAGGGTTGACGCGGTAAATATCATAAGTGCTTTTTTAATAATATTTCTCATATCAGACTTCCTCCTTCCTGCCTCAGATCTTGAACTGTTTTACGTAAGACGTAAGCATATCGGATGTCTTGGCCAATTCTTGTGAATTGTCGGCAACCTCATGGCTGTGCTTCGTAATGTTGTTTGCCTGTTCAACCATCTGTCGGCTGGTTTCAAGTATCTCGTCCGTACTTGCAGCCTGTTCTTCGGAGATGGCAGCAACGTTTGTTGCTACATCGTCTACCTTCTGAACATCCTGGATCATCTTGTCTATGAGTTCATTGGACTTCTCGATGTTGTTGTAGATATGATCGAAGGTTGATACTGCCTCATCGATAAGAGAACTGTTCTTTTCAATATTCTCCGCACTTGTTTCGGCCTGTTTTACAACGGCATCGATAGCTTCTCTTACTTCACTGATAAGCCTTGAAATGTTCTCTGCACTTGCGGCCGAATTCTGAGCGAGTTTTCCGATCTCGGTTGCAACAACCGCAAATCCTCTTCCGGTTTCACCTGCTCTTGCCGCCTCTATACTTGCATTAAGGGAAAGAAGGTTTGTCTCTTCCGCGATCTCTGCGATCAATCCGACGATCTTTGTGATCTCTTCCGATGATCTTCCTACTTCGTTTATGGAAGCTACCAATTCATCGTTACCGGCCTTGATCTCCTGCATTGCCTTGCCCAGCTGTTCCATATCCGCACGACCGTTTCTGCTGATCTCAACGGTCTCTTTCATGCTTTCGTCAGCCTGACGCGAATTATCTTTCGTATCCGAAACAACCATCGCAAGAGTGGTCGCATTTTCAGCGATCTCGTTAACCGCTATGGCCAGCTGATCGACTGTACTGTTAAGATTCTGCATTGCTTCAGCCTGTGACTGAGATGCTTCGTACATGCTCTTGGATACTGTATCGGAGCTGTCGGACTGCTCTTTAAGTTTAACCGACTCGTTACTGATGGAGGAAAGCATTTCTCGCATAGTTTCAACAAACTCACGAACTTTACCGCCCATAAGTCCGATCTCATCGTTGGAATCATTCTTTACCTCGATAGTAAAGTCACCCATCGACATATCGGTAATATTCTTTGTAATACCGCTAAGCGGTGCTATAACCTTCGATACCACGAAGTTAATGATCACTACTATTATCGCTATGGCTATCAAACCGATCAGTGCCAACGTAAGGATAAGTTTGTTTACGTCCTGCATGATCGTTTTCTTTGCAACATACGAAACGAGCACCCAGTCCGTGCCTGATATGGGCTTGAAAGCAACCACATAATTACCAAGGGTGGCCGAAATATAATTTCTGGTCTTAATTCTCTTGGCGATGTCCGCCATAAGCTTATCGCTGTCACTTTCGCTGAGTTTTGTGGAAACTCTCGCATTGTCTCTGTGTGCGATGATCGTATCGTCCATGACGTCCACAAGGAACGAAGCGGCGTTGTCCATCTTAACTCGGGAGTTGACGATAATGCTGATCTGTTCCAAAGAAAGATCGGCTGCGAATACTTTTACATCGGTCGAACCGTCGTTCAAAATACCCGATGCACTTATTACACTCGTACCGTCTGCATCTTTATACGTTCTTCCGTAAGCAAGATTAACTCTTGTGATACCCTGCTTAAACCATTCCTGCCCGGTCACATTATCGATAACCTTTGAGGAATCCGCTGCCTTAAACACCTTACCGGATGTCGATGCGATATAGGGTCCGTTTTTGCAATATGCGTTAAATCCGTAACCCGCATCCATCATTTGCTGAAGTTTTTCGTCACTCGGGGATGTTTTTTCAACAAGAAGCTTAACGGTGTTGAAATTCTGCAGATTTTCATTAAGCCATGCTTCAATATTGTCTGCCTGATTTGAAACAGATGAATTCAACTCAGCCGTTGCCATAGAAGTCAGGCTCTTACTGGAAATAAAGCCTGAGATGATTACAAGCACCAGAATTGCCAATACAACTGCGGGCAAAAGGAACAACAGCAGTTTGTTCTTGATCTTCGTGCTTTTTTGCTGTTTTGTGTTTTCCATGAATATTCTCCTTTACTCACTACACAAACATTAAAGTATCTCCGAAAGCCCTGCCATAATCCCCTAATTCTCAAGATATTACCAGTCTATTAATGAATAATTATAAAATTGTTATACAAAAAAAGGGGCAAATGCCGTATTTTTACGACACTTGACCCTTAAAACAATCTCCTAAATCCATATGATCATTTTTCTTTCTTATACACCCACATTCCGTTGCCGTAGGGATCGTCTTCCGCGCCGAATTCTTCAGTCACAAAGGAGTACCCTGCTTTTTGCAAAACTCTTGCCGATGCATCGTTCCCGTGGATCACCCTTCCGAAAACAACACTTATGGCAAATCTGGAGAAAGAAAACTCTGTCATTGCTTTTACAAGTTCCGAAGCATATCCTTTTCCGCTGTATTTGTCGCAGATCTGATACCCAATCTCAACCTCGCTCGGAGCTCCCTCCACTTCGCTTACTCCGGTGTCTCCGATGAGTTCGCCGGTTTCTTTGAGTTCAACCGCCAAGACAAAGGGCAATCGATCGTTGTTCACGCAATCCGAAAAGAACTCTATGGCTCCCTTTGCCTCATCGATATCGGCATACACTTCGTTGGGAAACCATTTTTTCATCTTCTCATTCAGGTGATTATTATAAAGTTGTTCCGCATCATCATATTCAAGATTTCTTATCACAAGATGCTCGGTTTCAAAATACGTGCCTGCTTTATTCATCTTTTGATAAAAGTTTCTGTATTTCCTTATTCTTTTCCGCCCAATCCTTATTCATTCTTCTTCCTCCGAACCGGAATGCATATTTCGCTTACATAGTCCCGTGATGACGGGTCGCCGGGCAAATAATTCTCGATATCCACATCGGGAATCAGCTCATAATCGGACACAGGAAGCCATTCTTTGTATATTCTCTCCCACATATCCTGTACTGCCTTCGGAGTCGGTCCTACGCATTTGAATACGGCCCATTCATATTCCGGAATATGAATTACTTCAAATCCTTCCGGGATGCCGTCCACATCTGCCGCATTGCATCCTATGCCGTATTTAAATTTGTCACTTCCTGCTTTCTCCTGCGCACATACTCCCAAATAGCCGGGAATCTTTTTGTATTCCTCATCGGAGTAGTATTCGTCCCAGAATTTCGGTATTTCCGCCTCGCATGTCTCGGCGTTGAATTCCTTTGCATGCAAGAGAAGATCCATAGCTTCCCATTTTTCAATCTTGTATTCCATGATACAGCCTCCTTCTATTGTGATTTGGACGGAATATCTGCTCATGAATCGGACAGACTGCTCTTTTTTTGCCTGCGCAGGCGAAACACCGTGAAACCTTGTAAAAGCCTTTGTAAAGCTTTCCGGTGTATCGTAACCATATTTGAGTGCGATATCGATGACTTTCCCGGCTCCTTTTGTCAGTTCCGCGCCTGCCTGTGATAATCTCCTTTTTCGCAGATATTCTGCGGGAGACATTCCGGTCAGCAACGTGAACGCCCTTTGAAAATGAAACGCGGAAAGATGCACGGCTTTAGATATATCCGCAAGATCTATCTCCTCTGTCAGATTCTCTTCCAGGTATTCTATTGCATCATTGATCGTCTTTACCCAATCCATTTGGTATCCCTCCTTTCACTTAGATTTTAAGGCTGTATCCGAATGCAATCCTGTCTTCGATTGCTTTGTTTTGTCCTGTTTAATGTGTCCTGCCTTTTTGTATGGAAGCCACTATCGTCTTCCTGCTCTGTCATCCATAAAGAATCCAAAATTGAACCTGATCTCATGACGGGCTATATCGTGGTTCGTATAGCAGCAAGCATCATACCCGATCAATTCGAATCCCTGACTGCGGTAAAAAGAAATCGCGCGGACATTGCATGACTGGGTCTCAAGGATTATTGCGCGCCTGTTTTGGAGCTTCGCCTGTTCTTTCGCCACATTCATAAGCGCGGTTCCGATCCCCTGTCTGTGAAGTTCATCCGCAACCCACAGCTCCGTTACCATCAGTCTGTTGCTCCACTCCTCGGGACAAATCTCAATACACGCCATCATTTTCTTTCTACCGTTTTCTTCCGAAACGATTCCGAAAGCCTCTGCTTTTTCCCAGTGATCCTGATATAAACCGTCAGGAAAATCATATTCTTCCGGTGTATGAGTTACCGGAGTGTCAAACTTCTTCTTTACCATTTTTACCGAAAAGAAGTCCGAGTTCTCTTCTTTTTCAAGATCGTAGTACTCTTCCGTAGTATATTTCATCAATATCGGTGTTCCCTTCCATTCTTCCTTGGGCAGGGGAACTATCATGTATTCATTCATCTTTATTTAAATCCTTAAATTAATTACAGATATTTTTCTTCATATTCACCGAGAGGAATCGGTTTATTGTAGTAGTAACCCTGAATGATCTCGCAACCAAGGTCACGAAGTCGATCGATCTGTACGCGGTTTTCGGCTCCCTCGGCAAGGCAGACAAACCCCAGTTCTTTTGCAAGGGTGATTATGTGCCGCAAAAGGATAACGTCTTCATTACGTTCATCATCACCTGCGATCGTATCGACAAAGCTCTTGTCGATCTTTAAAGTGTCGATAGGCATCTGAGTCAAAAGCGACAGTGAAGAATATCCTGTTCCAAAATCGTCCATGGATATTTTGAAACCACGATCACGAAGTTCCCGCAAAACGTACAGCATGCGTTCCATATTATCGTAAGTGGCGCTTTCCGTAAGTTCAAAGTCTATAAGGTGATGGTCCACTCCGTATGAATCGACAATACCCGTAAGTTTATCGATAAGATTTTCATCATACATACGGCTTCTGGAAAGATTCACGGAAACCGGGTAAAGGGGTTTTCCTTCCTTCTTCCAACGGTCCATGGCCTCGCAGATTTTTTTCAAAACAAGATCGTCAATCTTATCGATAGTACCGTCTTTTTCAAAATACGGAATGAATCTGTAGGGTGCTAACATCTCCCTGTTCTTGTAATTCCAGCGGATGAGCGCTTCTGCACCCTTTATCTTTTCCGTATTAATGTCAAATTTGGGCTGAAGATACACCAGAAATTCGTCCTGTTCGATCGCTGTTTCCACATAGGCCTTTATGTAATTACCCCATGAAAGGTCGTCATGCATTTTATCCGTGTAAAAAACGATCTCCGTACCCTTTTTATTTGTACAAAGCGCCTGTGCCATCTTTGCGGCATCCGCAACTCTGTTTCCGGAAAGCATGGCTCGTCGCATGGGAACGACCCCGCATTTATAATAGACTTTATAGTGCGGATCTTCCTCCAACACGGAACCTTTCTCAAACAGTTCCCAAAGTTTTTGTTCCAGTTCCTGATCCGGCATATCCTTAAGGATCATAGCAAAGTTATCATTATGACACCGAGCGCTTGCATAGACGAAATCCGCTTCGTTCATCGCTTTTACGATATTGTTCAAAACCTTGTTGGCGGCTATGTGACCATAGGCCTCATTTATTACGCGGAACTGTTTGATGTCAAAATGTGCGAAGGCATAATCATTGATATCTCTGTCTCCGGGAACTTCCAGAAAAGCCTCAATATGACTCCAGTTGTAATTACCTGTTATTGGATCCGTAAATGCAAGCCTGTACAATTCTTCTTTCCGGAATTTATCATGATCGTCATTTATAACATCAATCGCCCTGTCATTATAAATCTTCCATTCATGCAGGATCCTGAATTTTCTGTAACCGTGAAAAACAGCTATAACTTCAGGTTCTTCTTTTATGCTTAAATCGCTGTAGGGTCTGTGCGCATCATTTTCCTTGGCAATATCCTTAAACAAATCCATTACAAAAGAAAGATCCGGCTTTGTATCATCGTCGATTTCGATCGAATAAAAAAATGCCTCATCAAGCTCAATCGATCTCAATTCAGTCGGATAATCGACACGCGAATCGCCGCTTCTGAATTCAATGCCTATTACCTCTTTCTGCAAATGACTGACATAAAAGATGCCGGGATAGTCATAAGTTCCAAAGAAGTCCGCATATTTTTCTATCATCGGCGGAACAACACCCTTATAGAAGGACAGTATGTCCTCCTTCGAGGCGTCCATATAATAAAGTGTTCTCTTAGGCTTATACAGCTGGTTTAGTCTGTTAATGATCATTCTTATACTCCGCCTTTCTTATCTCCATCTCAAATATATTGCACTAAAAGTTTCGATCAATGATCATATTGCATCTGCCCCATGATTCGTCTTTATACATGAAAGCGTCAGGGGTAGTTCTTCTTTCTTTAAACCCAACACCCTCATAACATCTTTTGGCTCTTATATTCTCGGGAAACACATTAAGCTGCACAGTCTTTGCCTCCGGATCTGAAAAGGCATTTAAAACTGCTAGCCTGATCATTTCTTTTCCGATTCCTTTACCGCGAACAGATGCATCAACCATAACAAATTTCAGCATCCCCTCCAGCGTCTCATGATTCAGTGAGTAGCAATAGAATCCGACAACCCTGCCCTCTTCATCTACCGCAACAAACGGTTTGTCGCCAAATCGTCCCAATATATCCGACAGAAAACTTCTAAGGCTTTCTTGCTCAATCGGATACGGAATAAGATTCGCGCACCACATCGCATGAGTTCTTTCATCCGATATCCAATTGCTGATATATTCAAAATCCCTTTCTATTTCAAATGAACGAATTACCATTTCATTGTCCCTTTTTCTCTTACGATTGAGTAATTCACATTTCTCCCTTGGCAAAAAGATTGTCCTTACCCATTCCGCAAACATAAGGATTGCTGTCATACATGTGGCAGAACTCAAGAAATTGCATTCTTTGCACAGGATCATTCACGATCTTAACAAGTATCTCATTGGGAATCGTCCTTGCAAAAGCACCGGGACCTGCCAGTTCAACATTCTTTACACCGTTCTTTTCAAGAATCCCCCTAAGTTCGTCAGGCATGAAATGATACGAGATACTCCATGGTGCCTCGCCTCTGTCATACGCTTTCTTACTCTCTTCAATATCCCCGAAGAGCCCCGTTTCATATGTCTTCATGATCGAATCTTTTGAAAAAGAAAACTGCTCGATCATCTGCTCACGGCTGCTTAAGCACCACTGCACCCATCCGTCTTTACAGTCCTTATCGAGAATAAACTGATTCTTCTGGATAGGGTTTGCAAGATATGGCAGAGCCCCCAATCGGCTTGATACACTTATCATAATACGCTTACGGGCAAGTCTGACCAGTTCACTGATCGTCTTCTCCTGATGAGGATACGTGTACGAGATTGG
>JAGCTJ010000133.1 GCA_017963665.1 Lachnospiraceae bacterium | reverse complement strand
CTTGTGTACGATGCACCGGCTCTCGAAAGGCTGGGAATCCCCGCATACAATTACTGGAATGAAGGACTCCACGGAGTGGCACGTACCGGAACAGCCACCGTATTCCCCCAGGCCGTAGCTCTCGCAGCAATGTTTGATGACGAGCTTTTGTTTAAGATAGCGGAAGTCATCGCTACCGAAGGCCGTGCCAAGTACAATGCGCAGGCCAAAGAAGAAGACCGCGACATATACAAAGGTCTTACTTTCTGGTCTCCCAACATCAACATTTTCCGTGATGCCAGATGGGGACGCGGACACGAGACTTACGGAGAAGATCCTTATCTTACTTCAAGACTGGGCGTGGCATTCATAAAGGGCCTCCAGGGAATCGACAATTATCCTGAGTGCGATACTCTTAAAGCGGCTGCCTGCGCAAAGCATTATGCCGTGCACTCCGGTCCTGAGGGTGAGAGACATCACTTTAATGCGAAGGCCACCAAAAAGGATATGGAAGAAACATATCTTCCTGCGTTTGAAGCTGCTGTCAGAGAAGGAAAAGTCGAGTCCGTTATGGGCGCATATAACCGAACCAACGACGAGCCCTGCTGCGGATCCAAAACTCTCATAAAAGACATCCTTCGCGGCAAATGGGGCTTTAAAGGCCATTTCGTGAGTGATTGCTGGGCTATAAAGGATTTTCATGAAAATCATAAGATCACGAATTCGCCTGCAGAATCGGCTGCTCTTGCTTTAAACAACGGCTGCGACCTTAACTGCGGCAATACATATCTTTGCATTCTTGCAGCGCTCAAGGATAAGCTCATCAAGGAAGAAGATATGCGTAAAGCATGCGTCCGCTTAATGGCTACGCGCATGAAGCTTGGTATATTGCCAAGGACCGACGAAGAGGCAAATAAGAAAACAAAGGAATATGACGGCATAGGTTTTCTTGAGTGCGATACTCCCGAGCACAATGCCGTATCACTTAAGGCTGCGGAAGAATCGATAGTTCTTTTGAAAAATAACGGTGTTCTTCCAATCAAAGAGGGCGAGTATAATACTATAGGCGTGGTTGGCCCCACGGCGGATCTAAGGAGCGTCCTTGAAGGCAACTACAACGGCACCGCTTCCGAATATGTCACAAACCTTAACGGTATCAGAAAGGTCGCAAAGTCCAGAATCATTTATTCCGAAGGCTGTCATCTTTTCAAGGACAGGATTTCCAATCTGGCCAAAGCAAACGACCGTATGGGAGAGGCTGTAGCTGTCGTAAAGAATACCGATATCACAATACTTTGCGTTGGCCTTGATGCCACGATCGAGGGAGAAGAGGGCGATACCGGCAACATGTTTGCCTCGGGAGACAAGATTTCCTTAAAACTTCCCGATTCACAGCTTAATCTTTGCAAAAACGTAATGAAAGCCGCAAAAGAAAACGGCAAGAAAGTTGTCGTTGTACTTAATGCGGGCTCGGCAATAGATATTTCGGAACTTGATGCCGAAGCGGATGCGATCGTAGATTGCTTTTATTCGGGCGGACAGGGCGGACAGGCTCTTGCCAATGTTTTGTTCGGTAAGGTTTCTCCTTCGGGAAGATTGCCGATAACTTTCTATAAAGACGGCGAACAGCCTGAGTTTACCGACTATTCCATGAAGAACCGTACATATCGTTACTTTAAAGGCGAGACCCTTTATCCTTTCGGATACGGCTTAAGCTATTCAAAGTTTGATGTTAAGGCTTCTGCAGAAGCTACAGGATATGTTCCCGGAAACGATGACGATTACGATGCACTTCAAAGGGCAGCGGTAAACGTCAAAGTCGAAGTTACAAATACTGGCGATTATGATGCGGACTGTGTTCTTCTTACCTTTGTTGACAAGTGTCCGGCAGAGAAGCTTTCAAACGGCTTAAATGAAGTTGCGGAAGATAAACTCGATCCCGACAACCAGCCAATAAAGAGCCTGTGCGCATTTAAGAGAGTTTCGCTTAAGAAGGGCGAGACTAAATCCGTAACGCTTCCCGTATCGGCACACTCGCTTACTACCGTTTTGGAAGACGGTACAAGAACATTCTTAAAAGGCGAGTATAAGTTTAATGTCGGATCGAATGCGATCGGTACGATAAACTTGCAATAAGAGTTTTCATATGTTAATCTTACATAGATAAATAGGGAGTAGTTTGCGCGCAAGCGTTTCGTGTTTCGTCATCACGTCGAAAGACCGGGACACGGACTCGATTATTCGATGATACGAGACTATTATCGCTTTAGCGGTAATAGTCTCTTTTTGTAAAAAGGAGCAGTTATGTTAGTTCATATTTTATGGTTTGTTTTAGGACTCATTCTCTTGATAAAGGGCGGTGACTGGTTTGTCGACGGTTCTGTGGGAGTGGCTAAAAAGTTCAAAGTTCCGGATCTTTTGATAGGTGCAACGGTGGTATCTATAGGTACCACACTTCCGGAAGTTATGGTAAGTGCGACCAGCGCAGCTCAGGGTCACGGCGCGATAGCATACGGCAATGCTATAGGTTCCATCATATGCAATACGGCATTGATCGCGGCTGTTACGATCGCCGTTAAACCTTCCAAGATTAATAAGAAAACCTTGTTTGTTCCGGTCGTTTTCTTTTTCCTTGCGGCAGCACTTTATGCGGGAACCGCATACATTTCCGGTTCGTTTAACAGACCCCTCGGTTTTATATTGCTCGTACTTTTTGTAGCATACATGGTCATTCTGATAAGGAATGCATTAAAGCCTTCAGCCGATGATGAAGAGTTGGAAGAAGAGGTAGAAGAAGCAGCCGAGAAAGCACGCGCAACTTGGCTCATTATTGTCATGATAATCGCAGGTGCCGCTTGCATTGCCTTCGGAGCGCGACTTCTTATTAATCACGGTATCGCCATAGCGGAAGGATTCGGTGTACCTGAAACCGTTATTGCTCTTACATTTGTGGCGCTGGGAACCTCCCTTCCCGAACTTGTAACGGCTATCACATCCCTTGCAAAAGGACACGGCGCATTGTCTCTTGGTAACATTTGCGGTGCAAACCTTTTCAATATCGTACTTGTATCGGGTCTTTCGATAGCCATCGGACCTTTTAAATTCGATCCTTCTACGTTTTCAACCGTAACGATAGGCGGAAAACAGGTTTATCAGTCACTTGTTCTCGATACACCTTTGATGCTTCTTGTTATGGGCATCCTTACACTCCCTGCATTATTTACGGGAAAACTAAAAAGATGGCAGGGTATCACACTTTTAGTATTATATATCGCGTTCTGCGTTTACCAGTTCGTATAAGAGGTTACATTCATGGCGTTTGACGGAATTACCGTTGCGGCAGTCGTAAAGGAATTAAGTGATGCCACAAACGGTACCAGAATATACAAGATCGCTCAGCCCGAGACCGATGAGTTGTTACTTACGATCAAAGGCAATTCTACTCAGTTCAGAGTTCTTTTGTCGGCAGACGCTACACTTCCTTTAGTTTACATAACAAAAGATAACAAGCCGTCTCCCCAGACGGCTCCCAACTTTTGCATGCTTTTACGTAAGCATCTTACCAACGCAAAGATCATATCCGTGACCCAGCCCGGTCTTGAGCGTGTCATCAGATTTGAACTTGAACATCTCGATGAGATGGGAGATCTTAAGCATAAGTTCCTTAATGTGGAGCTTATGGGTAAGCATTCAAACATCATTTTTACAGACGATGAAGACAACATCATCGATTCCATCAAGCATATCAGTCACAACGTCAGTTCCGTTCGTGAAGTATTGCCCGGAAGAAAGTATTTTATCCCCGGAGCGGAGGATAAGCTCGATGCATTATCGGGCGATAAAGAGACATTTATTTCCCGTATAAAGAATGCTCACATGAGCGTATCCCCTGCGATCTATAAGACATACACAGGCTTTTCTCCCATAATGGCATCGGAAGTTTGCCACCGCGCGAATGTTGACGCCGACGCATCGACATCGTCCCTGGATGACAAGCAGATTGAAGATCTTGCGAACGTTTTCTTTCTGCTGATCGGCGATATCAAGACAGGGCGATTCGCTCCCGAGATAGCCTACGAAGGTAAGGCTCCCGCAGAATTTGCTGCCGTGAAACTCAGCATTTACGACGATCTCGAGAAAGTTTCATACGATTCCATCTCGGAGCTCATATTTGATTATTACAGCAAGAAAAGCATTGTTGTCAGGATCCGCCAGAAATCTTCGGATTTAAGGCGAATTGTTACGACTGCGCTCGAGAGAAACGTTAAGAAGCTGGATCTGCAGCAAAAGCAGTTGAAAGATACAGAGAAACGCGACAAATACAAGGTTTACGGCGAACTCATCAACACATACGGTTACAGTGTGCTGGAGGGAGCGAAGTCTTTCGAGGCGCTTAATTACTATACAAACGAGACGATAACCATCCCGCTCGATGAGACGATAAGCGTAAAAGACAACGCGAAAAGGTATTTTGACAAGTATTCAAAGCTTAAGCGTACGGCGGAGAACCTGACTACAATAATAGAAGAGGTTACTGCCGAGATCGAGCATCTTCGCTCAATCCTCAATTCCCTTGATATAGCCGAGTACGAGGAAGACCTTACACAGATAAAAGAAGAGCTTATTCAGTCGGGTTATATAAGATTCAAGTCCGGCGGCAAGAAGGTGAAGATAACCTCGAAACCCTTCCACTATGTAAGTTCCGACGGATTTGATATTTATGTCGGCAAGAACAATTTCCAAAACGATGAGCTTACCTTTGATTTTGCCAACGGAAATGACTGGTGGTTCCACGCAAAGAAGATGCCCGGCTCCCATGTCGTTTTAAAAAGCGGCGGCAAAGAAGTTCCCGACAGAGCCTTCGAGGAGGCCGCCCGTCTCGCTGCTTTTTACAGTGCCGGCAAGCAAAGCGACAAGGTTGAAATTGACTACACGATAAAGAAAAACGTCAAAAAGCCCGCAGGCGCCAAGCCCGGCTTCGTAGTCTATTACACAAACTATTCAATGACCATCGACACGGATATTTCGATGCTTAAGTTGTGTAAAGATTGAATTCTTTTTTAGGGATAAATAATTGAATTTATTAATCTTATCACCCGGTTTCGAGAGGCATCGGGTGATAATTTTTGTCCGGGCTTTTTTTATCCCCCTGAAGGAAGAACCGAATAGAGTATTTAGTTGGTTTAAACATACAAAATAAAAAATATTGACTACAAAATGTAAAATATAGTTGACAAAATGTAATAAGAGATGTATTGTATTATCATAACCGGTTGAAACATGTAAATTTTGCTTTTGATAAAACAGGAGAGATGACATGAACGAACAGGAAAATGTGATGAACACATCGACAGACAAAGCGTATACCGCGACTATTCTTTCGGATCCGTCGGAACTTGGAAAAACGGAAGAGAATAAAAAGATAATTACAAGGACGGCGATCGTTTTCTTGATCGCAGGAATTCTTTATCAGGGAGCTCAGTTGCTGGTGGCATATTTATTTGGTAAGTTTGCACCCGAGATTCCCCAGAAGTACGGATCGACTTTCACGATGCTTGCTGTGCTTGCAACCGATCTTTTGATCATGCTTCCTGCTTTTTACTTCCCTTGCAGGAACATTCCGATCATGAAGGGTAAGCCTTCGAAGATGTCGGCGGGCATGTTCTTAAGCGCGATATGTATCATGTACGCTTTCGGACTTCTTGGTTCCATTATCGGTTCAAGGATAAGCTTCTTTTTGACAGACAACAACACAAACCTTTTAACTGAAGGAATCGGCGGCGGAAGCACACTTTTAAGATTCCTGGTAGTGGGAATAGTTGCTCCGGTCTGCGAAGAGCTGGTTTTCAGAAAGATCCTCATAGACAGACTGTCGCGTTATGGAAATGCATTTGCGGTGCTCACTTCGGGCCTTATGTTCGGTCTCTTCCACGCAAATCTTCAGCAGTTCTTTTACGCGATGATGCTTGGAGTGATATTCGGAATCATCTATGTAAATACAAGAGATATCAAGTATTCCATTATCCTTCATGCGATTTTTAACTCATATACTTCGATCGTTGTTTTGTGGGCAATGGAGGGTTACGGAACAGATCTACTTAAGACACAGATATATAACTTCTCAATAATCATTGAAATATTGCTTGGAGTTATCGGAGCGGTCTTGTATATTTATTTCAAATCAAAAAAGAAGATCAGGATCGTTGAGAATGCCGTTGAACCGGGAGAAGTTTCATATATGTTCGGCAATATCGGGTTATGGATATTCTACATTGTGATGATCGCATTAACGGCATTTATCACCATAAGGATGTCGATCGCTGCTTAAGGCGAAGGCGATTTGAAAGGAGAATTCATGAATACTTTGAATGTAGTGTTGTTTATCTTATTGGTTGTAGGGGTAAGTGCATTGGTAACGATCGCGCTTATCATGCTATCGCGTACCAATCACTCGTTAAAAGGTGAGTACGACGAAAGACAGCAGCTTATGAAAGGAAAGGCCTTCAGAGCCGCATTTTTCACGGGACTGGGGTATTCGCTTCTGGTATTTCTCCTGGATATCGTAGGTTGCAGAATTCCGATGGAGACCGGCCTTCTGATTCTTACAGGAGGTATGATATCACTTGTGGTATATGTTACCATCGCCATCATGAATGATGCATATATCGGACTTAAC
Organism: Lachnospiraceae bacterium; assembly: GCA_017963665.1. Classification (GTDB taxonomy): domain Bacteria; phylum Bacillota; class Clostridia; order Lachnospirales; family Lachnospiraceae; genus UBA1258. Next base: position 10,677 of record JAGCTJ010000133.1, on the reverse strand, counting down.
GAGAAACTTGGTTCCACACTTGGTTTGTTTGCGGTATGCGGAGTGATGAATATCATTCCGGCCATCACCAACATCAGGTCGGGAGGTTTTGTAAAAAACGGTGTTCTGACCAACAGTTTTGCGAATGTCATAATATTTGCGATGCTGTTTATAATAAGTGCGGTACTTGTAATAAAACATTGCGTAATGAATCGCGGGGAGGAATCCGATGAAGAATCTTAAAGTCAAAGCGGCACGCGCGGGCAAAGATCTTTCTCAGGATGATCTGGCAAAGATATGCCAGGTTTCGAGGCAAACGATAAACGCCATAGAAAAGGGAGATTATAACCCGTCGATAAAACTGTGCATTGCGATCTGCAAGGCACTTGATAAAACTTTGGATGACCTATTCTGGGAAGAATGATCATATAGAAGAATGAACTACATTAGGAGGATAGTTAGAAATGATTGAGATCAACGGACTCACTAAGATATACAAGCTTAGTGCAAAGAAGAAAAAAGAACTCAAAACGAACAAAGACGTAAAGACCGCAGTCAACGATCTTTCTCTGACTGCCAAGCCCGGCGAGATAACCGGACTTTTAGGCCCCAACGGTGCAGGAAAAACAACAACAATGCGTTGCGTGGCAACACTGCTTAGCCCCACAAAAGGCGATATTAAGGTTTGTGGCTACGATACGGTAAAGGATGCTCAGAAAGTAAGAGATTCCATATGTTTCCTTACAAATGAGATCAAACTCGACGAACACTTTACGGTTGATTATCTTTTCACATTTTTCGGAAGACTTAAAAACCTTGATGAAAAGACTATCGAGGCTCGCAAGAAAGAGTTGTTCGATACTTTTAACATGAACGATTTCAAAAACAAAAAGATTGAGGAACTTTCAACCGGTATGAAGCAGAAGGCTTCAATCGTGGTTAATCTCGTAAACGATCCCGAGGTCGTTATTTTCGACGAGCCCACATCGGGTCTTGATATCGTAACGGCAAGAGTGGTACTTGATTATCTTAAAAAGTTAAGAGCAGAAGGAAAAACTGTCATAGTTTCGACTCATATCATGCCTGAAGCAGAAAAGCTTTGCGATAAAGTAGCCATGATCATCGGCGGACGCAAAGTTATAGAGGGAACCATCCCCGAAGTGCTTGAAAAGACACAGACAGCCGACCTTGAGGACGCTTTCTTTAAACTTTTCATGGAAAACAAAGAGTCTGAAAAGGAGGAAGAATAATAATGAACAAGATATCACTCATCATTAAAAAAGAACTTTTCAGAGTTTTCTCGGACAGAAAGCTTATATTCAGCCTTTACATACTTCCGGTGCTCATCATGTTTGCCATTTACGGCATTATGGGTAAGATGATAGGCTCGATGGAAAAAGACATTACCGAACATACCGCGATCGTTACCGTTGTGGATGCGACCGAAGAACTTAAAAGCGCCATCGATTTCAGCGGATTTTCAGGAAATGCCAACATCAACTATATAGATTCGGCAGCTTACGAAACAGATAAAGATACAATTGTTGACAACATTAAACATGGCAAAGCAGACCTTTGCGTTATTGTTCCGAAGAATTTTGATGAACAGGTTGAAGACTACGTTAACGGCGGAAGTACGCTGCCCAATCTTGAAGTAAGCTTCAACGATTCCGAGAACTATTCTTCGCAGGCTTACAGTATGTTCACCAATTCAGTACTCGGAACATACAAGAACCAGCTCCTTGGAAAACGTTACGGCGATGTAAGAATGCTTGAAGCTATGAGTGTCACAACAGTCATCCTTACAAAGGACGAGCAGTCCAACTCACAGTTTATGAAGATGCTTCTTCCTTACATGGTTGTACTTATGCTCTTTGCGGGCGTTATGAGCGTCGGTGTTGATGCGATAGCAGGTGAAAAAGAACGCGGAACGCTTTCGAGCATGCTCATCTCTCCTGTAAAAAGAAGCGAGATCGCGATCGGAAAGATCGTTTCCATGGCGATACTTTCAAGTATTTCAGCTGCAGTCACCACTGTTTCAATGCTGGGAGCATTCGTTTTAATGGGCAGCTCAGGCGGATTTGCTGCAATGTCCGGTGGGGTTTCTTTCTCCCCGTTGCAGATAATCGAGCTTTTGCTCATCATGCTTTCGCTTGTTATCCTTTATGTGGGAATCATAGCGCTCATCGCTGTATATTCGCCCAACACAAAGGCAGCCAGCTCGATAATCTCACCTTTGTACCCGCTTATCATTATCATGGGTATGCTTACGATGTTCAGAACGGGTAAAGAAACACCCACAATTCATTATGCGGTTCCCGTATACGGAAATGCGCTTGCCATCAGCGATATCTGTTCAAATGAATTGAGTCTGCTGCACTTCTTTATCTCATTCGCATGCACATTGATAATCGGTATAGTGATAACCGTACTTGTTACAAAAGCATTCAATGACGAAAAGCTTATGTTCAACGCATAAAAAAGTTTATGATTTTAAGCCCCGACCGTTTGGTTGGGGTTTTTTTATGTTATAATCTCTAAAGAGTATTACAGGGGGTCGATTATGAGAATAATCCATACGGCTGATCTTCATCTTGATTCCAAGATGACTTCAAATCTTTCCAAAGAAAAAGCAAAAATGCGAAAAACAGAGCTTCTGAATACCTTTGTACGCATGGTTGAATATGCGGCAAAGAATGATGTGGAAGCCATTCTTATCGCGGGTGATCTTTTTGATACGAAGGTCATTTCGGCGACCGCTTTAAATGTTGTCAAAAATGAGATCACTTCTCATCCCGACATAGATTTTTATTATATAAAAGGCAATCACGACAAAAACGGCTTTTACGACGAGGCCGGCGAGACGGTTCCGGAGAACCTTAAACTTTTTAACGACGAATGGACTTGTTATGAACTTTCCGAAAGTAAGAAAGTTAAGCTTTACGGCATCGAACTTACCGAAGGAAACTCCGCGCGTGTTCAGGAAGCTTTCACCCCCGATCCTTACGACATAAACATCGTAATGATGCACGGTCAGGAATCGGAGGCGGTGTTAAAAGATAAAGCCGAGATAATAAATCTTAAGCTCTTTAAGAATAAAGGCATTAACTATCTTGCTCTCGGGCACATTCACGAGTATAAGTGTGAGCCGTTGGACGGAGAGGGCAAGTATTGCTACTGCGGCTGCCTTGAGGGCAGGGGCTTCGATGAATGCGGGGATCACGGATTTGTTCTTCTTAACGTTGATGAAGAAAAAGGTACCGTTACCGATGAGTTTGTTTCTTTTGCCTCAAGAAGGCTTTATGAAGTTGACGTCGATATTACGGGACTTTCCACAACTCCCGAGATCTTGGCTAAGACCGAAAGCGAGCTTTCAAACTGCGGAGCAACCGACAGAGACCTTGTTAAGATAGTGCTTAAGGGGTCGGTTGACGTCGAATGCGAGAAAGAACCCGAATATATAGTAAATACGCTTAAAGACAACTATTTCTTTTTAAAACTGTACGACGAGAGTAAACTAAGCGTCGATTACGATTCGTATATGCTGGATGAGTCTCTAAAGGGCGAGTTCGTGCGCCTGGTCAAAGCTTCGGACTTAAGTGACGAAGAAAAAGCTAACGTTATAAAGCAGGGTATCTACGTGATTTCCGGAGGTAAGTTGGAAGTATGAAGATAGAATCGGTATACGTTGAAAACTTCGGAAAGCTACATGAGTTCAAATATGACTTTACCGAAGGCATTAATGTCATAAAAGAAAACAACGGCTGGGGAAAGAGTACTCTCGCAGCCTTTATCCGTGCGATGTTTTACGGATTTGAAGGAGACGGCAGACAGAAGGTCACCGACAACGAAAGAAAGCGCTTTAAACCCTGGCAGGGCGGCGCCTTCGGCGGAAATCTCGTGTTTGAGACGAAAGGAAGACGCTACAGGATAGAGCGTTCTTTTGGCAGCAAAGCATTGGAAGACGAGTTTAAACTTTTCGATGCGGACAAGAATGTGGAGAGCACAGATTTTAGCGAGAAGATAGGGCAGGAACTGTTCCATATCAATTCGACGTCGTTTATGAACACCGTTTTCGTAAGCCAGAACGACAGCGCTTCCAGTGCTGCCACCGACGACATAAATACTCGTATAGGAAACATAAATGACACCATCGACTTAAATAAGTTTGAAGCCGCCGACGGTGTACTTAAAGATGCACTCAATAAGCTTTCCACCACCAAAACGGGAAAGCGCGGAAAACTTAAAGCGGCAATAAGCGATATTAAGGCTGCCATTAACGCTGGGCTCGGAATCGAGAAGTCCCTTGACGAAACCATGGCACGTATAGATGAGCGCGAGCTCGAACTTCTTAAATTGAGGGAAGAAGAAAAAGCACTAAATATCGAAAAATCCAAAGCGGGGAAAGCAGCCGCTGCGATAGAGATAAAGAAGCGCCACGAAGAACTTCAAAAAGACATAGCAGATAAAAAGGCCGAGCTTGATGAGGCAAGGAGTTTCTTTAAGGGTGAAGTTCCCGAAAAGGCCCGGATCAAGGAACTGCGCGATGCGTCCGATGAAATGTCAAACGCAAGAGCGGTCATTGACAGCAATTCATTATCGGAAGCAGACAGAGAGTCATTCTACAGACTGTCGGATACGTTTAAGAACGGACTGCCCGATAACGATGAACTTTTGACTTTAACCGAGAAGGCAAAGAGAAACGAGGAACTTAAACTTAAGAACGAAAAGCTTTCTTTAAACGACGACGAGGAAGCACGTTTTATGGAATATGAGCGTTTCTTCCTAAACGAAGGAAAGCCTTCGGAAACAGCCAGAAAGCTCGCTACAGAGTGGGGAGAAAAGCCCGATCATGAGCATAAGGCCGAGAACTTAAGAGAGCAGGCCGAGAGGATTGACAGTGATGTTTCGAGAACGAAAAAGAAGAGCATATTTACCATAGCTTTTCTTATAACACTTGCTCTTGTCAGTTTACTTGTGACAGTACTGTCGATACTTCCGAAACTTCCGAACTTTTCTTATGCCACCGCAGACGGACCGGCTACCATGTTTTTCGCGGGACCGTCAGGAAAACTTTATATCGTGACTGCGTTTTTGTTCATCCTTTTCATTGCATTGACGGTTGTGGTAAAGGTTTCTTTGTCCGGTAAGACCTCACCGATGATCAAGAAAAGAGACTCGATTTTGCGGGAGGCGGATAAAGAGCAGGCAACGGCCGATTCGATAAAGGGTGAAGTTATCGATTATCTTAAGGCTCACAACTTCTTTACGGGTGAGGAAGAGGTCGGCGGAAAACTGTGGGAGCTCAACAGAAAAGCGGTGGATTATGAAAGTCTTCTTGAAAAAAGAAAGAACCTTTCCATACTTGAAAACAAGCAAAGCATTATTGATTATGACAATGAGATAAGAGATTATCTTGCCAAGTTTTCAATCGATTACGAAAAAAACAACGGCGTGATGGAGCTCAACGAGCTAAGAAACAAAGCCGAGCGATACAGAAATCTGAAGAAGACCGATGATGAGCTGAGGCGTGCCGAGGCAACCTTTACGCAGCGCAAAGAGGCGGTTTACGAGCAGCTTAGAGCATTTTCCTTTGAACCGCTTATGAACATCAAAGGTCAGATCGAAGACATTTCGCAGCATTTGGACGCATATCTTGTAAAAGAAGACATCTACAAGGATGCACTTGCAAAGAAAGAAAAGTTTGACAGCGAAAACGACCTTTCGGAGTTGGATTCATTCGATCCCGGAACGCTCCCGACTCCGGAAGAGTTAAATGAAAAGACAGAAGCACTGAACGAAAAGATCGATGCCCTCACGAAACTTATCAATACCGACAAGTCGACTTTAACTTCACTTAAAGAGCGTTTCGATCAGCTTCTTGACGACAGACAGACACTTGCGGACTACGAGGAAGAGCTTAAGAAAGCGGAAGAGGATGCCGAGCTTTATTCAAAGACCAAGCAGTTTTTAAACGAGGCAAGAGACAATCTTACAATGCGTTATATAGGCCCCCTTAAGGACGGCTTTGATAAGTATTACGGACTTATCGGAAACGATTTTGGCGATTATAATCTTGATGTGAATCTGGTGCTTTCAAAATCAGAACAGGGCGCCAGCAGAGACAAAGACCTTTTGAGTATAGGGTACCAAGATCTTTGCGGCTTCTGCCTTCGTCTTTCTATGGCGGATGCCATGTATAAAGGTGAAAAACCGGTATTGATTTTTGACGATCCCTTCGTTAATCTTGATGACGAGAAGATGGTCGGAGCAAAGAAACTGCTTGATGAGGTGAAGAAACACTACCAGGTGATCTATCTTACATGCAGGGAAAATCGAATTTAGTATAATTGTATACAATTATCCATTGACATGCTTTTTCCCATGCGATAAGATACCGAAGAGTACAATTCTAAATGATATTCCAAGCAGTTACGGAGGAAACCATGTCACTTACATTATCTAAAAAAGCACAGGCAGTTAAACCTTCATCCACACTTGCGATCACCGCAAAAGCAAAAGAACTTAAAGCAAGCGGCGTTGATATAGTAGGTTTCGGAGCGGGAGAACCCGATTTTAATACTCCCAAGAACATATGCGACGCAGGTATTGAAGCCATCAACACGGGCTTTACAAAGTATACACCCGCATCGGGCACCAATGAACTTAAATCGGCTATAAGCAAGAAGTTCAAGGAGTTCAACGGACTTGACTATGCTCCCAACCAGATCGTAATCTCAAACGGTGGTAAACAGGGACTTTCAAATGTTTTCGATGCTATCTTAAATCCCGGCGACGAAGTTATCATTCCCGCACCTTACTGGTTGAGCTATCCTGAAATGGTTAAGCTTTCCGACGGTGTTCCGGTATTTATTTTCGGTACCAAAGAAAACGGATATAAAGTGACTGCTAAACAGCTTGAAGATGCCATTACCGATAAGACTAAAGCTTTTGTACTCAATACACCTTCAAACCCTACGGGTATGATCTATACAAAGAAAGAACTCGAAGCCATCGCAGATGTTATCGTTAAGCATGATATTTACTGCGTATCCGACGAGATGTACGAATATCTCATCTACGGAGATGACAAGCACGTCAGCATAGCTTCGTTAAATGATGAGATATATAAGAGAACCATCACCTGTTCCGGTCTTTCAAAGTCTTATGCAATGACCGGATGGAGAATAGGTTACACCGGTTCAAGCGTTGAGATAGCAAAACTTATGGGAGCAATGCAGTCACATGCCACATCAAACCCCAACTCCATCGCTCAGTACGCTTCCGTAGAAGCACTTACCGGTCCTCAGGAAGATATGGTTAAGATGCGCGATGAATTCAACCGTCGTCGTATCTACATGTACAATCGTATTAAAGGATTCCCTCATGTGGATCTTCTCGAGCCCAAGGGAGCATTCTATGTATTCATCGATTTAAGCGAAGCACTTAAGCTTTCGTATAAGGGAACCAAACTTGAGACAGCCGCAAATGTAGCCGAGATACTCATCAACGAGTTCGCTGTAGCGGTTATTCCTTGCGCGGACTTCGGTTTCCCGACCCACATTCGTTTATCCTACGCAATTTCCATGGAGTCGATCGAAAAGGGTCTTAACAGGATAGAAGATTTCTTAAAACAGTTACAGTAATTATACGTATCAATTACGGCCGCACCCGCTTGGGTGTGGCCTTTTATATTTTTGAACCGGGGGGACGGTGGTGTTGGTTCATTAATTCACATAAGTAATCTTTCGCAAGAAAAAAGTGACACGCGAAAAACTTTTTTTGGTTTACAGAAAACTATATTTTGTGTTCATTAAGATTTTTTTAAGAACATGTGGTATAAAGAAGCGTTATCGCCTCAGAAATGGCTTAAATAAGGCAAAATTTGTATTTGCATTATCCGATTTTTGTGTTTATAATAATCAACAGACTCGGTATTTAAGGGTTACGTAATTGTAGAAGAGGGTTAACTTCTGTTTATGGAAAACGTAATTGAATCTTTCGTTTCTTATTTACATAATGTCAAGAAAATGTCACTCAACACGGAACTTTCTTACAAAAGAGACCTTGTAAAAGTGGCAGATTATCTTAACTCCCAGGGCATAGCCGATATCAAGAAGGTTACGGCTACGAATCTCAATTCCTACATTCTTTACATGGAAAAGAACTCTTTTTCGGCTGCAACCATTTCAAGAAACATCGCCTGCATCAAGTCCTTTTACCACTTTATGGTAAAAGAGGGCATTGTTAACGACGATATTTCCGAGAACCTTAAGGCACCCAAGGTAGAGAAGAAACTTCCCGAGATCCTTTCACCTCAGGAAGTGTTCAGACTTCTTGAGCAGCCCAAGGGAGACCACCCGAAGGACATCCGCGACAAAGCGATGCTCGAACTTCTTTACGCAACCGGCATTCGTGTCACCGAGCTTATTTCGTTAAAGGTTGACGACGTTAACCTTTCGGTAGGTTACATCATCTGCCGCGATGCTCACAAGGAGCGTACGATTCCCATCGGACACGCAGCAAAAGATGCACTTACACGCTATCTTGCGCAGGCAAGAGACGCTATGATATTAAACGACAAAGACGACACGCTTTTTGTTAACTGTTCCGGTGAACCCATGAGCCGTCAGGGATTCTGGAAGCTCATCAAATACTACGCAAAGAAAGCGGGCATCAAGGCGGACATCACACCCCACACACTTCGCCACTCCTTTGCGGCACACCTTGTTGAAAACGGTGCAGACCTTCGTTCCGTACAGGAAATGCTCGGACACTCCGACATCTCCACAACGCAGATCAACGCTAACATGAGCCACTCGCGTATCCGTGAAGTTTACGCAAAAGCTCATCCCAGAAAGTAAGAAGAAAAAATCGGCCTCGGGAAATCCCGAGGCCTTTTTATTGCTTACTTTATCTTGTTATAGAATGCTACGCGGTTCTCATATGTGTTGTAATAATCGAAGCCGGCGTATTTGAGAACTTCTTCGGCTACGTCAAAGGCGCCCGCAATGAATTCCGGACGGTGAGCGTCGGAGCCGATCGTGATAAATTCACCGCCGAGTTCGCGGTAGCGTTTTACGATGTCGCGATGAGGGTTCGGATTGGTGAAGCCCGATTTAACGATCGCGGAAGTATTGATCTCGATTCCCTTCTCGTTATCGATGACGATGTTAAGTATCTCATCGATAAGATCTTTGTAATCAAGAGTATTGTATGCGGCTTCTCCGCCGGGAACTTTTCTTACGACATAATCGATATGACCGAGCACGTCGAAGTTCTGGAACTTCTTTATATTTGCGATCATCGTTTTGAAGTATTGCTCGATACCTTCCTTGGGAGAGCGCGTCTCAAAGTATATGGGCTCGTAGATGTCTATGTTATCTACCAAGTGAATGGATCCGATGACAAAATCGAATTCGTGGCTCTTTGCGGTGATCGTGTTTTCTTTGAATACCGACTCCTGCATACCTATTTCTATACCGAAGCCGATATCGAGTCTGTCGCGGTATTCTTCGCGAAGCTTCAAAAGATCGTAAAGATATGAGTCTATGTTAAGCATCCACGATCCTTCGGGGAACATCTCGCTTACGGGATATCCGTGGTCCTGATGCTCGGTGAAACATATCTTTTTAAGTCCTTTTGCCAAAGCGCCTTCGGCCATTTCCTTTAAAGTGTTGTGACCGTCTTCGCTGAAGTTTGAATGCATATGATAATCAGCTAAAATTGCCATAGGAAAAACCTCCTTATTTCTTATACTGTTTATCATAATTTACAAAAAAATAAATGACAACGTTTACTTTTTGTGAAATGTGATATTTTTCATATTTCTATTGAATTTTACTGAGGAATCTTATAAAATAATCGTGCTGACTGTTTCTTGATATTTATTTATCAAGATAAATCATAAATATATCCAGGAGGAAATAAAAATGGCAGTAAAAGTAGCAATTAACGGTTTTGGACGTATCGGACGTCTTGCATTCAGACAGATGTTCGGAGCAGAGGGCTTCGAAATCGTTGCAATCAACGATCTTACCTCTCCCGAGATGCTTGCTCATCTTCTTAAGTACGACAGCACTCAGGGTCGTTACGCACTTTGCGACAAGGTTTCTTTCGGTGAAGATTCTATCACCGTAGACGGAAAGAAGATCACAATTTACAAGGAAGCAGATGCTAAGAACCTTCCTTGGGGAACACTTGGTGTAGACGTTGTTCTTGAGTGTACCGGTTTCTATACAAGCAAAGATAAGGCTCAGGCTCATATCGATGCAGGTGCTAAGCACGTTATCATTTCTGCTCCCGCAGGTAATGACCTTCCTACAATCGTTTACAATGTTAACCACACAAGTCTTACAAAAGACGACAAGGTTTCAAAGGTTTCCATAGTGGGCGCCGGTATGGAGAGTCATCCGGGAGTTGCCGCGAAGATGTTCGAGGCGCTTTACGATGCCGATATCAATATCCGTATGATAGCGACAAGTGAAATCAGAATATCCGTACTCATAGACGAAGCCGATACTCAAAAGGCGGTCCAGTCGGTCCACGACGCATTTATAGGATAGTTTTAAGGCTCAATACAAAGCAAAAAACCGGGTGTAAAAAACATCCCGGTTTTTTTGTGTATTTTTTTGCCGAAAAAGCGCAAAATTACCATTGACAGCAACACCTCTTTGCAGTATCATAGTTTTGCGATAT
>JAGCTJ010000132.1 GCA_017963665.1 Lachnospiraceae bacterium | reverse complement strand
TTTGAGAAAATGGTATATTCTGGGGGCCTGCGCTGTAGCTTTGGCTATCGTGGCTGCGGCATACAGCTATGCTAAATCGGGCAAAGCACAACCCGCTCCATCAGCTTCAGCTGTATCAAGCGAGATCAACACTTTAAAGAGCGCTCTTTCAGATGAGGACGCAGCAACAGCCGAAGCGGCCGCTGAATTGTACAAAACGGAAATAGCCCATTATTACAGCATGTTGGACAGTGCCATATCTTCGGCACTCATGAAGCTCGATCCGGCAAACACATATAAAGAGTACGCCGTATACTCCGTAACGGACGCAGAAGGTGAGACTGTTTCAAACTCTTCCGACACTATCGCTTCGGCAGTGGCAATACTTGCGGACTGTGAACTTAAGTCATCCGCAAGCACAGAGGAGATAGCAAAGAAGACCGGTGAATTAACGGCAGACGATATCCGTTACCTTTTGGTGATCGAAGCAAAGTCTCCCTATACCGTAACGGTTTCTTTCTACTCTGACAGCAAAGATCTTTCGGCTGCAGGCCTTAACGCCGCAGTCGCTTTGATGGATAAAGTCGTTACCAAAGCAAAAGAAACACTTGGTTTTGACGTTAAGCTCGCAGGCACATACTCAGCCTTCGGATATGACAACATCATTACCGACAAGCAGTATGCCTTCACCACAAGCTGCAACACGGTCCTTAATACGGCCAAATCCGTTGCCGCAACCCTTACAAAAGAGCAGACCGAATATTACAACTACCTCATCGCTCACACAGACGGAACACCCGATAATGTAGTGATCGAAGCGGATACGGAACCTGCCCCGGCAAAAAGAAGCGTCAGCAAAAAGTATATACTTCTCGGCTTCCTTGGCGGCGGTTTTCTTGCGGTAATGTACTACTCCTTAAAGTACATCTTCTCAAGCCGTCTTCGTACAGCAGATGACGTAAACACACTTTTCAATATTTCCGTTATCGGAACGGTTAACAAGTCAAACGTTGAAAAGGGAATCGACATCCTTGCTGCGGAACTTGCTCTCGATATTGCAAAGAAGAGTGCAAAGAGCATAAGCATCATCGGTGCTTCCGCAACAGATGCCGCTAACACATTTAAGGCAAAACTTGAATCACTTCTTAAAGATAAATGTGCGGGAAGCGATATCAAAGTTATAAAGAATGTACTTGGTTCTGAAGTCGATATGAAGCTTCTTGCCGATTCAGAATATGCGATCTTAGTCGAGCAGACAGACGTATCCAAATACGAAGACATCGCATCGGAACTTGAACTTTGCAAGAAATACGAAGTCAACACTCTCGGAAGTCTTGTGATAAAGTAATACAGTCAAACAATAAAGGAGACGGAATCAATCCGTCTCCTTTTCTTTTTGTCTCATTATCTATTTTGCTTTCTGTTTTGCGAAGAATGCATCCACCTCGCCCACGATCTTCTCCTTTGGCAGGGATTTCAAAAGATATCCCACGGGTCTTAACGAAATTACGCTCTTTACGCTTTCTGCATCATCCCTTCCGGTTAAGAAGATAACGGGAATATCACTAAGCGCAACGTCGGTACGTAACATCTCAAGAAACTTCGGACCCGAGCACGCAGGCATCTCATAGTCAAGAAGTATAAGGTCGGGCCTTTCTTTTGCCAGAAATGAAATCGCATTAAGCGCAGAATTGACCGGAGTCACGCGGTATTTCTCTCCGAGCCATTCCTTTATGGTGGAAAGCATTACTCCCGAATCGTCCACCACAAGAATATGCTTCTTATGTCCCATAGTCTTTTCTTTGTCGACTTCTTTAAGCACTTCCTCCACAAGCTGACCCGCATTTACCGGACGGTAATATTCTCCGGCAAGATGCCCTGAAAATACTTTCTCTTTAAGTTCAGCAACGGTGTCCTCATACCCTATAAGAAACAGTTCGCTGTCCTTATCTATGCTGAAATCTCTCAAATAAGTCATCCCTTCGATGTTAAAATCGGTCTTGTCATCGACATAAAAGTATATAAGCGTATAATCATTGTCCTTATACTTCGAAAGATCCTTTACATCGATGGTGGCAAAATCGCATATTATACTCTCGGATTCAAGTTTCTTGATGATCGATTTAACGATGAACGTCTCTCTGTCCGATACGAAAAGCACTCTGCTGTCAGCCATTCTCACTTCCTCCGTTTATTAATTCCAATATCCCGTCTCTGTCAAGTTCCGCCATACGGGTCTTCATGTTGTTGTACGTATCCTTAAAATCATCGGGCATCTTATATTCCGCCAATGAATCAAACAATTCCTTTGCGGTGTCAAAATCAAATGCCTCAAGCAGTTCTGCCATCTCCGAAAGGCTCTGTTTAAGATCTTCGTCTGAAATGAGCGGTCTGTCATCGTTTTCTTCATCCGCTTTGTTATCAAAGATCTCACCGAGTTTTTCGTAAAACCATTCGTACTTGACCAAAACCTCCGCGGTATTGTTCTTTATAAGATCGATATTGCTCTCTCTTCCCGCGGTCTCAAGTTCCAACGCCTCTTCGGACAGTTCAAATGCGCCTATCAGTCTGGCCGAGCTCTTAAGGGCGTGGACCTGGATTGTATAATTGTCATAATCTTCTTTGCCATATGCATCTCTTATCATCTCGATACGCATTTTGGCGGTGTCGTAGAAGTTGTGACAAATAAGTATGTAAGCGTCTTCGCCTCCGGCCGTCTCCACACCTTTTTCGGAATCGATGCCTTCGATCTTTGAGATGAGCATAAGCTCTTTGGATTTATCGTCCGCTTTGTCCTCCGATGCATTATTGCCCAAAGAAACCGTTTCTTTCGCCTTATCTTCATCGACAAAAATGATCTTTTCGTCGGGAAGATAGCTTTGTATCATCGCCTCAAGTTTTGCTCCGTCAAGAGGCTTGGAAAGATAATTGGTATAGCCGAGGCTTAAATACTCTTCCCTTGCGCCCTTGACCGCATGAGCGGTAAGCACTATGATGGGCGTCTCGAAGTTGATCTCGCATTGCTTTCTTATGTTGTTCATCGTCTCCTCGCCGTTCATGACGGGCATCATCGAATCGAGGAAGATGATGTCGTACGCGTTTTCTTTGGCCAGTTCTATCGCTTCCATGCCGCTTGACGCGGTATCGATCTGAACTTCGATCCTCTTTAAGAGGTTCTTTGCGACTATGAGGTTCATCTCAACGTCGTCTACGATCAAAAGTTTCGCACTCGGAGCATGGAACTTCTCCACGTCGTTATTTACGATATCTCTTTCATCGGCTCTGTCGCGATAATCACCGATCTTTTCGTTTCTAACGACAGGCTGTTCTATCTCGAAGCTGAAAGTGGAACCTTCGCCGTAAACGCTCGAAACCTCAAGACGGCTTCCCATCTTTTCAAGAAGGTTCTTGGTGATGCTCATTCCAAGGCCGGTTCCTTCGATCTTCTTGTTACGCTGTTCTTCTATTCGCGCGTAAGGTGAGAACAGTTTTTCGATATCTTCCTGCTTTATTCCGATACCGGTATCCGAAACGCTGACTTTGAGCTTTATCGATCCGTTATCGACATTGTCATAATCAACATTAAACGTAACCTTGCCCTTTTCGGTATACTTTACGGCATTGTTCAAGATATTGATTATTATCTGCTCTATCCTGACTTCATCGCCGTAAAGACCGTCGGGAATGTCGGGATTGACGTTCACCTCAAGTTCAAGCTTCTTGGACTTCGCTTTTGGAGCTATCATATTGACGATGCCGTTTATCAACGAAGAAAGCGCGTAGTCACCGAGCACGAGCTCAAGCTTGCCCGATTCGATCTTTGAAAAGTCGAGTATATCGTTGATGAGCGAAAGCAGTGTCTTTCCGGCACTGTGAATGTCTCTTGCGTAATTTCTGATGTTCGCCTCACCCGATTCACGCATGATCATGGTATCCATACCGATGATGGCGTTAATGGGAGTCCTTATCTCATGAGACATGTTTGCAAGGAATTCGGACTTTGTTCTGTTTGCATCTTCTTCCATATGAAGTGCACGTTCCAAAGCCTCCGCCTTTTCTCTTTCCAACTGATTTACCACAAGTTCGTGTCTGTCTTTTTCTTTCTTCTGCTGAGACCACAATGCTCCCTGAGCGATCGAGGTAACTATGAAGCCAAAGAAAGTGAGCAGTGTTGTATAGAAATAGAGCAAAAATCCCGTAGTCTCATACAGTTCTCTTTCCTTTTCGAACACGTATGTCTGAGTGGACAGTTCCCTGCCCTTTTCATCCAGGACTTTTATTATGAAATCATGATTTCCGTACGGTATATCATAGTAGGTCACGCTCGCAAGCTTGCTCGATAAGACCGTCGTACGTTCGGTATCCACGCCGCTTAAGTAGTAGCTCACGTAAGGATCGGTCGTAGTATAGTTGTTTATCTCAAGATCGAGCTCGATACGATCCGTTCCTTTAGGGATCGATATGGCTCCTATCTCCGTAACATCTTCATAAACACCGTCACGCTTTATCGAAGTGATCTTGGTCCTGAAATCGTCTACTTTCATCTCGTAATCATTAAGATCGAGAAGATAGACTCCGCTCGTTCCGCATATGTAGAGATGCTCATCTTCGGAAATATAGTTCCAGGCGTTACTGGTGATACTTCCGGGAAGACCTGCTTTTATATCGAGCAGTGTGTACGATCCCATATTCATATCTTTCATAAGGGAGTTGTAATCGCATATGTATATGCCCGCTCCGCCGAGTATGAAAAGCTCTCCGTCGCTGTTCATTGCCACATCGAAATTGTTGTAATAGGGCATTCCGATCTCGCTTATGTTAAAATCCTTATCCATGTAGCAAAGACCGCTTCCCGTCGTAACAAAATAGCCGTCTGATTTTTTATCTTTGACAACTCTTAATACAACTCCCGAAGAAAGTCCGTCCTCACGGGAAATATATCTCTCGAGTTTTTTGTTCTTTATAACGGCTATGCCGTCTCCGTCCGTTCCGCAAAGGAGCGTATGATCTTCCGTTTCAAGAATGTTGAGTATGGTTCCGCCTTTGAGATCTTCACCGAGCTTTAACTTATCCGTAACCTCGTGATTCTTTATGAAAGAAAAGCCCGCGTCACTCGAAGCTACGACCGTACCGTCCGAAAGAACGTTCACGACTCTGATCATCTTATCGGTATCGTTTACGCTTGCATATCCCGATACCTTTCCGTCGGGCGATATCTGCATAACACCTCTGTCGTATGTTGCAACGATAAGATTGTCTTCAGCGTCAATTTCCATGCTTCGTACTCTGATACCGGCAAATTCGTCGGTCACTTCGGTCTTTATGCTCTTTCCGACTTTAACGTCCAATATCTTTATACCGTCATTTGTACCGACATAAATATTGCCGTTCCATTCTCTGACGGCGTTACTTACGATATTTTTTTCATTACAAAGTTTGAAAACGTCCGTAAAACTGGACTTTCCGAGACAAAGCAGTCCGCATCTTGAAGATGTGAACCAGATATTTCCCTGATAGTCTTTAAAAACATGATCTATCGAATTGTTGAACTCTCCGCTTTCGATCATTGTCAGATGCTTGCCGGGATCTATATAACCTATCCCGTTATCGGCAGCGACAAAGATCACACCGTTTTCTTCGAAAGAGAAATCTCTTATCGTTTTAAGACCGTTTACATAAATGTTGCCACGGGGGCGGAATTTATTGTTGTAAAAGTCGTAGATAAGTATCTTTCCGTTATCCGTTCCTATGTACAGCTTGCCGTTGTCATCGTGTCTTATCCCTTTGGGTGTCGAATCGTATGTCGTAAGGCTGTTTAAATATACTCCGTTCTCGTAGCACGAAACATCTCCGACATTGCTCATGACTATCATGTGGCCGTCGTTGTCGGGAGACATATCTCTTATATTTCCCGCCTTGGTATCGACGGAAACTATATTTACCTCCCCGTCGACATATTCGGCAACCACAAGTCCGCCGGTAGTTCCGAAATAATAAAGTCCGTTGCTGTCTCTTGAAATGCATTTGACGGAATTGGACGGAAGACCGGTAGACATATCCAAAGTACGCCATGTCATGTCTATATTTAAAAGCGTAACTCCCGCATCCTGCGTGCCGGCCCAGAGCCTGTCGTCCGAATCAACATACAAAGACTGGACAGACCTTACGCTTTTAAGATTGTCTATCAATACAAACTGCGAACCGTTAAAACGGAAAAGTCCGCCGTATGTGGCTATCCACATGGAGCCGTCTTTTGTCATTGCTATGTCATTAAGACAGCCGCCCGTTAAGCCGTTCTCACTGTTATAGAGTTTCTCGACAAAGCTTATCGAGCCGCTCTTGTCCGCATAAGAAGGCGACGCTTCCAATACAGAAAACATGGTAAAGGCGATCAGCATACCGGTCAAAGTTTTGCCCATAAGCTGCTTTTTTAATTCGGACGCTCTTTTTCTTTTGCCAAAATTTCTGTATATATGAATGCCAAAATATATTACGAGCATAGCTGCGAGCAGATCGGCAAAGCTTATCATAAGTGCGGTAATAAAATATCTGAACCATAAAGGAGCCGAAACGCTTCCCAGATAATCTATTATCCCGTCTGCGATGTAAAGACCGCTCTTTCCTCCGAAAGCCGTTAAATTGACTATTGAGAGGATGATTCCTTTTACGAGCGCAAAGAAAGCCGTCGCACTGATTATCAAAGAGAATCGGTCAAAGTATCTGTTCTTTGTGGCAAGAAGCCCCGCAACAACACCGACCGAAACATCTGCTACGATAAAATACCAATCCGTAATGCTTATCGTAAGACAGCAGATACAACTTATTATCGCTGTTATCGCCCCGAGAACGGGTCCGCCGAAATATGCGGACAAAATGGTCCCGCATACATTAAGATATGCAGGAAGTCCGCAGGAATAAGCGATATATCTTCCGGCGATATTCAATATCAAAGAAACAAAAACGATCAAAATACGTTTTTTCCAAATGTTCATTATTAAAGATTCCTCTCTCCCATAACATCAAGAAAAGCTGCTACGATAGCGGGATCAAACTGTGTTCCCCTGTTTTTTATGAATTCCTCTCTTATCTGCTCACGAATGAGTTTTGTTCTGTAAGGTCTGTCGTTGCTCATTGCATCGTAAGCATCGGCCACAGCGATTATCCTTGCGATGAGAGGTATCTCATCCTCTTTTTTGCCGAACGGGTAACCTGTTCCGTCATATCTTTCGTGATGATAAAGTGCGGCTTCCTGTGCCAAAGGAATGTTTTTTATCTCTTTAACTATCTCCGCGCCTCTTTCGGTATGTCTTTTAACTTCCGAATACTCTTCACGCGTGAGTTTGCCTTTCTTTTTAAGTATCTGTTCGCTTACAAACGCATTACCCACATTGTGAAGAAGCGCCGCATTATAAACGATGTCGCAATCGCCCTTATCCATACCCATTTTGTCGGCGATCATCTTTGAATACTGCGCCACTCTCTCGGAATGTTCTTTTGAATAGTAATCTCTCGAGTCGGCAAGAGCGCAGCATACTTTAAATACATCCGACAGAACCTTGTTCTGATTGACTATTCTTTCTTCGAACCGAACAGAAACAAGGAAAATGGTTCCCAGAATGATGAACGACAGAGCAAGGAACATAAACGCGGAAATGAATATTTTCCCCTGAGTGCCTTCCCAGACCGATTTATGGAGTCTGTACGAAAGTTCATAGTCGGTAAAATCAACATCTCCTGAAACACTGTACATTATTATTCCGCAAACGACCGAACCGGAAAGTTCCGGTGTGCCTTTGATGGGAACTTCACCCGAAACGCCCGAAGTATCGGGATGATAGATTATGTAATCGCCCGAAGAAAGCGGGATGAGCAGATCCTGTCCGGCCTGACGATAGTCGATCGTGATATCGCTGTATTTGAAATTTCTCAGATCGATCGTCTGCGAAACCTCTGCACCGCTCTTCCCAAACTGATGTATCTCAAATGCACCGCACCAGCCGTTGTTAAGATAGCAGTCATCGACTATGTTTATACGTAAGAACCAGTCTTCAACATATGTGTGCGTGTTATTGTTAATCACCATCTCATATATCTTGGCATTAAGATTTACACCAAGACCCGAGTTGTTCTTTACCCATGAGTCCGTAACGCCGCCTCGCGGATGAATGTCGACCATCACCTGGGTTGCTGTCGATTCGGGTGTCACAACTCTCCATTCGGCATTGTATTTACCGACATTTATCGCATGGATGACAAAGATGACGATAACGAGCGATGCCACTCCCAGCGCCACATAAGTGAGATTCCTTATTACCTTTTTAAGACTGTCAACTTTATTCAACTTTATATCTCCTGGTCATTATTCTTCTTTCGAAAACATCTTTCTCGAGAGGCTTATCAAAGTAGTAACCTTGAATAATCTCACAACCGAGACTTAACAACGTGTCGACCTGTTCTTTTTGTTCAACACCTTCGGCAAGTGTTTCCACACCGATAGCTTTCGCAAGTTTGATCATGTAGCTTAAGATCGCAAGATCCTTCGCATAGGCTCTGTCCACAAATCCTTTGTCGATCTTTAACGTATCGAAAGTAACTTCTCTAAGTAAGCTAAGCGACGAACTTCCGCTTCCGAAATCGTCGACCGCAACTTTATAACCGCGCTTATGAAGATCGTCTACAAATCCTTTAAGTACGCTTATCGGGAATTCGTCGATCGTTTCGGTTATCTCGATCTCTATCATCTTCTTGGGTACGTGATACTCATTTACAACCGCATCGATATCCGCCGCAAGATTGGGATTAGAAAGGTTTCTACGCGAGAAATTCACCGAAACCGTAGGCGGAACAAGTCCTCTTTCTATCCATCCCGCTATGTCCGCGCAAACATGCCTTAACATATAAAAGTCCATGTCACACATGAGATCCTTTGTTTCCATTATCGGAATGAACTTTCCGGGCGAAATCCTCTCTCCGTTCCTTATCCACCTGACCAAAGCCTCGGCTCCGCAAAGCATGTTCGTTTTGCTGTTTACTTTAGGCTGATAAAAAGCAACAAACTCATCGTTTGCCATTGCGATCGGAATATCGGAAGCAAACTTCTTTTCATCTTTAAGCATTTCCCTTAATTCGGGAGTCATATAAGTAACGCTGTTTCCCGCATTCTTACCGTATGCAAGCGCATCGTGCGCATTTGAGATCAGCTTCTCGGCGTTTGTATCGCCTTCTTCGACCTTACATATCCCCACATGGGCGCTTATGGTGATATCATAATCAGTACCGTCTTTGCTAAACCTTACTCTTGTTGCAGCTACCTGGGCTAAAAACACATCAAGATTTCTTTGGAGAATTACAGCTATGAATCTGTCACCGCCCTGACGTCCCAATATCTCGTCATCACGGACAAGTCTTGAGAGAATGGTCGCATATTCGGCCAACACTCTGTTTCCTATTTCCATTCCGTATCGATCGTTTACAAGTCCGAAGCGTTCAAGATCGAAGAACACTGCGGCATAATCCTCGGGATTTGAGCGTTTCAGCAATTCGTTAAATTCGGAAACACAGGCGTTCTCATTTAACAACCCCGTCCTCTGTTCTCTTGTTTCAAGGATCTGTCTCTCTCGCTTGTCTTCTATACTCTTAAAATGAATGGCATAAAGAAGGATTGCCAAGGCTATGGCGTTATCGGTGTTTCCACCGGTATAGCCTTTTATATATCTCTCTCCTGCTATGTTTAAAATGATAAAACCTATTCCTATAAAAATCGTTATCATTTCACTTATTCCAAGATTAAAGTCGCATTTGACGAAGGTCAGAATAAGAATAAGTGCAAGATACAGGAAAAGAATTCCATAGGTTATGGGAAAAAGAGGTCCTGTATAGAACGAGTTGCTTTCCGTATAAGAAAAGACGATATTTGTCGGGATATCTACGACCAGAATGGCACCCGCCAATATCAAGGGTATGGAGTAAAAAAGTTTGTTCTTTTTACTGTCGTTTCTTATAACTATAAGAAGAAGCGTATACATAATGGCCGGTCTTAAGATGTAACACAAAACGGAAAGAACACTTCTCCATATGGTGCTTTGTTCTCTTAAGGACAGTTCGACTTCCAGCCCCGAGAATATGGCTTCGGCTATTACCAGAGCTATCAGCCATAAAAAACGATCTCTTACTTTGTGATACATCATCCTGTTTTTAAGGATCGTACAAAGCAAAGCGACCATTATAAAAATAAAAGTATAGTATTTGCTTAACAATTCACCGAAAACCATTTTTCGACCTCTGTTTATGTATTAAGCCCCTTTGGGGCAATATCACACTGTTCACAGCAATTCCATTCTAATCATCATAAATATGGGGAGTTTACGAACTATTAAAAATCCCCTATCTATAGGGATTTTCAATTTTTTTATCTTTATTTCATATTTTTGCAAACACTCTCATGTTATAATGTCTGCATATTCGGAAGGAAAAGGACAAAGCGATGGCTAAGAAAACTGTTGTCAGCGAAAAGAGATTAACGGGCGAAAGAGCTCTCTTTAACAGCAAAAACATGTTGATCGAAAACTGTGTTTTTGACGATGGAGAGTCGCCTTTAAAGGAAAGCAGCAAGATCGAACTCAACCACTGCATTTTCGGTTGGAAATATCCCCTTTGGTATTGTAAAGACGTTAAAGTCACAGATACCAACTGGCTTGAGATGGGTCGTGCCGGCGTATGGTATACCGATAATATCAGTGTAAAGAACGCGGTCATTCAGGCCCCCAAGAACTTCAGAAGATGCAACAACGTATCGCTTACGGATGTTGCTTTAACAAAAGCCGAAGAAACACTGTGGAACTGTAACAACGTCAAACTTGAAAAAGTAACTGCCAAAGGCAATTACTTTGCAATGAATTCAAATAACATAGAAATCGACGGACTTAAGCTTGACGGCAACTATTCTTTTGACGGCTGTACAAATGTTGTTGTACGTAATTCAACGTTCATGTCAAAAGATGCTTTCTGGAACTGCAAGAATGTCGAAGTATACGATTCGTTCATTTCCGGTGAATACCTGGGATGGAACTCGGAAAATCTCACATTTGTAAACTGCACCATCGAAAGCCTTCAGGGTATGTGTTATATCGGCAATCTTAAGATGAAAAACTGCAAGCTCATCAACACTACCCTTGCTTTTGAATATTCCGATGTTGAAGCAGACATCTCTTCTCGCATCGAAAGCGTATTAAACCCGGCTTCCGGTCTTATAAAAGCCGAAGCGATCGGTGAACTGATTCTAGAAAAAGATCAGATAGATCCCGCAAAAACATTCATCGAATGTAAGACCGTCGATGAAATGAGTGACACAGTGGAGTGGAGAAGATGACATACGACTTTGATACCGTCATTTCCAGAAAGAACACATCATCTCTTAAGTGGAATGTAAAAGAAAACGAGCTTCCCATGTGGGTGGCTGATATGGACTTTCAAACGGCGCCCGAGATAATCCGGGCGCTTAAAGCACGCACGGAACACGGAATCTTCGGCTACAGCGAAGTCGAGGACGATTGGTATAAAGCTTATATCTCCTGGTGGTCAAGAAGACACGGATTAAAGATCGAAAAAAACTGGCTTGTTTTCTGCACGGGCGTCATTCCCGCAATCTCAAGCTCCGTAAGAAAGCTTACGACTCCCAATGAAAATGTGGTCATTCAGACTCCCGTCTATAACATTTTCTTCAACAGCATCATAAACAACGGATGCCGTCCTCTTGAAAATGCCCTTATATACGAAAACGGCGAATACAGAATGGATTTTGAGGATCTCGAAATGAAACTTTCCGATCCCCAGACCACTCTCATGCTCTTATGCAATCCTCAAAACCCTACGGGAAAGATATGGGATTTCAAAACACTTAAAACTGTCGGCGATCTTTGCGCCAAGTACAACGTAACCGTTATCTCCGATGAGATACATTGCGATCTGGTCGCTCCCGGAAAAGAATATATTCCTTTCGCTTCCGTATCGGAAAACTGCAAAAACAACAGCATAACCTGCATCGCTCCCACAAAAGCCTTTAATATTGCAGGTCTTAACACCGCTGCGGTTTGCATTCCCAACAAAGAGCTTCGCCACAAAATCTGGCGAGCACTTAACACCGATGAAGTTGCCGAACCTAACGCTTTCGCGGTTGGTGCCGCCGTCGCAGCTTTTACCGAAGGCGAAGCATGGCTCAACGAACTAAACGCCTACATAAAGGCTAACAAGGACTATGTCGAATCTTTTATAAGTGAAAACATTCCCGAAATCGGAGTTATAAAAGGAGATGCCACATATCTTGTATGGCTTGACATACACAAGCTGTCAAATTATCTTCCCAATGTTTCAAACCTCAGCGGATATGTTGTTTCCTTTATAAGAAAAGAGACAGGCCTGTGGCTCTGTCCGGGAATCGAGTACGGACTTGCGGGAGAAAGTTTTTTGAGACTCAACGCAGCCTGCCCGCGAAGTGTTCTTAATGACGGGCTTAACAGATTAATGACTGCTGTGGCAAAAATAAAAGAGAAGTAAACATATCACATCCCCAGAAACATGCGGCTACTATAATCAAAAGCGTTCCGACTTTTGTATTTTTCGTTTCCATCCGGTGCCATCCTCTTTAAAACGTTCTATGGCAGTAAATACAGCCATAACGATTTCTCTCCTGTTAATGAGGTCTTTTATCGGGAGACAATGTTTTAACCCATCTCTTTTTCAATTAGACCATATCACCCTACATGATCTGTCTGTCTTGTCGATAACGCTTCATATACTCTGCGTTTATCTCTTTTAATTCCTTTTTCCCGTCAATGTAGTCTTGGTAAATGTCCCACGGACTTCCTCCGCCGAGCCAGCAGGAAGAACAGTTCTCGCATCCTCCGCCGCAATCAAGCGAGGACTTGATGATCACTTCACGTTCTTCTTTCGTAGTATCTTTGATAAGAATCGATTTCATTTGCAATAAGCCACTCCATCTACCTGAAAAAGAAGTCCGTCCGGTCCTCCAATATGTGCGAATTCGGTCTGTATAGACTTACGAACCGGATATTTACCTTTATAATTGACAACTTTTCAATTTGTTAATGACATCTTTAAAAACAAACACTTTTCGTTATTCTGTTATCATTTTATACCATCATCAACATTTTGTAAGGTTAAAAATTGTTTGTTCTCACATGAGGGAAAGAGATATGTCCTTAGAATAAATGCCGTAGATACAGCCTCAGCGACATATGCGGACTGCTTCGAAGTTCTTAAGAAAGAACCCGGCGGTCTCGCGGGATTCAAAAGAATGGCGCAGATATTTGAAATTCTTAACGTAACGCTCAAAGAACTCGATCAATAAGCAAAGACATAAATGCTCCGACAGCGAAAACTGTCGGAGCATTTAGTTTAATTACCTGACTGCCCAACAGTGAAAACGAGTTTTTCAATCCAATCGATTGCTCGGTTTGGCCAGCCTTCCATGCACATTCCGATTCCGTCAGAGAACCCGTGCCAACCGCCGGGTTTAACTTCAAGCCTGCACTTTATTCCCGCATTCTCAAGACCTTTCGCAAGTCTCTTTGAATTATCGGGATCTACAAGATCATCTCCGTCGGTAACGAATATGGCTGTAGGCGGAAATCCTTCCACGTGCTCGGGGATTTCAAATGAAGTGTTGCATGCCTCTTCCTCGCTCACTCCGATGCTGTCTCTTAGAAATGTTTCTTTTTCTTCTTCATCATCCCATTCTTCTGCCATCATGATCTTATAAGAAGTAACGGGATATACAAGAATGCTTGCCTTCGGCTTTGAAACACCGTATGCCGGGTAGCCTTTATCCGTATTCCAAAGACCTGCAATATATCCGCCCGCCGAGAATCCGCAAGTGATGTATTCGGTCGGATCTACACCCAGCAGTTCTTTCTTGGAAGAAATTATCTCAAAGGCTCTTGCGATATCGGCCATATCCTTTACGGCAGTCGCTTCAACCGCCACTCTGTATGTAATAATGAACACGTTATATCCAAGTTCATTGAAAAGATACGCTATAGGCCAGCCTTCTGTCAGATTCCAAACATTTACAAGTCCTCCGCCGGGAATCAAAAAGATGAAAGGTTTATCGTTTGCTCCGTCCTTATCCGATGGAATATATACTATGTTAGTGGTTTCTTTTTCCCTATCTTCCTTAACCTCTTCCTCAGAATAAAGATTAAAGTAATACTCTCCTCTTGAAGCAGCGCCGAGAAGCCTTGTAAATCCCATTTTGAGACTTTTCCAGCCCTTCTTTTCCGCTATCTCTTCAAGCGTCCAGTCGTAAAAATCTTCAACTGTAAGATCCCAGTTTCGTATCGCATCTTTGGCAAGAACCGATATGGAAGGATCTTTAAATATCTCCCTTAAAGTCATGCTGTCAAGTTTTTCAACGTTTACCATACATATACCTCACTCAATCTTCGCCCAACAGATGAACGATCTGATAGTCGTGTCCCGTGGCGGGTAAAAAAACATCTGTCACATCCTTCGTCCTGATTTTCAGGCTCGAAGTGTTCACGCAAGGATGGCAGCCGATATATTCTGCCTCAAGCACATCTTCATCGATCAAAAGTTTCACCTCACGATCTTTGTCGTTCATGAGTCCCATGACACTGACGGAGCCGGGCTTGATATCAAGATATTTGATCATGTCCTCGGCTTCCGCAAATGAAAGTCTGGCCGAATTAATCTGAGCAGAAAGTTCTTTTGTCTTAAACTTTTTATCTCCGGGCATCAATAAGAGATAAAAGTTGGTCTTCTGTCTGTTACAAAGAAAAAGATTATTGCACATGACAACACCAAGTATTGTATCTATCTCTGCACACGCCTCCATCGTTTTGGCCTCTTCATGATCGACTCTGCTATATTCTATGCCCAGTTTGTCCAGATAATCGTATGTTCTTATCTCTCGCGGAAGTCTTCCGCTTTCATCATTTGGTCTTCCTTTAAACAATTCCATAGATCTTACTCCCGTGAATAATAATTTAACCATGCATCATCGGCTTCGGTGGTCGTCCAAAGAACACCTTTAGGGCTTCTGTCTTCATCGCAGAACTTCCTAAATTCTTCCCAAGTTACTTTTTCATCGCCGACATAGAATGCATTTTCACCGTCTTCCCAGCGCATTTTGGCAAGAACTTTTATGTCATACCCGTCTTTTCGAAACCTGTCAATAACCCAGATATTACACCACATTGCACCGTCAATATGTTTCATAGTACCGTCGTTCTTAAGATTTCCCATCTCTCGTTCGTTCAATATATATGAATAAACCTCACCATCGATAACAGTGAAAATGAGATAATAACCTACCATATTATCTTTAATGGAATAGTAATATACAAGTTCCTCTGCACCGTCAAGGTCAAGATCGATTGTGGAATATCCCTTCCAATATACGTCTTCATGCCTGTAACTACCCTCTGCTATATTGGACCACATATCATCAAGATTGATCGGAAAGAAATCATATTCGGACATAACATATTCTTTGGAATAGAAGGCCATGTAAATATCGTCGGGATCGTCAGGATTTTCCGTTCCCGCATATTCTATAACAGTAAAAGGCTCGTCATCATATATCACTGCCGCTATTTCCGGTTGAACTGTGTCTCTTGGTGGCGCCACCAGCAAGCGGCTTTCATATGATTCTGGTATGGTATCATAATCCGATTTATCCCCGGTAGAATTGACTGTTTCTTCCTCTTTAACACTTACCGTATCTTCTTTTTCAATGTTGTTCTCATAAAGTTCCGGATCTGTTTCCGATGATGATATACTAAAATTCAAAGTGTTTTGCTTTTCTGCTCCACAAGCGGATAAAAGCAAGAAAACCAGAACTGCTATCGCCAATATTATTCTTTTCATAAAAACCACTATACCCCTGTTAAAATGATAATCCATCATAGAGAGAGTCGCATATAATCAACTGATTGTTACCCTGAACTTCCCACCTTCACATGCTATTCTACTCTTTAACCTGTGAATATTACAGATATTTTTAACTATCGAAAGCCCCAAGCCCGAGCCTGTTCTGTCGCCTCGTGAGTTATCTCCCTTTTCAAAAGGCTCCCACAGTTTTTCCGGGTCGCAGTTTAACGGTATATCTGTCTCATTTTCAATAAAAAAGGAACTCTCATTTCCCGACATGGTGATCGTTGAATCTTCTTTGCCGTATTTTATCGCATTCGATATCAGATTATCCAGCATTGAATTGATCAAAGCATTATCGGCTTTTATCTTATAAGACCCCGATGCGGACAACCTAATCTTTTTATCCGATGCAAGCACTTCATATTTGCCCCACAACTTATTTGCATTATCTATTAGATCCACTTCTTTATAATTCAGATCCTTATATGATTCCGTGCGTGATAACGCCAATGCTGACACGAGAATCTCGTTCATGTAATCTGCGTTTTCTTTTATCGCCTGCGCATAGTGATACCGTTTTTCACTTGCGACATTATCAAGCAGATTCTCTGCATAACCGCTCATTGCTGTCAAAGGGGTTTTAAGATCGTGAGCCAGATTGTTCACAAGATTTCTTCTGTAGTTTTCTCTTTCATAGGATATCTTTCTTTTGTAGTACGCTGACATTAATACTGTCAATGACGCAAGAAACACTATCAATCCCGTGCCCGCCAATACTGCAATATACCTGACTTTGTTGTCTTGAATGACATTTGTTCCGTGATAGGTTCTGATTGCAGCTAACTCCTGTATTGTCTCTTTTTCAAAAAACACTTCAATATCGCCGAACTTTTTCTTATGATCGATGGACTCACATTTTTCGTTTATCCGGTCAAAAACCGGCGAATCATGAGGGACTCCGTAATAATTCTTATATAGCTTTATATAAACAGCCTCCTCTTCGGAGTTTCGCATATGCGCTTTTTCATGATTTTTAATGTATTTGATACCTTTTAAATAGCTGAAGTCTTTCTCTTCCGGAATTATATCCTTTGGACTGTTTAGATCCGAAAAATAGTTGAAATCTGCCACGCATCTGGTCACTGTACCCGGTATAAACATCCCCTTATACGAAATATATATATCTTTTATTTCAAATTCCTCGAACATATCCGTTCTGTATACGCCATCAGTAAAGTTTTTACCCATATACTGATATGCGTCATTTTCTTTAAGCCATTCAATTACATCGGACTCATCGCACCAATAATATATCCGTTCAGTCAGCATGTTTTTAAAAACGGCACACTGAACACTTTCCATTGCATCCGCCTTTACAATGCCATCCTTATTGATCATGACACCGTAAAC
Organism: Lachnospiraceae bacterium; assembly: GCA_017963665.1. GTDB lineage: Bacteria > Bacillota > Clostridia > Lachnospirales > Lachnospiraceae > UBA1258. The sequence continues at coordinate 2,069 of JAGCTJ010000132.1, read as the reverse complement.
ATATCTTGAACCGGATTCATCGACCCAGTGAACCAATGTGCTCTTACAATGTTCCATCCGTTCTGTATAATCAGCCTGAGGATAATCAAAATCTATAATCTGCTTCACTATATTCTCATTTTCAAGGGCTGAATTCTTTCTGAAATTGGCCTTATCTACGTTAAGCATAAGGGAAAAAGAAAAAGTTAGCGTCACAACGAGAACAAGCAACAGTATCCATATCCTTTTAAGTAAAAAAACTGTCGGTCCTTGCTTAAAGTTTTCTTTTTTCATAAACTCTCCATTCCGTGCCTGCAACAGCTGCACCGATCTGTCTAATCCGTAATCTTATATCCTTGCGATATGACAGTCTTTATCTGCTTGCCACCTTCTTTGAGGAGTTGTCTCAATTTCTTGATATGGTTATCCACCACTCTTGTTCCGCCATAGTAATCCTGTCCCCAGACAGTGTTTAGTAACCGCTCTCTATCAACAACCCAGCCCTTATTTTGCAGCAAACACATAAGAAGCCTGTATTCAACAGGAGGCAGTGCAATCTCTCCCCCACTTACAAAAACGCTCAACGCCCTTGTATCAACCGATATCAAACCGCAGCTGATAACATGTGATGTAACTGTACGCTTATCTCTGTTGATAAGGGCGAGCACTTTGGCATAAAGAGTAGCAGTTGAGAACGGTTTGGTCACATAATCATCGCATCCCAACTCATAACCGTAGAGAATATCTTCTTCTCTTGTTCTGGCAGTCAGAATTATAACGGGAACATCGCTTCTTTTCCTTATGGCACGCATGATTGAAAAACCATCAATGCCGGGAAGCATAACATCAAGAATGATCAGATCGAATTGGGCGGATTCAGCGAGTTCAAGCCCGATTTCACCATTATCGGCCGTAGTGATCTTAATGGTATTGGAACTCTTTTCCATAAAACTGTCTGTGATTATCTCCCTTATCTGAGCATCATCCTCAACTAACAAAACACTGTACTGCATCTATCCTCTCCTCTTGATGATTTAATCGTAGAACAATGATGTATCCATTATATATCCTTTTTGTGCATTTTTTCGATTTTTCGAACAAAATTAACAAAAAAAGAAGCGCAACTAATGCACTTCTTAATAATTTAATGCCGGCGACCGGAATCGAACCTCGGGAAGCCGCGTAAATACTGCCAGAAAGGAGGTTGTTCACCTATATTGTACAAAGGTGTAGTCAATGTCCATTGAATAGTCTCATCGTCGGAACTTGTTTCTCGTGGTATGTCAGCTTTTTTCACATATTCCAAAAGCTTATCGGTATACTCTTTTATCTTGGCAATTCGCTGCTCGTCGGTATACTTCATACGATTTCTACCCCGGATCACTTCTTTACCCTGAGACTTCTAAATTCGTTACCTCAACCTTATCAAATATCAGGCTGACTTCAAAAATGTCATATCTTGCAGATATTTCTGTTTCACCGTCCATCAACTCCACAAGACTTTTAACTATCGACAGACCCAGTCCGTGACCTTCCGAATGCCTCGACAGATCGCCGCGCACAAACCGTTCCGTAAGTTCGTCCGGTGAAATGTTTATAGGCTCGGCGGAAGTGTTCCTGAAACGGATGATCACTTTGTCGCCTGTCGTATTTGCTGTGATATAAGCGCGCGAATCGGGCATTGAATACTTACAAATGTTTGTAAGCAGATTGTCGATCACCCTGCTCATTGCTTTCGCGTCCACCTTAACGGAAAGCTGTTCGTTCGGAAGTTCTGTCACCAATTCTATTTTGTTCTGTTTAAGTTTTTCTTCGTACTCGATTACACACTGTTCGATAAGCGTATCGATCCCGCATGGTTCAAGGTTTATCTCGACCGCTCCGGCAGATGCCTTTGATGCCTCTATCAAAGAATCCATCAGACCTTTCATGTGAATCGACTGGTCGTAAAGACGCTTTGAATAATCCTTGATCTTCTCGTTCTCTGTATCCTCATGGAAAATAAGATCTGAGAAGTTAATGATCGATGTGAGCGGTGTTTTGATATCGTGAGATACGTTTGAGATCAGTTCGGTCTTCAACCGCTCGCT
>JAGCTJ010000131.1 GCA_017963665.1 Lachnospiraceae bacterium | reverse complement strand
CGGGGATGTAAGCATCATTACCTGCTACCATCTGGCAGTATACGTAAGGCTCGGTCTTGTGAATCTCGGAAATCTCTTCAGTGTAAGCGGGACAGGTCTTCTTGTAGATTTCGAATGCTCTGTCGCCACGGCCGATAACGGTTTCTGCGATGGATACCCAAGGGTTGTTGTGGCAGAAGATACCGGCATTTTCCTTGTATCCCGGAGGATAAGAGGAGATTTCACCAAGTTCTAAGTGATAAACTGTGTATGCGGGCTGTAAAATCATTACGCCGTACTTGCAGTCAAGGTATTTCTTAACGGAGTCGAGTGCTTTCTCGGCAAGGCCTTCTTTGACACCGATTCCTGCCAAAGAACAGAAACCGTTGGATTCGATGACGATCTTACCTTCTTCACATTCCTTGGAACCAATCTTGTTAGAGTATGCGTCGTAAGCTCTTACGAACCATTCTCCGTCCCAACCGCTTTCAAGAACGGTATCGTACATGATCTTAACTTCTTTGCGGGCTCTTTCGGCTTCGGCCGTATCGCCGAGAAGTTCAGCTAACTGTGCATATTCCTCGCCGTATTTTACAAACATACCTGCAATAAATACGGATTCGGCAACAGGTCCTTCGGAAGGACCGAAGCACTGGAACGATTCGCCGGGATGCTCTGAGAAGCAGTTTAAGTTAAGACAGTCATTCCAGTCCGCACGACCGATAAGGGGAAGTTTGTGAGGTCCCTTGTTGTTAACGGTGAAATCAAAGGATCTCTTTAAATGTTCCATAAGTGTGGTTGCTACAGACATATCATTGTCATAAGGAACCATCTCTTTAAGGATCGAAACATCACCGGTTTCACGCACATATGCGGAAGTTCCTGCGATAAGCCATAACGGATCGTCGTTAAATCCCGATCCTATATCGGAGTTGCCGCGCTTTGTAAGAGGCTGGTACTGATGATATGCCGAACCGTTTTCAAACTGTGTCGAAGCAATGTCAATGATCCTTTCCCTTGCACGTTCGGGAATGAGATGTACAAAACCGAGAAGGTCCTGGTTGCTGTCACGGAAGCCCATTCCGCGGCCGATACCGGATTCAAAGTATGAAGCCGAGCGGGACATGTTAAAGGTTACCATACACTGATACTGGTTCCAGATATTTACCATGCGGTTAACCTTATCGTTGGCCGATTCAACGGTGAATATCGATAAGAGGTTGTTCCAGTATTCGTTTAACTTATCAAATGCCTTTTCAACATCGGCATCGGTAGAGTACTTTTCGATAAGCTTCTTTGCGGGAGCTTTATTAACGACATTTTTGGATTCCCATTTGTCGTTGTCGGGATTTTCGCAATAGCCGAGTACGAATACAAATGATCTTGTCTCACCGGGATTTAAGGTGATATTGATCTGATGTACGGCTACGGGCGACCATCCGTGGGCAACGGAACCTGTGCAGGCTCCGTTTGTGACAACTTCGGGATCCCGGTTGTCGTGGTAAGCACCAAGGAAAGCATCTCTAGATGTATCAAAACCGTCAATATCCGAATTGACATGGTAGATTGCATAGTGATTACGTCTCTCTCTGTATTCGGTCTTGTGATAGAGAGTGGATCCGATGACTTCAACTTCTCCTGTCGAGAAGTTTCTCTGGAAATTCTTCATATCATCGTCTGCATTCCAAAGACACCATTCCACATAAGAGAAGAGCTTGATCTCTTTAACCGACTGAGTATTGTTTGTAAGCTTGACCTGATTGATCTCGCATGCATCGTCGGTGGGTACAAAAGCAAGAACCGAAGCGGAAATACCGTTTTTCGAAGAATTCCACTTGCTGTAGCCTATACCGTGACGGCATTCATAGGAATCAAGGTCTGTCTTTGAAGGCATCCATCCGGGATTCCAGATCGTATCGCCGTCTTTAATGTAGTAGTATTTGCCGTTTGAATCGGCGGGAACGTTGTTGTAACGGAATCTTGTGATACGAAGGAGCTTTGCATCCTTATAGAAAGAATATCCGCCCGCTGTATTGGAAATAAGCGAGAAGAAATCATTGGTACCGAGGTAATTGATCCAGGGTAAGGGTGTTTTAGGGGTAGTGATGACATACTCTTTGTTGGCGTCGTCAAAATATCCGAATTTCATTGGTGTCCTCCCAAATATTATAGTAAAGATATGATAGATAACGGATGTTGTCTGTTTCTATGAAAACGATTAAGTAAAAAAGCATAAAAAAATCGTTGTCAGACACATTATATATAAAAAATTACACAAAATCAACACAAATTTGGGGATTGAAAAACGAAAAAATGTCATTTATACTATAAGTACGAAAACGATTAAGCAAACTTGCTTTTTCCCAAGGGAGATAAGAATGGTTTCCATGAAGGATATAGCCAGGAGATGTAATGTTTCCGTGGCAACAGTCAGCAAAGCTTTAAATGACCAGACCGATATCGGCGAACAGACAAAAGACTTGATCAAAAAGGCCGCCAAGGAAATGGGCTATTTTCCAAACGCCCAGGCCAGGGCTCTTCGCACGAATCGTTCTTACAACATAGGCGTTCTTTTTGTGGATGAGGGCCGCAGCGGTCTTTCCCATGATTATTTCTCGAAGGTTCTGGACAGTTTTAAGATGG
>JAGCTJ010000130.1 GCA_017963665.1 Lachnospiraceae bacterium | reverse complement strand
GACTACGTGCTTGCCACAAATGAGACCCACACGGTGCGTGAATTCCTTACTCTCGCATTTAAGGCAGCCGGCATCGAGCTTCGCTTCGAAGGCACCGGCGTAGACGAGAAGGCTTACGACGCTAAGACCGGAAAACTCATGGCAGACGTCAATCCCAAGTTCTTCAGACCCGCCGAGGTGGACCTTCTCTGGGGCGACTGTACGAAAGCCGAAAGCGAGCTTGGCTGGAAGCGCGACGTTTCCTTTGAAGGTCTCGTAAAAATGATGGTCGAATCGGATCTTAAGGAAGCAGGCGTAAAGTAATGGAATACTGTATAAAGAAAACGGACAAGATATTCGTAGCGGGTCACAGAGGCCTTGTGGGAAGCGCTATAGTAAGAAACCTTGAAGCCAAGGGTTATACAAATATAGTTAAGAGAACACACAAAGAGCTTGACTTAAAAGACCAGGCCGGCGTTAACAGGTTCTTTGACGAAGAAAACCCTGACGTTGTGGTGCTGGCCGCTGCAAAAGTTGGCGGTATAAACGCCAACAACACCACTCCCGCCGAGTTTGCATACGAGAACATGCAGATTCAGTGCAACGTCATCCACGCGGCACATACACACAACGTAAAGAAGCTTCTATTCCTTGGAAGCACATGCATATATCCGAGAATGGCTCCTCAGCCCATTCCCGAGGATGCGCTTTTAACCGGTCCTCTTGAGACCACCAACGAGGCATATGCCATCGCCAAGATCTCGGGACTTGAGATGTGCAAGTTTTACAAGCGCCAGTACGGCGACGATTATATAAGCTGTATGCCCACAAATCTTTACGGACCTCATGACAACTACGATCTTTCGGGCTCACACGTAATGCCCGCGATGATAAGAAAGTTCCATGAAGCAAAGGTGAACAACGCTCCCCACGTTGAACTTTGGGGCACGGGCACACCTCTAAGAGAATTCTTGTATGTAGACGACATGGCAGACGCCTGCGTGTTCTTGCTTGAAAACTATTCGGGAGAGCAGCACGTGAACATCGGTACGGGCGTGGAAGTCACCATTAAAGAGCTTGCGGAAACGGTTAAGCGCATTGTGGGTTACGAAGGCGAGACAGTCTGGAACAAAGACATGCCCGACGGCACACCCAGAAAGCTTACCGACGTAACAAAGCTTCATAATCTTGGATGGAAGCATAAAGTAGATCTTGAAGAAGGCGTTAAGCTTTCTTACGACTGGTTTAGAGAAAACTATAAAGACGCGAGGATGTAACTCGCATTCGGAGGAAAAATGTTATTTTCAGCCGTTATCCCCTGTTAAAACGAGGAAGAAAACGTAAAAGACGTATATGACGAGATACTTAAAAACGACGAGTACTTTAAAGCTCATGACATTGAGACAGAGATACTCTTTGTTGACGACGGCTCAAAGGACGCAACCGTAGCGGAAGTAAAGAAGCTCATTGAAAGCGACAAAAGAGTTCACCTTTTATCTTTTTCAAGAAACTTCGGAAAAGAAGCCGGCATATTTGCGGGCCTTGAGAACGCAAACGGCGATTACGTTGCCCTGATGGACGCCGATCTGCAAGATCCCCCGTCGCTCCTTCCCAAGATGTTTGATGAGATATTTAACGGCGGATACGACTGCGTGGCAACCAGGCGCGTATCGAGAAAAGGCGAGCCGAAGATCCGTTCTTTCTTTGCAAGGATGTTTTACCGCATTATGCGAAGAATCGCAAAGACCGACATCGTGGACGGCGCAAGAGATTACCGCCTCATGTCGCGTGCTATGGTAGACTCCATCGTTTCCATGAAAGAATATACACGTTTTTCCAAAGGAATATTCGGCTGGGTAGGCTTTAACACCAAGTGGCTTGAGTTTGAAAACGTTGAAAGACGTAAAGGCGAAACGAAATGGTCTTTCTGGGGACTTTTCAAATATTCCCTCGAAGGCATCATGGGCTTTTCGACAGCCCCGCTTGCGATGGCGAGCGTACTCGGACTTTTCTTTACGTTTCTTGCGTTTGTGGCGATAGTGTTCATCATCATAAGAACCCTGATTTTCGGCGACCCTACAAACGGCTGGCCTTCCATGGCATGTATCATCATCTTCATGGGCGGCATCCAGCTTTTCTGCGTGGGAATACTGGGGCAGTACCTTTCGAAAGTATATCTGGAAGTTAAGAACCGTCCCATTTACATAGTAAAAGAGAAGATCTGATCGGAGTAATCAATGATCATTCTTTTTGTGTTTCTCCTTTTGGGAGTACCATACATTTTAGGAACTGCATTTACGATAATACTCGGAGAGAGGACGTTAAGAGGCCCCTTAAGATGGGTCATCGGTGTTCTTTCCGTTTTTGTGTGCTTTTTTGCGAGTTTGCTCATTGAACTTAAGCTCCACGGCACATTAAACGACCTTACAAAACTTTTCGGGATCATACTCACAGCCTTCACCGCAGGCTCGGTGCCCACGGTTTTGTACGGCTTTGCAAAAAAGGAATTAAGGTTTCAAAACTTTGATAAGAAGATACTCGTCTGGGTGATCCCGGCCATCGTACTGGGAGCGTTTTCCGTGTTTGTTCTTAACTCATCCTACGTAAACGACGTAACGGTGGAGACGGTAAGGACGACGCTCTACACCGGAAAGATCTACGAGTATTCATCGCTGCTTGGTACCAGGATGGAAGCGGGCCTTCCCATATTTGTAAAGATCGAGATAGTGCCCATGTTTTATGCCTGCATCTGCAACGCGTTCCACATAGACATCCTGGTTTTAACGGGCACCGTCGTCCCGGCCATAACTTATACCGCGCACATTTTCATAATGAATGAAATTTCGGCATATGCGGTGAAGGAAAAGCACAGGAGCCTCTTTATGATATTCCATCTTATCATGCTTCTTGCCGGAACTTACCTTCCCGACAATGCGATTCCCGTAACCATAGGCCGTCCGCTTTTAATGCAGGGGTACTCCGGTTTTGCATGGGGATTTGGCGTACTGGTACCGCTCATAATACTTGTGTGCCTGCAGAAGCGTTTTTGCCTCGCCGCATTTTTGGTGATCCCCCTTACGGGACTTATCAAGACCGACAGATTTTTCTTTGCGGCAGTGGAAGGGCTCAGAAGTTATCTTACCATGAACCTTGCGGGGAAGCTGTTCGCACTTTACGTATTCTCCGCAGTGTTCGAACTTGTGCGTAAAAAGAAAGAAAAGACGCCCGTTCCTTTATATTTCCTCGGAACGACACTCATCAGCAAGTCGTTGGTGGACGCTTATGAGTATGTGGGTGAAAAGAAATCTTTCGCCATAAGCGCAGGATTACTTATAATGGCTTGCTGCTCCTTCATGCCTTTTAAGGGCGCAACCTTTTCTTTTGACCGCGAAGAAATAAATGTGGCAGACATTAAAGGCGACGCAAGCGAAGTGACCCTATGGGCACCAAGGAACATAATGGAAAACGTGCGACTTTACGATGCATCGGTATGCCCGGTGTACGGCCGTGACCTTTACAATCCCACGATGTTAGCCGGCATAAATTTTGAGCCCTACAGCGAAGACAGCGAGGATCTTTTAAAGATGATGACAACGATGGAAGTCTACACCGACGACTACGTTGATTCGATATATTGCCCGGCTCTTAAAGTTAACAAAGAGCTTGAAAAGGTCGATGTTATCATGCTTCCGGCCGCCACTTTGTCGGAAAAGATAGAAGAGACACTGGTGTCGCGTGGATTTACAAAGCTTGATAAGACCGAAGAATACTTGATAATGCGCAGGAACTGATCAATGACAGACAAGATCTCGATCATTGTACCCGTCTACAATGCCGAAAAGTTCATAAAGGCAACCATCGACTCGGTTTTGGCACAGGACTTTACCGATTTTGAACTGCTGCTTGTAGACGATCGTTCGAGTGATTCATCCTGCGAACTTATCGAAAGTTACGACGATCCCCGTGTAAAGTTAATAAGGCAGGAAGAAAACAAAGGCGCTTACGCCGCCAGGAACCGAGGGCTCACAGAAGCCGATGGACGTTACATAGCTTTTCTTGACGCGGACGATCTTTGGGAAAAGGACAAGCTTTCACAAGAGCTTAAGTTCATGCAGGACAACAACGCGGGCTTCGTGTTCACAAGCTATGAGTTTGCGGACGCAGAAGGAGTGGGAAACGGCGCGGTAGTTAAAGTTCCCAAGATACTTCCTTACAAAAAGGCGCTTCACAATACCATCATCTTTACCTCCACCGTAATGATCGACAGATGTATCATTCCGGACGAGCTTATAAAGATGCCTCACATCAAAAGTGAGGACACCGCCACATGGTGGAACATAATGGCAGCAGGCTACACCGCATACGGGCTAAACGAAAATCTTGTTAAATACCGTCGCGTGTCGGGCACCCTTTCCGCAAACAAAGTTGAGGCTTTAAGGCGCATTTGGGTATTGCTTAGAAAAGTGGCAAAAAGAAACATCTTCTCAGCCTCCTGGCACTTTGTGCTCTGGGCATGGCTTGCCACATACAGAAGAGTAAATAAATCAAATAAGAGGAGATCTTCTTAGTTGAAAAAGATAGAAGCTTATAAAAGAATGATGCAGTACATACTGGCGTTAGTGAACTTCGGTGTTTTGCTTGCCATATTTATGTACTACGAAGTCGAATACTACAGCTACTACATGACGGAACGTGTGGGATACAAAGGCTTCATGTTCGTCGGCGCTTTGTACTTTGTTTTCATGTATGTGTTTGCAAGTCTCTACGGAACCGTACGTATCGGTTATCAGAAAAACGTGGAGCTGGTGCTTTCCCAGATCATGGCAACACTCATGGTGGATATAATCACATATTTCGAGCTGTGTCTTATGCTCACGGATATGATGAGCCTTGAGTACTACTGGTCGATGTTACTCATACACCTCGTATGGTCGGCAATGTGGATGATCTTTTCAAACTATTTATACAAAAAGATCTTCCCGCCAAGAAGGATACTTCTCGTTCACGGCGACAGACCTATCGATTCCATAGTTGAAAAGATCGGCACAAGAAAAGACAAGTTCATCATCGGCGGAACCGTTAACATTAACGCGGGAACCGAAGCCATATGCAATATGATACCCGATCATGACGCCGTAATGCTTTGGGACATACCCAATTCCGAACGGAACACGCTCCTTAAGTTCTGTTACGGAAAGAGCATAAGAGTCTATACCATGCCAAAGATCTCCGACGTTATAATAGCCGGAGCAGAGGAACTGCATCTTTTCGATTCACCGATCCTTCTAACCCGCGAATATGCCATGAAGATCGAACAGCAGATAATAAAGAGGGTCATCGATATCGTGTTATCGTTCATCCTTATCATAGTGACTTCGCCCTTCATGCTGATCACAGCGATAATGGTCAAGGCCTGCGACAGAGGCCCTGTTCTTTACAAACAGACAAGATGCACCATAAACGCCAAAGAATTTAAGATACTTAAGTTTCGAAGCATGCGTGTCGACGCCGAGAGTAACGGTGTGGCACGACTTGCCAAGAAGGGCGATCCGAGGATAACCCCGATAGGAAAGTTCATAAGAAGGGTAAGACTCGATGAGCTTCCGCAGTTATTTAACATCCTTAAAGGCGACATGTCCTTTATAGGACCTCGTCCGGAGCGCCCCGAGATAATCGCTCAGTACATGGAAGCGATGCCCGAGTTTGCTTACAGGATGAAAGTGAAAGCCGGACTTGCGGGATATGCCCAGGTGTACGGCAAATACAACACGACCCCCTACGACAAGCTTAAACTCGACCTTTGCTACATAGAAAATTACAGCATTTGGCTTGATCTTAAACTTATGTTTTTGACGTTACGTGTTCTTTTTACCCCGGATGCAACGGAAGGTGTGAAAGAAGAACAGGTTACGGCATTGCTTAAAGACGCTTCGGAAGGTATCAAAGAAGACGAATGATCGGAGAGACAATGGAACGAGACAGCTCCTATTACAGAAAGTTCACATCGATGTTTTTAAAGAAGTGGAAAGTGTTACTGCTCTCCACGATCGCGGGTGCCCTCATACTCGGCATCCCCTATACGTTATCAAAGACCGTGATCGGAAATTTTGATTACAGGGCCGAAGTGAGCGTGCACGTTAAATACGGTGAAGACAGCGCGGGCAACATGTACGATTACATCAACTTCTATACTTGGGGCCAGTGGATAACAAGCGACAAGTATTTGGATCCCCTGGTTGAGGCAGGTAAGGTAAGCGTTTCAAAAGATGAACTTAAACAATATCTGACGGCCGAGGTTCAGGCAGACCAAAGAGTGGTATTTTTCGTGATAACCACACACGATCCCAAGCTCACCGATGAGATCGCTTCGGTGGTAGGGGAAACGGTGACCGCATTTGTAACCGACATCGACGAAGTTGCTTCCGCTGAAGTGTTTAACGTATCCAAAGCCGAAAAGTACTTTGTATACAAAAACATTCCTCAGGTGTTCATGTTAGGCGCCATAATCGGTCTTTTCGTGTCCTGTATAGTGGTTAGACTTTTGATACTCATGGACGATTCGCTTTACACAAAGGATTAACATGATCATATATTCCCTCGTTACTATCGTCTGCGTTTTACTTGCAGTGATGGTGAAAGAAAACTCAATATATGAAAAAAACAAGACGCTTAAGCAGGTAAAGATAAATGAGACCGTGGCGTTTGCCGTTTTCTTTATACTGGCTTTCCTTTCGGGTACAAGGATCGCGGTGGGAAACGACTTTTGGGTGTATCGCAACAACTTTGAGCTCATCGCACAGTCGAGAGTCGTCTCAAGCGAGTTTGGATTTAACCTGATAGTTAAGATAGTGCAGTGGTTTGCGGGATATGATAACTACATGCCGATATTTTTCGTATTTTCGGCGATCACCGCATACTTTTTCGTAAAAGCGCTCTACGACGAGAGCGACTGGTTCGCGGCAAGTTTATTCTTACTATTAACCAACGGCTTTTACTTTTCGAGTTTAAACACGGTAAGATATTATCTTGCTTTTGCAATGGCGCTTTACGCAATAAAGTTTGTGCTTGCGGGGCGTCACCTTGAGTTTATCGCCCTCATAGTGCTCGCGGCGACGATACACATGACGGTGCTCATAGTGATCCCGATTTACTATCTGGCAAATCTTGAGTACAAGAAGTGGCACATAGCGATAGTTGCGGCGCTTACCGCGGCGTTGGTCGTTTTAAGAGAGCCGATACGAAAAGTCGCTTTTTTGATATATCCGTACTATGACGGCTCGTACCTTGACGACTTTGACATATCGTATACGAACATCTTAAAGGCGGCAGCGGTGCTTGTGTTCTCCATCATCTTTTATAAGAGCATCATAAAAGATGACAGGAAATTGAAGTTTTACTTTAACTTAAATGTCGGCGCGCTCATAGTTTTCTCGTGTCTTTGGTATCTTCCGGAGTCCACGAGGATAGGATATTACTTAAGCGCTTCGAATATATTTTTGATCCCCGCGATACTTAAGCGGATCGAAAACAAAAGATTAAGAACATTCTTTACGATCGTTATAGCCCTCGCGTACGCGGTGTTCTTTGTATTTTACCTAAGAACGCTCGATGCGACGGATATAAGGATACTACCATACAGGAACTGGTTTTTTGCACGATGAAATATTCAATTATCACGGTTAGTCTTAATCCCGGCGAATCGCTTAAAAAGACTTTGGACAGCATAAAGGCTCAGACTTATCCCGAATACGAAGTCATCATAAAAGACGGCGGTTCGACGGACAATTCTCTTGCCGCGGTCCCCAAAGACATGCGCTACCGCATTATCTACGGAACCGACAAGGGTATTTACGATGCCATGAACATGGCGGTAAAGGGTGCGGTCGGTGACGTCGTGATCTTTTTAAACGCGGGCGACCTTTTCTACGACGAGCACGTGCTTGAAAAGATGACCGAAAAGATCGAGAAAGCCAAGTTAAAGCCGCCTTTCATAGCGTACGGCGACATGTTCTCCCTTCGTGCGAACACCGTGGTGAAGGCATCTTCCAAGGTGACCCCCATGGTGTGCTACAACTACATCGCCTGCCATCAGGCGACGCTTTACTCGATAGACGTTGTGCGCGACAACCCCTTCGACATCCGCTACAAGATTAGGGCGGATTACGACCTGTTCTTAAAATGTTTCTTTGAAGAAAAGGCTTCTTTTTACTATCTTGACATGCCTGTCTGCAAGTACGAAGGCGGCGGCTACTCCGAGAAAAAGGACAACCGCGAGCGAGATCAAAAAGAGCACGAGCACATAGTAAATAAGTATATTCCAAGGAAAGTCATAGCACTTTGCAGGTTAAGGCTCTTCCTTACTTTCCACAAGGCGCGAAGCGTCATCGCAAAGTCGAGAGTTTTCGGCGGAGTATACGAAAAGATAAGAAGACTGTTCACAAAATAGGATCGCGATATGAGAGTACTTTGGGTCACCAATTTCATACCCACGATGATCGCAAAGAAACTCGGCTCCTACGACAACTGTAAAGAGGGCTGGGTCTCGGGCATGCTTTCTAAGATAGTGGGGGACAAAGAAACCGCCATCACTCTCGCTATTGCATCGCCTGTGGGAAACAATGTCCCGGAAGGGCTTGTTTCGCAAGTTGACGGCATAGCGTTTTACGGATTCCACGAAGGAGCGCCGGAAAAATATGACGAGTCGCTTGAGAAGATCTTTGTTCAGATCGAAAAAGATTTCGCGCCCGACATCATCCACGTATTCGGGACCGAATTTTCGCATGCGAGAGCGGTCACCGAGAGCATAAGAAAGTACGGCGAGGTAACCAAGCTTAGCCGCGACAACGTACTTATCGGCATGCAGGGCGTGGTGGGAGAGATAGCCGATCACTACCTTGACGGAGTGCCTGAGAACATCGCTAAAAAGAGATCGCTTCGGGATATCTTAAAAAGCGACGGCATGAAGGATCAGCAGTTTAAGTTCTCAGTCAGAAGCCAAAACGAGATAATAGCGCTCCTCGGTGCCGGGCATGTGACCGGAAGGACTTCTTTTGACAAAGCATATGTCACCAAATGGGCATTTAAATCGGTATATCATCATTTAAACGAAAACCTTCGCGATGAGTTTTATGAAGGTACGTGGGACGCCTCCGTGGCCGACAGGCACACGATCTTTTTGTGCCAGGCAAATTATCCGGTAAAAGGCATGCATTACGTGCTTAAGGCACTTCCGAAGATAATGGAGAAATATCCCGACGTTAAGCTTCGGATCGCGGGAGATCCGATAACGAGGCATGCGACAATAAAAGAAAAGCTAAAGCTTCAGGAGTACGCAAAGTACCTGCTAAAACTTGAAGATGAAGTCGCAAAGAAAGCCGGAAAGGCTGCGGATATCAAATATCTTGGAACTCTCAGTGCCTCGGATATAAAAGAGGAGTATCTTAAAGCCGGCGTCTTCCTTTGCCCTTCAACGATAGAAAATTCGCCCAACTCGCTGGGCGAAGCGATGTTACTGGGGCTTCCGTGTGTATCCGCAAAAGTCGGCGGTGTGGCCGATATGATAGCGGACGGCGAGGGGGTTCTTTATACCGCAGGGGATGCAGACGGCCTGGCGGAGAGTATATGCAAGGTGTTTTCGCTAAGTGACGCCGACGCAGCATCGATGGGTAGCCGCGCGCGCGAAAGAGCGCTTAAGACTCACGACAGAGAGAACAACTATAAGACTCTTTTGGAAATATATAAGAGCATGGTCAAAGATTAAATATCGATTTGACCTAACGGTGGATAAATGAGCAAAGTGTGCATAATAACCGCACGAGGCGGTTCAAAAAGAATACCCAAAAAGAACATAAAGGATTTCCTCGGAAAACCGATAATCGCTTACAGCATCGAAGCTGCGCTTAAAAGCGGCGTGTTCGATGAAGTCATGGTGAGCACCGACAGCGAAGAGATCGCTGAGGTCGCAAAAAAATACGGAGCGAAAGTCCCTTTCTTAAGAAGCGATTCAAACTCCAACGATTTTGCCACCACAAGAGACGTGCTAAAAGAGGTCATTGAAAACTATAAAGCCGAGGGGAAAGACTTTGACATGTTCATGTGCCTCTATCCGACCGCACCTTTTGTAAGTGCGGAGAGGTTAAAAGAAGCCGTGCAAAAGCTTGAAGCTTCCGACGCATATTCACTTGTATCGGTCGTGAGATTTTCTTTTCCGCCCCAGCGAGGCGTGGTGGTAAGAGACGGCTATATGCAATGGGTCAATCCCGAGCATGCGCTCACAAGAAGCCAGGACCTTGAGCCCGTTTACCACGACGCGGGACAGTTTTACGCAGAAAAGACAGAACCTTTCTTAAAAGAGTTTTCGCTCGTGACTTCCAAGACCGTGCCTTTCGAGCTCGGCGAAGAAGAGGTTCAGGACATAGATACTTTTTCCGACTGGCAGATGGCGGAAATGAAATATAAGATACTTAATTCATTGGGAGAATAGATGTTTCATTTATTTGAAAAGATAGAAAAAGGCGATGTATATGTGATAGCCGAGATGAGCGCCAACCACGGCGGAAGTCTTGATAACGCGCTTGAACTTGTGCGTAAGGCCAAAGAAGCCGGAGCCGACTGCCTTAAGATCCAGACCTACACGGCAGACACACTCACCATCGACTGCGACAACGAATACTTTAAGATAAAAGGCGGCCTCTGGGACGGCTATAAGCTTTACGACCTTTACGGCGATGCGAACACTCCGTGGGAGTGGCATAAGGCCATCAAAGACGAATGTGACAGGGTCGGGATAGATTTTCTTTCTACCCCCTTTGACAATACGGCAGTTGATTTTTTAACGGACCTTGGCTGTGAAGCGATCAAGATCGCAAGCTTCGAGCTTCCCGACGTGATGCTTATCGAATATGCCGCATCGAAGGGTCTTCCGATGATCATCTCATGCGGTATGGGAACGCCCGAGGATATTGAAGATGCGCTCGCCGCTTGCAAAAGAGCCGGAAACGACAAAGTCGTGTTACTTAAATGCTGCAGCGAATATCCCGCAAACTGGGAAGACATGCATCTTGGAAACATTAAGGACATGAAAGAGCGCTTTAACGTGCCCGTCGGCCTTTCCGATCATTCGGAGGGAAGCCTTGCGGCCGTTGTCGGCGTAACGCTCGGTGCGTGCGTGGTCGAAAAGCACGTATGCCTATCGAGAGTCATCAAGACCGCGGACTCGGAGTTTTCCATGGAGATCGACGAGTTTGCAAAAATGGTCAAAGACATCAAAAATGCGAAGCTGATCGCAGCGGGTCCGTCTTATGCATTAACGGACAAAGAAAGATCATCAACCGTCTTCCGTCGTTCGCTTTTTGCAATAAAGGATATAAATGAGGGCGACATCATATCCGAAGAAAACGTTCGCTCGATACGACCCGGATACGGCATAAAGCCCAAATGTTTCGCGGATCTTAAAGGCAAGCCCGCTAAGAAAAGCTTAAAGCGCGGTGAACCTATAACCGAGGATATGCTATGAAGATATTGTTTCTTTATAACAACGACTGTGCTTTGGAGCTTTTAAACAGTATAAAAGATCTGGGGCACGAAACGGTCGCATACAGCGAAAGACTTACGGTTGACTTTATAAAAGAGGGCGGGTTCGATCTTGCGGTAAGCTACACGTACCGATACATACTGACCGATGAGCTTATAAATGCTCT
>JAGCTJ010000129.1 GCA_017963665.1 Lachnospiraceae bacterium | reverse complement strand
TGCCTTTGTCTGTGCGCCAAAGAATGCAAACCATTCAAGACGGGCACTGTTGTTGTTACCCGAATTGGTAGCTCCGCATTCGCCTATTATGACCGGAATACCGTTATCGATAAAAAGACGCTTGCAACTCGACATAAGGCGAGTGATATCCGAAGTATCAGACGCATTCCCCGGATTGAACGAAGTTTGTTTGTCGGTCAAGCAAAATTCATAAGGGGAATAACAATGCACAGAGATGCATATATTCTCGGCAGGTTTTCCGCCCACATTCGGGATCTCGATGGATTCAAGCACGGCCTGACTGCTCGATGCGGCATATCCGGGGATCATGAGCATTCTCTCGCCGTTATGTCCCTTGCCGTCGCTTCTTATCGTATTTACAAAAACATCGTTCAGATAATTTACGGCTTTATAGCAGTCTTTGTTGCCTGTCCACTCGTAGCTTGCGCCCTGTGCTCTGGGTTCATTCATGCCCTCAAAGATAAGATGCTGATCGTAGTCCGCAAAATTGTCCGCTATCTGGCTCCAGGTCGCTTTAAGACGATTGCCTATATCCACATAGTTTTTATCTATATCCTTGTCGTTCACCCATTTTTCGTGATGAACGTTTATGATCACGAAAAGACCTTCATCCATGGCGTAATCCACGATCTCGGTAACTCTTGCCATAAATGCTTCGTCAATGGCGTAATTGTTGTTCTTGTCCTCATATCTGTACCAGGTGATCGGAATACGTATCGTATTGAAGCCCGCAGCCTTCACACCCTGTATGAGTTCTTTTGAAGCTCTGGGATTGCCCCACGAAGTCTCCTGAGAGTAAACGTCGTCTTTCTTGCCGTCTGTGGCATCGAACGTATTACCCATGTTCCAGCCTTTGTCCATCATGGACACTATCTCTGTGGCTGTTTTGCCGGTAAGTTCGCCTTCCGCGTTTACTTTGATCGATGATATGTTAAATAAAAACACAATCGCTGCCAATATCGGCAGCGATTTTAAAAGTCTTGTCTTTTTCATAGTCTGATTATTTCTTCTTAAAACTCTTGATCGCGCTCTCGATAACACCCGAGGCTTCTTTAAATGTATAAGGTTTTCTGATAAAAAACTTTATACCCAGTTCCCTGCACTTTTCAAATGTTTCCTCATCGTCACTTGCGGTAACGACGATAACGGGAACTTTCTTGTCCCAGCCTTTCTCGTTGAAGACCTTAAGGAACTCGTAACCGTTCATTTGTGGCATCATAATATCAAGAAGCACGGCTGCAACCTTTCCAAGTTGGAAAGAAAGAAGTCCGAGTGCTTCAGCTCCGTTCTTGGCAGGAACTATCTCATATTCAACTTCCAAAATTTCCGCAAGCAGATCGCGACAAACGTCGTCGTCATCCACCACTAAAATTTTCTTAAGCATGTGATCTCCTTAAGTGTCCCCTTAACATAAATCTACCACCCTTTTGCCTTATTTGCAAGGAAGAAAGACCGATTCGGGGCATTTTTGCCGTAAATTCGGGCGAATGAGCGACTTTTCTTCTTACATCAATACAATTTCTTTAATGTATCGAAATCGATCGTATAAGGGTCGTCGTAAAGCGCTTTTAAAACGTCAAAGTTGTTATACTGCTCGGTTAAACAAAACTCGTGGCTCCATGTCATGAACCAAAGCCAGTTTGCCTTGTCGGCCTTAAGCGCCTTCGGATCGGGAAGAACGCCGTTTTCGGCAAGTGCCACGCCCTTGGTGGGTGCAAGCTCGGTAAGACCTTTGTACTCATTGTAGAAACTTGAATGTGCATGGGCTTCGGGATAGAGGTCTCTTGAAATGATATCGCAGTAATCGTCTCCCACGTAAGCTTCCTTCACGGGGCAGTTCCATACCCAGACGAGGTTATGAATGTCTTTTTCTTTTGTAAGATAATCAAACATTATCCTGTAAAGGTCTCTTGCAACAACGGGGCCTTTTGCTCCCCACCAAAACCACGTTCCCTCAGCCTCATGGAAAGGTCTCCAAAGGATCGGTATGTTCTCGGCTTCAAACTTCTTTAAGATATCTGCGATGACGTCGAGGTCTCTCAACATGGCCTCGTACTCGGGAGTGCCCTTTGTTGCGGCCTTTGATGCGTCAAAATCGGTATGCTCGGCGTAGAAAGATTTATCTCTTCCGCCTATGGGTGAAAACCAGTGGAACGTATATGTTACAAGTCCGCCTTTTCTTCCCCATTCAAGAGCGCAATCCACGGTGCCGTATACCTCGTCGACTTCTTTAAGGCATGCTTCGCTCGCGTCGGCTCTGTTTATGTTGGGCGAATATCCGAGCAGTTCAAACCCGCATACTGCAGGGAGTTTTCCCGTAAGTTCTTTGATATGTGCGGTCTCTTCCATCGGAATGGACTGCGTATGCTGTCCGGCAAGTATTCCTTTGCCTTCGATCGAATTAAAAAACTCAAGCACCTTTACAACTTCTTTTGATGCTTTGGGATCACATGGTTTTGTGTTCATATATATGCCTTTCGCTTCATTATGTTAACTTGCTACGAATACAGTTTTTCTTTCGCCTCAGCAGTAAGCGCAGATCTCTGGTCGTAGAAAATGCCTGCTGATGATGAGCCACTCGTTACGTACCAGCGGTCGCTTCCTTCAAACTTGCTTACAGTTATGTTAACCTGATTTCCCGCTGCGTTGCTCTTAACCGCATAAACTATGTTAAGACGTCCCAGGGCTTCAAGACTCTGTCCGTTTATCGTAGTCGTGTTAGGCTCGTTGTAATGAAGTTCCACGGTTAAAGGCGTTTCGGGCTTAAATCCGTTTGATGCAACGGCACCTGCGAAATACGCTCTCGGAAGCCATCTGTAATCATCGTCTTTAAGTCTGTCATTAAAGAACGAATCCCATCCCGCTTTTCCGGACGCTCCACCCTCGGTAAAACCTCTTCCGAATGGCTCAATGTCGGCATAAAGAAACTTCATCATACTCATTCCGATATCGTAATCGGCCGTCATTGCCATGACACTGTAGAGCCAATATGCGCAGACGCTGCCGGGATCGGTAATATCCACCGCACCTTTAACTTCATCAAGACTTTCCGGTGTGCCCTTAAGGACGATCGTTCTGTCTTTTGTCCACTCGGCGCTTAAGCTCGATGTTTCCGCACCTGTTGACGCCCCCGCCAATACTTTGTCAAATAATCCCATAAGATTCTCCTTTCCGACTATCAATATATCTACCTTCTCATTATATCTCTATCCGAGTGCTACGTCCAATGCCATCATTAGCGTAAAACCGACCGCAAACATCACGACACCTATATTTGAATGCTCGCCTTCCGACATCTCGGGAAGCAGTTCCTCTACGACCACATATATCATGGCACCTGCCGCAAAGCTTAAAAGATAAGGCATTGCCGGCACAAAGAAACCTGTCGCGAAAATAATGAGCAGTGCGCCCAGAGGTTCAACCGCGCCGGATAATACGCCTTTCATAAACGCTTTCTTTTTACCGTTTCCTTCTGCACGTAAAGGCATGGAGACTATCGCTCCTTCCGGGAAGTTCTGTATGGCGATGCCTATAGCAAGTGCAAGCGCACCACCCCACGTGATATATTGGGTTCCCGTTAAGAATCCCGCAAAAACGACTCCGACCGCCATACCTTCCGGTATGTTGTGAAGCGTTACGGCGAGTACCATCATCGTTGTGCGTTTAAAATTTGATTTCGGACCTTCTGCCTCATCAGCATTTACATGAAGATGCGGAATGATCGTATCCAATAACAAAAGGAAAAGAATTCCCAGCCAAAACCCCACAAACGCGGGCAGAAAGCTCAATCTTCCCAATTTATCCGATTGCTCCATCGCGGGAATTATAAGACTCCAGATCGAAGCTGCCACCATTACTCCGCTCGCAAACCCGGAAAGTGCTTTTTGAACCTTTCCGCCAAGCTCTTTTTTCATGAAAAATACACATCCGGCTCCGAGCGCCGTTCCCAAAAACGGGATCATCAATCCCATTAATACTTTTAAGTTCAATTCTGACTCCTTTCTTCTCCTACCGGATGAACCACCACATAATCGTGTTTGACAGCCGGAAGAAACTTTTTGACCACATCCTCGGTCACAGCAAAAGAAAGTCTTGCCGGGTTTCCTGACACTTTATTTACTTCAACTTATATTGCATAAAATTTCCGTTATGCTCAAATCCGTACGCCGTATAGAGCTTTACGCCCATGTTCGAAGCGGTAATGTGAACGGCACCGCAGCCGTAAGCTCTGGCTTCTTCCACGACTCTGTGGAGAAGTTCTTTTGCGATACCCATTCTTCTGTAATTCGGATCGGTATACATGCTCGACAGAAGTCCGAGTCGACCTGTCGGGCAGGTGAAATACGGCGGCTTTTCGACAAAACTCATTCCGCTTGTTCCGATTATCTTATCCCCGTCCAGGGCAAGCCAGGATACGAAGGTGCCGTCAGCCATATGTCTGTGATAGAAATCAAATAAAGCCGATTCAAGATCGACGCCTTCGGGAACTTTTCTTCCTTCCGATGTATATTCTTCGGTAAGCTGAGTGATCCTCATATTGATAAATGTCTTAAGCTCGGCTTCCGTAAGTTTCTCGTAAATGATGTTCATTATGATCTCCTCGTAATATGTTCCGAATTTTCCGAAACCTGCTAATTGACATACGGAAAAGAAGTGAATATTGCACCGTTTTCACTCATAATGAATGGAAATGCGACATCGTCTGTCTCGCCGGTAAGATACATCTTTCCCGATTTACTGTCATATCCTTCGCGGATAATGTGGGCAAAAAGCACGCCTTCTTTATCGCCTTCTTTATAATCTGTATCGTAATTGACACTATGAACAGAAATATCGCTTCCTCGGGCAGCATCCTGAATATATAGCTTACCGTCACTTTCTATAAATCTGTCTCCTGAAAGGAAATCGTCTGTCACTTCATCGCTCCATCGGGTCTTAAACAGCTCCTTGAGCGCTTCCATCGTTGTTATATCACGATATGCGAATCGAGCATATTCCATGCCGTTAAACTCTATCATATCGCTCTCGTCAGCACAGGAGTCGCCGATAAACCATCCCGAGAAAACCCTTGCCTCTAAATAGTACGCAAATATCAGGTCTCGATCCGTCATTTTCAAAGCATCCATCCCGCTTTTGTTCAAATACTTCAATATCTTATAATACGGTATTTCGCATTCCCAACCTCTGCGGAATTCACTCAACTCATAATCGTCAAATCTGACCAGTATACCCTCGCGTTCAAGGATCAAATCTCTTTTTTTATTCGCGATCACCTCGGCGTAATCATCGTTAAACCAACCGTTTGGGGCATATCCTTTAAATTCCTCCAATATTTCCCAGGTTATTTCCTCCCACATCTCATCGGGGCTGTCGGTAATATCATAAAGACTGATCGTAACATCTTCATCTCCTTGTACGGCATATGTGATCTCCGGAATGGTACTCAAAGCGCCCTCATTAAACTCCGGATCGTCTTCCGTCACATAATCTGAAATATCAAAATCATCGAATGTGGTTTCTTCCGGCTCATTTTCCGGAATTTCAATCTCCGGCTCAGATGTATCATCGTTTATCTCGATCATCGTATCAGCCGGGTCACTGTCGTTTTCAGACATAAAATTGTTCGATCCCTTACACGAAGAAAAACCAACGCACACAAGCGCTGCAACTGATAAAACCGATACCGATCTTCCAAAAATGCGTTTTACATTTAACGCCAAAGCTTTCTTTAATAAATTCATACCCAATTTACCTCAATAATTTTTTCCATTCTGTTTTCTTTGTCCCCGATCTCTCAATCCTCTCCTACCAGATGAACCGTCACATAATCGTGTCCGACAGCGGGCAGAAACTTTTTGATCACAGCCTGATCTCTTGATCCTATGCTGCCTTTTTCAACGATCGCGTTCTTTATATCCACGTTAATGATAGCATTCTATCGAGATAACCAAGACTCGCCAATTGTCTCTTAATACCTTCAACTATTCTTGTATCGGGTAGTCTTATTCCTGTACTCTTAAGTTTTGAAAGATCGTATATCCTGTGGCATAAATGCCCGCTGTATTCGGGATGAGCTTCAACATAGCCAAGAACGGGGATCTCCTCCAATTTAAGATCTACTCCAAGGCAATTGGCAATGACCTTATAATAGATCCGATTCTCGATCGCGTCGAGTCCTCCGATACATAATAGTTCGCCGTAAGTTTTTTCATTAAAAGCGCTGTCCAGCATTACCCTCGCCAGATCGTCCACATAGATCGGCTGGATGATATATGTTCCCGCACCTACCAGTCTTATAGGTTTTCCCTTCAATATCAACTCCGGAAGTTCAGCCTGTCTGCTGTGCTCGGGAAAACATCCCAAAAGAAATCCCGGTCCGTATATATGTCCCGGCCTGAATATCGTGATATCAAGCGCCGGATGCATAGACTCCATTTCCTTAAGAAAGCACTCTTCCATTCGACGTTTATTCCCGGCATATGTGCAATCTTTTGTAGATCCGCTCTCATGTACACAGATTCCGTATTCGTCTTCCGGTATCTTTTTAGCACGACTGTCATATACCGAATCGGTAGACACAACCACAAGCCTTTTGGAAAATTCAGGCAAGATATCAATGTCTGCCAGGGCTTGTTCGGGATTCATGCATATGCAATCAAATACCACATCCCACTTTATATTTTGCTCTTTGAGTATCTTCTTTAATTCATCTGTATTGTTACGATCGACCTTTAACGAGACAACACCATCGGGAAGCTGCCTTTTGCCTCGCGTAACGGTCCAGACTCTGTAGTTTTTTGATGCCATTTGGGCTAAAACACTGCTTAATCCCCCGCTTCCGCCGATTATCAATACATTTTTCATATCATTCTCCGATCCTTCTGTCTGCTCAAACATATTCATCAAATATATGCTTTATGATTATTGTAAGTCTGCTTTCTGTTCCTGCAGCGAGATGTCCGATGCTTCCTTTTTATGTTGCAGATGTATTCCGATGTGGCCGATCCCAAGTATGATCGCGGCTCCGATCAAAAGGAGATTCTTTGAGTGGATGCCAAGCAACAGTACCGCTATGACCGGAAGCGTTGCGCCTGCGACAGGGAAACCTGCGAATGAACTGTAATAGTCTTGCATCGTTTTCTTGGTGCCAAAATACCTTATCCAGAAACATTCGTACAATATCATCAGCACAAATGCAGTAAGGCGAATGAAATCGGTCCAATCAAAGTACAAGCCTTCGGGGAGCAGTTTTACACGCGAACCTGTTGCAGGAAATATCAAAAGAAAACATGTCACCAGAACTTCACCGACTCGTTCAAAAATCAGGAGTATTCTGCTTTCTTTT
>JAGCTJ010000128.1 GCA_017963665.1 Lachnospiraceae bacterium | reverse complement strand
GGGAAACCGGGAAGTCTCTTGATGCACTCTTCCAAAACGTCGAAACGAAGCGGAGGGGGAACAAGGATACCGTCAGCGTTTCTGGTACACTGAGCTGCGGTGAACTTGTATGCGCCGTGAGAAGTTCCGATTGCGATCGCAAGAGAGTCACATCCGGTTCTGTCTACGAACTCTTCTACTTCTTCGGGTCTGGTGTAAGCTTCCTTACCTGACTCAACTACTACTTCGTCTTCGATACCTGCAAGAGTACCAAGCTCTGCTTCTACAACTACGCCGTTAGCGTGAGCGTACTCAACTACCTGCTTGGTAAGAGCGATGTTGTCTTCGAATGACTTTGAAGAAGCGTCGATCATGACTGAAGTAAATCCGCCATCGATACAAGACTTGCAAAGTTCGAAAGTATCGCCGTGATCAAGGTGAAGAGCGATCGGGATATCGGGATTCTCCAGAACTGCTGCCTCAACGAGTTTAACAAGATATGTGTGGTTAGCGTATGCACGCGCACCCTTGGAAACCTGAAGAATAACGGGGCTCTTTAATTCGCCTGCGGCTTCTGTGATACCCTGTACGATTTCCATGTTGTTTACGTTGAAAGCGCCGACTGCGTAACCGCCGTCATAAGCTTTCTTAAACATTTCGGTTGTTGTAACTAATGCCATTACAATAATCCTCCTTATGACTGTTTATTATATTAGTAAGAAGCAAACAGACTTCTTATAATTTTGGAAAATGTCCTCTCACATTTTATGCTTAATAGTGCCCTGCGGTCAAGATACTTATTGCAATAAGTTAGCCACGGCAAATTAAACTTCAAACATGAGGTCCGCATATGTGGGAAGCGGCCATACGCGCTTGTCCACGATACGCTCGAGATTGTCCACGGGAACACGGAGTCTTCTCATCTTGGGAACGATGGTGTCTTTGAAAAACTCTGCAAGATCCTTTTCGTTCTTTATGTCTTTTACGTTGTCCATTGCAAGCTTAAGTGCCGCAAGGGCCGTATCGAGATTTGTGAGTTCTTTGTTTACGTCGTTTAAAAGTCCCATCTGAACTACGGGAGTAACACCTGCCTGTATCATCTCGTTGACGGTGTTGGCAAGTCTTCCGGAGTATGTTGCAACGGCGGGAACGATCTGACGCGATGCCATGTCGATCATGGTACGAGCTTCAATGTTTATGGTCTTGGCATATGTTTCGTAAAGGATCTCGGCTCTCGATTCAAGCTCTGCCTTTGTAAATATCTGGAACTTTTCAAAGAGCTGTACGGTCTTTTCGTCGCTTAATGTGGCGATGGCATCCACCATTGTGTTGATGCTCTTAAGGCCGCGTTTCTCGGCTTCTTTGCGCCAGCCTTCCGAATAACCGTCTCCGCTGAAGATGATCCTCTGGTGCTTCGTGAAGTTTTCGGTAATGACGTTATGAATGGCTTCCTTTTTGTCGGCAGCGTTCTCGATCACGTCACATGCTTCGCAGAAAGCTTCCGCTGCGATAGTATTTATTGCTATGTTGGGGCTTCCGATGGAATCGGAGCTTCCTACGGATCTGAACTCAAACTTGTTGCCGGTGAACGCGAAAGGTGAGGTACGGTTACGGTCCGTAGCGTCGATCTCGAAATCGGGAAGGGCGGAAACACCGGTCTTAAATGTGGTATTGCCCTTAAGGTTGCTTGCTTCACCAAACTCTACTATCTGATTGACTATGTCTTCAAGCTGTTCCCCAAGGAATACGGACATTATGCAGGGAGGTGCTTCATTGCCTCCAAGACGTTCGTCGTTTCCGACGCAGGATGCACTCTGGCGAAGAAGGTCCGCATGCTTGTCCACTGCCTTGATGAGACACGAAAGAACAAGAAGGAACTGTAAGTTTTCGTTGGGTGAATCACCGGGATCGAGAAGGTTTATGCCGTCATCGGTAGTAAGGGACCAGTTGTTGTGCTTACCCGATCCGTTAACACCTGCAAAAGGTTTCTCATGGAGGAGGCATGCCATATCGTGACGGATGGCAACCTTTTTCATGACTTCCATTATGAGCTGATTGTGATCCATGGCGATGTTTGCGATCTCATATATCGGAGCAAGCTCGTGCTGTGCGGGCGCAACTTCGTTGTGTTGCGTCTTTGCGGTTACGCCAAGCTTCCAAAGTTCGATATTAAGATCGTGCATGAATGCACCTATACGCTCCTGGATGGTGCCGTAGTAATGGTCGTCAAGTTCCTGCCCTTTGGGAGCGGGAGAACCGAAGAGCGTACGACCCGCGAATATAAGATCTTCACGTCTTAAGTAGTTCTTACGATCCACAAGGAAATATTCCTGTTCTGCGCCGACCGAAGGAATTACCTTTTTGGACGTGTTGTTTCCGAAAAGTTTAAGTAAACGAAGAGCCTGGGTGTTGACTGCCTCCATGGAACGAAGAAGGGGAGTCTTCATGTCCAGAGCTTCGCCTTTATATGAACAAAATGCTGTGGGAATACAAAGAATGATACCGATGGCGTCTTCTTTTAAGAAAGCGGGTGAAGACATATCCCATGCGGTATAACCACGGGCTTCGAATGTGGCACGAAGTCCTCCCGAAGGAAAACTTGAAGCATCGGACTCACCTTTGATGAGCTCTTTTCCCGAAAACTCCAGAAGGCATCTTCCTTCTTCGTCGGGATGCTTAATGAATGCATCGTGCTTTTCTGCAGTTATACCTGTAAGAGGCTGGAACCAATGAGTGAAGTGAGTTGCGCCTTTTGAAACGGCCCAATCTTTCATGGCGTTTGCCACGATGTCAGCCGTCTTTAACGGTAATTCACCGCCTTCGTTGCGAATGGTCATCACTTCGTTGAATACATCATCGGGAAGATATTCTTTCATCTTCTCGATTGTGAAAACATTTTTCGCGAAAATCTCTTCTACGTTAACCGCATTCGACATGGTTCTCTCCTAAATGAAAGCTTGCGCTTCCGACTCTTTTATAGTGGATTTTAACCAATTAAGCATATATGGTCAATATCAAAAATTGTTCTTAACTCTCAATATATCGTTTTGATCCGCAGGCTCGGATAAAGTGATGCAAAGCTTCTGTCTTGAGTGAGGACACGATTCCATCTCGTTTCCGTCCTCGTCTTTTATGGACAACACTTTCACGGGAACGTTTCTTCCGTCGGGCTTCATTATCTCTATAACGTCGCCTGTAAGGAATTTGTTCTTCTGCTCGATGAATGCCTTATTTTCTTCAGCCTTTTCAACGGTTCCGAGATAAACGTACTCGTTTATATAAGTGTTTGAATCGTAAACCTGATTCTCCTCACTTGGCTTTCCAAAGAAAAATCCCGTGGAGAAATGTCTGTATGTGCACTTTGCTATCTCGTCTTTGTACCATTCAATGTTGGAACGATACTTCTCTTCCGATTCAAAGTAATCGTCGATGGCCCTTCTGTAGGTTCTTGCGACGGTTGCCACGTAAAGTGCCGTTTTCATGCGGCCTTCGATCTTGTAACTGTCGATACCCGCTTCAACAAGTTCCGGGATGTGCTCCACCATACAAAGATCTTTTGAGTTAAATATGAAGGTACCGCGCTCGTTTTCATAAACGGGAAGATATTCGCCGGGACGCTTTTCTTCCATTACCGCATATTTCCAGCGGCAGGGATGTGTGCATGCGCCCTGATTTGCGTCGCGACCGGTAAAGTAATTGGAAAGAAGGCATCTTCCCGAATAGGAGATGCACATTGCTCCGTGGATGAAGCACTCTATCTCGGCATCCGCGGGAACATTGGTCCTTATCCTTTTGATCTCTTCAAGAGAAAGCTCTCTTGCGCAAACGACACGTTTCGCGCCCAGACCGTACCAGAAGTTGAAAGTATCGGAGTTTGTGTTGTTGGCCTGAGTCGATATATGAATGTCGATCTCGGGACAGATCTTTCTTGCCTTTGTGAACATTCCGGGATCGGCGATTATTAAAGCATCGGGCTTTTCGGAAAAAGAATCAAGCTCTTTAAAGTAATCGTCGGCGTCTTTTATGTCTTCGTCGTGAGCGAGTATGTTGGCCGTAACGTGAACTTTTTTACCGTGGGCGTGGGCATACTTTATGCCCTCTTCCATCTCTTCTTTGGTAAAGTTCTTTGCCTTGGCTCTGAGTCCGAAGGCTTCGCCTCCGATGTATACCGCGTCGGCTCCGTATGTAACTGCTGTTTTGAGAACATCCAAACTGCCCGCAGGCACCAGGAGTTCAGGTTTCTTCTTATCCATTCTTCTTTCTTACGCTCACCGTAACACCGTCGCCAACGGGAAGTATCACGGTCCGGAGTTCGTCGTTGTGTGTAAGTTCGTATAAATAGTCGCGCATGCGCGCATAGATCGTTCTGTTTCTTCGCTCTACGGCATATCTTGATTCCAGTATGTCGCCGTCCTGCATGACATTGTCAGAAAGAAGGACACCGTCAGGGGAGAGCAGTCTCATTATCTCGGGAAAGAAATTAAGGTACTGACCCTTTGCCGCGTCCATGAAAATAAAGTCGTAAGGACCTTCAAGGGTTTTAAGTACCTCTGTCGCATCACCTTCGATTAGCGTAACGCGTTCTTTGTACCCCGATTCCTCAATATTGGCCTTGGCGATGGGTATACGTTTCTCGTAATTCTCGATTGTTGTGATCTTCGTTTCGGAAGGCGTATTTTCCGCCATCAATAAAGCCGAAAAACCAATGGCTGTTCCCACCTCCAGGATGTTTTCCGGAGTTTTAAGCGTAAGCAGAAACTTAATAAGTGACTGCATCGGCTTTCTAATGATCGGCACATTGGTTTCTATCGAGTATTTTTCAAGTTTTTCAAGAAAGGGTGAGTCGGGCGTCGCAAAAGAATCGATAAAGGTCGCCATTCTCTCGTCGATTATCATTCTTCTTCCTCTGTTTCTTCCACGTAATTGTCGGCTAAAGCCTTAACGATCTCATCCATGGTCATGGAGGTGTTGAGCTCGTACACGCCCGGAGTGATCTTCTCGCGATATTCTGATGCAAGTATCTGAAGATATGCGAGGTTTGCGTCTCTTGTAAGGCCTTTGTCAAAAAGTGTCTCGGCGATAGCCTTGTCGGACTTGCCTTCCGTGATGGCAACCGTTACGTCCCTTCCGGGTTCGGGTGACATTGCGGGTTCGGTGAAAACTCTGTATCCGAAATCGTAGGCTTCCACCGCTTTTGTATATATGAAATTAACCAGCCACACCGCCACCAATATCTTGATAACCGCAGATAAAACGGTGGTGATGATATCTCTTATCATCTTAGCGTTCATCAGTCAAATTCCAATCCTTCCGTAACCATAGAGTTGAATTCCTGGACCAGTCGGCAGATTGCTGCCTCGGCTTCGAGAAACCGTGCTACCGACTCATTGTTTATAACATCTTCGTACTCATTCGTCAATGCGTCCATAAGGTCCATAAGCTCCCCCGGATCAATGTCGCTTTGATGAAGAGTGTAGTTTCTCTCCCTCATTTCGTTGACACGATGGTAAAGCTGGGGATCTGCCTTTATTTCGCTTAAACCGGCCGCATATGCTTTGTATTCATCAGTCGATTTGATAGTATCGATAACGTGTTTTGATAGATCGGTTATATCCGTCATTTGATCACTCTCCAAGTTATACATCCATGATTATAGGTAATATCATAGGTCTTCTCTTATATTTTTTCCAGAAGAAATCATTTAAGGAATCCCTGCAAACATTCTTAATTTTTCCCCAATCGGTGACGCCTCTGTCAAAGAGTGTGCATACGTCTTTTGTAAGCACCTGGGTTGCTTCTTCCAGAATGTCTTCCGATTCTTTAACGTAAACAACACCTCTTGTGTAAAGTTCGGGACCTGAGATGAGAGCGCCCGAATATTCGTCTACCACCATTACGGCCACAACGATACCGTCTTCTGAAAGGTGCTGTCTGTCTCGTATTACGGAGTTTCCGATGTCTCCGACACCCAGTCCGTCAACGTAAAGCCCCCCGGCGGGAGCCTTGCCGGTAACCGAAGCGCTTTCTTCATTTAAACTGAGTATATCACCCGAGCGGAGAATGAAAATATTCTCTTTGGGAACACCGAGATCTGCGGCAAGTTTTGCCTGAGCCTTTAAGTGCTTGTATTCGCCGTGAACCGGTATGGAATACTTCGGGTGAACCAGGGAATATATGAGTTTAAGTTCTTCCTGACATGCGTGTCCTGAAACATGAGCATCCTGGAATATTACGTCGGCGCCCTTGAACAAAAGCTCGTTTATGATCTTCGTTACCGCCTTCTCGTTTCCGGGAATAGGGTTGGAAGAAAAAATTACGGTATCCCCCGCACCTACGCTTATCTTGCGGTGTGTACCGTTTGCCATTCTCGACAACGCCGCCATACTCTCGCCCTGGGAACCGGTGGTGATAAGTACGGTCTTTTCGGGCGGATAATTCTTGATCTCGTCAATATTTACAAGTGTATTCTCAGGGATACTTAAACGGTTAAGATCGCTTGCGATATCCATGATGCTTACCATGCTTCGACCTTCCACCGCTACTTTACGGTCAAACTTGTATGCGGCGTTTATGATGGTCTGAACTCTGTCCACATTCGATGCGAACGTAGCGATTATTATACGGGTATCTCTGTGCTCGGAAAAGATCGTATCAAAGGTACGCTCAAGCGTCCTTTCAGACGGAGTAAAACCCGGTCTTTCTGCGTTGGTGGAGTCTGCCATCAATGCGAGCACGCCCTTTTTACCAAGCTGCGCAAATCTCTCAAGGTCGATTGCGTCGCCAAATACGGGAGTGTAATCCACTTTAAAATCACCCGTATGAATGACTACGCCGGCATCAGAGAAGATTGCAAGTGCTGCCGCATCCACTATGGAGTGGTTTGTCTTTATGAATTCGACTCTGAAGTCACCCAAATTGACAGACTGCCCGAATTTGATGACTTTTCTTTTTACCTTCTTTAAAAGATCTTCCGTTTCGGAAAGCTTCTTTTCTATTATTCCCATGGTAAGCTTCGTGGCGTACACGGGAACGTTCACGTCTTTAAGCACGTAAGGAAGACCGCCGATGTGGTCCTCGTGGCCATGGGTGATGACAAAGCCTTTTACTTTGTCGATATTATCTTTCAAGTACGTTACGTCGGGGATTACAAGATCTACGCCCAGCATGTCGCCTTCGGGGAACGCAAGACCGCAATCCACCACAATTATACTGTCCCCGTACTCGAAGGCAGTAATGTTCATTCCGATCTGTTCAAGACCGCCAAGCGGTATGATCTTGAGGCTTTCGGTTTCTTTGTTTATTTTGTTTTCCATCTTTCTCCTGTTACTGTATGAGGTCGATGTCGTCGAGCAAACTTTTAAAGACCTGACCAACGGCGTCCAGTTCTTCCTCATCGGAAACGATCTCATAAACCCCTTCCGTATCCGACGTCTTCGAAAGATCCTTCAGCACGTATGCCTCACCGTCATTAATTTCGCTCTCGGTCACGAGCACATAATCAACACCCCCAAGGGTGGTTTTTTCAAGTACGTAAAATTCTATATTGTCGCCTTCGGCGCCCGTAAAAACTATCTTTTCCATACGACCTCTTTGTGTCTTGTTCTATTGTTTATCTGTTACTTTGTTTTCGCGCATGTAGTCTTCCAAAATGATCTGCGCGGCTATCATATCAACGTATTCTTTGCGGTCTTTACCTTTTATACCCGCTTCATTCATTATATCATCCGCTTCGACGGTTGTAAGCCTCTCGTCCCACATGGTAACCGTAAGCCCGGTGCGACGCTCCAGACTTTCTTTAAACTGAAGCGAAAGCTCCGCACGTTCACCTTTCGTATCGTCCATGTTAAGGGGTAACCCCAGCACGATATGTGTTACGCCGTACTCCACAATAAGCTCTTCTATGCGAGCCAAGGTCTGTCTTAACTTGTTTTCTTCCTTGCGACGGATGATCTCAACGCCTTGTGCAGTTAAAAGTAAAGGGTCGCTTACCGCAACCCCTACTGTCTTTGATCCGAAATCAAGTGCCATTATCCGCATAAAGATTTATTCCCAACCTTTACTCTTAACGTAAGAAGAGATGAGTTCCTCGATGATCTCGTCACGCTCAAGCCTTCTTACAAGCTTTCTTGCATCGTTGTAGGATGTGATATATGTAGGGTCGTCGGATACAAGATAACCCGTGATCTGGTTAACCGCATCGTAGCCCTTTTCTCTGTTGGCCTTATATACTATCTCCAGGATCTCTTCAACGCTCATCTGCTTTTCCTGGACTACTTTTAATACCTGTGTTGCTCCTAAATCTGCCATTTCCCTAAAAATCTCCTCTGTATTTCCACTACATATAGTTTTACCCTATATAGAACAGTATTGACCCAAATGGGATTTTTTTCAAGTCAATTTGTCTGAATATATTCTTAATGTAAGCTTCCTGCCATAAGTTCATCGCTCAAAAAGTCGTCTACAGATACGTCAAATATCTCGTTTGCAGCGGCGTCGGAAGCCTCTACCGCCACCTTAACATATTCGGGCGTATGACCCGTAAGATACTTTTTGCCGTTAACCGTTATCTCTTCTTCGAACAAAACAGGTTTAACTTTACCGATCTGTCTTGCCCTGTATTGTTTTGAAAGTTCGTCTCTTAATGTGATGAGGCGATGGCTTCTTTGTTCCTTAATCTCATCTTTTACCTGACCGGGCATCTTGTCTGCGACGGTGCCTTTTCTTCTCGAATATTTGAATATGTGCATTTCGTAGAAAGAAACCTCTTTCGCAAAGTCAAAGCACTTCTCGAATTCTTCCTCGGTCTCGCCGGGGAAGCCTGCGATGATGTCCGTGGTGATTGCGGGATCGTCAAAATACTTTCTTAAAAGCTTTACACCCGACAAAAATTCATCGCTCGTATAGTGACGGTTCATGCGCTTAAGGGTTTCGTCGCATCCGCTTTGAAGAGAAAGATGAAAATGAGGGCAAAGCTTTTCAAGTTTTGAGATACGCTTTGCAAACTCTTCCGTTACGACACGGGGCTCCAGCGAGCTTAAGCGTATCCTTTTTACTCCGGGAAGTTTATTTATTGCTTCCAAAAGATCGGCAAGTTTATTGTCTTTAAAGTCCGCCGTGCCCGACACACCGTAGGAACTTACGTGAATGCCGGTCAGTACAAACTCTTTGTAGCCTTCTTTCGTAAGACCTTCTATCTCTTTTAATATGCTTTCTTCGTCGCGGCTTCTGGCTCTGCCTCTGGCAAAAGGGATGAGGCAATATGTACAGAACTGGTTGCAGCCGTCCTGGATCTTGATATAAGCTCTCGTTCTGTCCGCGGTATGGGTAAGGAACATGCTCTCATATTCGGACGTTTGATTGATATCTATGATGCTGCCAAAAGAAGCCGGTCTGTTTTCCTTTATGTATTCGTTTAAAATGTTTAATATATCAGCCTTTTTATTATTGCCGATTGCAATATCTATACATTCGTCTTTAAGCACTTCTTTTCCCGCAGTCTGCACATAGCAGCCAACCGCTATAACTACGGCTTCGGGGTTTGTTTTCTTGGCACGGTGTATCATCTGACGACTTTTTCTGTCCGCAATGTTGGTAACCGTGCATGTATTTATAACGTAAACGTCCGCTTTTTGAGTAAATGGCACAACAAGGAAACCGTTTTCTTTAAAATTTTGTTGCATAATGTCGGTTTCGTAGTCGTTAACCTTGCAACCTAAGTTGTGAAATGCCACAGTTTTCATTCATTACTCCGAATTTTTTGTTAAGTATTAATCATTGACAAAAGAAACCCTTTTCTTTATGATGAGGGCAAAGGTTGAAGTTTAAAGCAAGGAGGTATATTTACCATGAAAACAGTACAGATTTCTTTAAATTCCATCGACAAAGTTAAGTCTTTTGTAAATGAGATTACAAAATTTGATTATGATTTCGATCTTGTATCAGGCAGATACGTAATCGATGCTAAGTCCATTATGGGTATCTTCAGTCTTGACCTTTCTAAGCCCATTGACCTCAACATCCATGCTGAAGGCAATGCAGAAGAGGTTCTTGAAGTACTCAAGCCCTATATGGTAGGCTAATAAAAAATGTGGGGCGTAGGCAGGCCTTACGCCCCTGTAACTATTAACATGTAACTTCTTCAACCTTATAATTAAGCCGCAGATGCGGAAGTACTTTAGGAACCGAAAAGCAAAAAACTTTTCGGTTTTTTCTTTTTCTAGTCTTCGCTTACTATTATTGTTTCTTTATCATCGATGGCCTTGTTCACCATGTCGTCGATCTTTTCTTTCAAGCATTCTTCGTGCTTTTTGATGATCCCAAGGTTAGGCTTTGTAACCGGATGCTTTGCCACGAATATGGTACAGCAGTCTTCGAAAGGAAGGATGCTGGTTTCGTAGGTATCGATCTTCTTCGAAATCGCCACGATATCTTCTTTGTCAAAGGCGATAAGGGGTCTGAATACCGGAAGGGTACAAACTTCGTTGGTTACCACAAGGGACTGGGTCGTCTGACTTGCAACCTGACCGATGGATTCGCCGGTAACAAGACACTGACACTCGGACTCCTTGGCGATGGCCTCGGCGATACGCATCATATATCTTCTCATGATTATCGTAAGCTCGTCATGAGGGGTGTTCTCGTAAATGTATAACTGAATGTCGGTAAAGTTAACGATATGCAGATAGATGGGTCCCGTATACTTGGACACTTTCTTTGCAAGATCTATTACCTTCTGCTTTGCTCTTTCACTGGTATAAGGGGGCGCATGGAAATAAACGGCCTCGATCTTGACGCCTCGTTTTGCTATCATCCAACCCGCAACGGGTGAATCGATACCGCCCGAAAGCAAAAGCATGGCCTTTCCGTTCGTTCCGATAGGCATACCCCCGGGACCGGGAATGATCTCGGAATAAAGATATATCTTGTCGCGAACTTCAACGGTAAGAGTGATATCGGGATTGTGAACATCTACCTTGATACCGGGAACGGCGTCGATGATCGCATCTCCTATGCATACGTTAAGTTCCATGGAATCAAGGGGATAACCTTTGTTGGATCTTCTCGTGAACACTTTAAAGGTCTTATCCGTATTGGGATAAACTTTCTTAAAGTAATCTACGGCAGCCTTGGCAAGCTCTTCGGGTTCGCACATCTCAAGACGTACCACGGGGCATACTCCCCAAACGCCGAATACGCTCGTGAGGGCTTCTATTACTTCATCGTAATCAAAGTCGGTCTCCGCATCCAAAAAGATTCGGCCCGGAGTCTTTGAAAGGACAAAGCTTCCTTCGCATTTTTTAAGTGCAAGCTTTATCTGTCTTACAAGCGCATCTTCGAAAAGATATCTGTTTTTTCCTTTGATGCCTATCTCGGCATACTTGATCAAAAATGATTGAAACATACTTTTATTTCCTTACAAATCTTGAATAAAACGGAATGATCTCTTTAAGTGTCGAGAGCACATACTCAAGTTCTTCTTTGGAGGTGAACTCCGACATGCTTATTCTTAATGCTCCGTCCATCGTTTCTGCGTCGGCACCCATCGCCTTAAGGGTCGACGACTCTTTTTTTGAGTGAGACGCACATGCGCTTCCCGCCGATACATATATGCCTTTTTCTTCAAGTGCGTGGAGCATTACTTCGCTTCTTAATCCGAGCACCGAAATGTTCATTATGTGCGGTGCGGTCTCTCTTACTTTGTAATTTCCGTTTTCGTCTTTTTCGCAGCCGTTCACGACCACCTTATCTATCTTACTGAC
The DNA here is from genome assembly GCA_017963665.1 of Lachnospiraceae bacterium. Lineage (GTDB taxonomy): Bacteria > Bacillota > Clostridia > Lachnospirales > Lachnospiraceae > UBA1258. Next base: position 16,191 of record JAGCTJ010000128.1, on the reverse strand, counting down.
TTCCTGTAAAAAGAAACCTTTAAGCTCATATAATCTTTCCGATTCACCCGCGATATCTTTTGTGCCCATCTCGCAGGCTAGGCCGATCCCCGCAATTCCGGGAGTATTCAGCGTTCCGTTACGAAGTCCCTTTTGCTGACCGCCTCCGAAAGTGATCGGCTTAAGTCTTATCTTTTCATTGGCGTAAAGAACACCTATGCCCTTCGGTCCGTGGATCTTATGTCCGCTTATCGACAAAAGATCGATGTTCGAACGCTTAGGATATATGATCGATTTTGTAAATCCCTGGACCGCATCCACGTGAAAGATTATGTCTTTATTATAATCCTTTACGATCTTTGCGATCTCGTCAACGGGCTGAAGTGAACCAACTTCATTGTTGGTGTGCATTACGGATACGAGAACGGTTTCTTTTTTCAGCTTGTCCTTAAGATCGTCGAGCTTAACGACACCCTTCTCATCCACGTCGAGGTAATCAACGATAAATCCTTCCGATTCAAGAAACCTGACCGTATTAAGTATCGCGGGATGCTCGATCTTCGAGGTAATGATATGGTTACCCGCCCGCTTATAAGCCATGGCCGCTCCGATAAGCGCAAGATTATCCGATTCGGTACCTCCCGAAGTGAAGATGATCTCTTTTTCGCTCACTTTCAAAGCCTTGGCTATACGTTTCGTTGCTTCCGTCACATACTTTTCGGCTTCCACGCCTTTAGTATGAACACTTGAAGGATTGCCGTAATCTTCAAGCATTATTTTATTCATGAGTTCCACCACTTCGGGATAAACTTTTGTGGTGGCGCTGTTATCAAGATAACACTCCATTCTTATATTCCTTACTTATCCTTTACGGCAGTCACACCGACCCACTCTCCGAGATGATCGATGTTGACTATTTTTAGTCCCGCTACCTCGGTAAATGCCTTAACTTCTTCTTCCTTAGTGTTGATGATACCCGACATTATATAAACCCCGCCGGGCTTTAACATGCCCGTTATAACGGGAGTCAAAGGCTTTAATACGTCCGCCAGAATGTTCGCGACGACGATGTCGTATTTCTCGTAGCCCACTTCATCCTGTACTTTTTTATCATCGATGACATTACCGATCATTACTTTAAAACTGTTCGGATCTATTCCGTTCGCCTCAGCGTTTTCATGACACGCATCGATTGCACAGGGATCGAGATCTGTTCCCAGTGCATACTTTGCTCCGTACATAAGCGAAACGATGGAAAGAATTCCCGAGCCCGTTCCCACATCCAGCATTACCGTTTCGGGTGTCAGATACTTCTTTAACGCTCTTATGCAAAGCTGCGTCGTCTCATGCATTCCGGTTCCAAATGCGGTGCCCGGATCGATGTGAAGTATCTTCTTATCTTTGTCTTCGGGCTTTACTTCTTCCCATGAAGGAATGACAAGAAGGTCATCTATGTAGAACTGCTTAAAGAATTGCTTCCAGTTGTTTATCCAGTCAACATCTTCGGTTTCGGACACCTCAACCGTACCTTCGCCCACTTCCGTGTATTCCCGGGTTTCTTCGATAACGTCTTTGATGCTTTGAAGCAAAGCGTCTCTGTCCTCGCACTCGTCTTCATCAACAAAGCAGCTTATATATGCCACGTCGTCATCGTTTTCGATGTCGGGAAGGATGTCCACAAACATCTGCTCTTTTTCAAGCGCCGTCAAAGGAACCTTATCCTCTATCTGCGCACCTTCAAGACCTATGTCGTAAAGGTTGCTTATAAGTATATCTTCCGCCTCTGTTATGGTTTTGATCCTGTATTTGATCCACTTCATGCTTTGCCTTCTCTTTTCAAAATCTCATATGCCTTCAAAATGGCTACCTGGGTTTTTCCGTCGGTTATCTTCCCCGATACGATATCATCCACAAGCTCTTTGATAGGTTTCTTTGTAACGTTTAAAAATTCGTCTTCATCCAGATCCTGCTCGCCTTTGTGAAGCCCGGTTGCCAGATACATGGTGATCTTTTCGTCGCTGTATGCTGCTGCGGGATAATATAGTCCCATGTCGACCCACTTATCCGCCGTATAACCGGTCTCTTCTCTGAGTTCACGCTTTGCGGCTTCAAGTCTGTCTTCGTTTGAAGCGTCAAGCTTTCCGGCGGGAATCTCCGTTATAACCTGATCTATGGGATATCTGAACTGTCTTTCGATTATCACTTCGTTACCATCCGTCACAGGCACAACGCATACCGCTCCGATGTGGCGTATAAGCTCTCTTGATGCGGTATTGCCGTTCGGAAGGGACACCATATCCTTTTCCACATGCAATATGTAGCCTTTAAATATATCTTCCGACGAGACTTTCTTCTCGACTAAGTTTTCTTCGTTCATAATTGTATTCCTTTCAAATTTCACAGCGGCTATTATAACACAAAACCGTCTTAATTGCATCGACACCGCCAAATGTTTATAATGAAGAGGAATTGCAAGGAAAAGGTGAACGTTTATGTATCATTTTTTTACGGATGTCAATACCGTTAGTGAGGGAATAATACCGATAACGGGGAAAGACTTTAATCACATAAAGAACGTGCTTCGCTTAAAACCCGGGGAAGAGATCTCGGTGAGCATCGAGGGCTCGGAAGCGGAGTATCGCTGTATCATAAAGGAATTTACAAAAGACACGGTCATTTGCGATCTTGCTTTCATAAAGGAAGAAGGAAACGAACTGCCTTCGAAGATCTTTCTTTTTCAGGGACTTCCCAAATCCGACAAGTTTGAGACGATCATTCAAAAGTCGGTGGAACTTGGTGCATTTGAGATCGTTCCTGTTTCGATGAAACGCTGTGTCATGAAGATAGACGAAAAGAAAGTCGAAAGCAAAGTGACCCGCTGGCAGAGCATCTCTGAGGCAGCCGCAAAGCAGTCGAAACGCTCAGTCATCCCGACAATCCATACACCCATGAGCTTTAAGGAAGCCCTGAAGTATGCATCGGAATGTGATGTCAAATTGCTTCCTTACGAATTAAGCGACGAAAAAGATATCACAAAAGAGATACTCGGTGCCATCACCCCCGGACAGTCCATAGCCATATTCATAGGTCCCGAGGGAGGCTTTGACAAAGAAGAGGTTGCGCTTGCCATGGAAAACGGCTTTAAGACCATTACTCTCGGAAAGAGGATTCTAAGGACAGAGACCGCAGGTCCCACCCTTCTTTCATACATCATGCTGGATATGGAGATAAACAGATAATGAATAACGCTACAAAGCGCATAGAATTTATAGATCTTTTAAAAGTCATCGGACTCATCGGAATAATGACCGCCCACGTGGAATCTCCCGAATGGGCTTTGATGGCGCGGGCTTTTGACGTGCAGCTCATGGTACTCATATCCGCGCTTCTTGCAAGGAAAAGCTATGAGCGTCGCATTTCTAAAGGCGGTACCGCGGGCTCTTACATCATTCAAAGAGTACTCCGCCTCGCCGTTCCCACCTGGATATTCTTAACCTTTTATTTTTGCATATTTGCATTTTTTAAAGGTGACCACGGACTTGATTACTATGTGTCGTCCTACCTTTTCTCGCTTTACGGCATCGCCTATGTATGGATAATTCTCATCTACATCTACGCCGCTCTGGTGATCCCGCTTTACCATAAACTGGGCACAGGCCCGATCGTTGGTATATCGATAGCCATTATCTATGTGATCTATGAACTTATGTATCACCTGGGGATATTTACCGAAAGCAGGATCTTCGTAAACACTTTCTATTATTTCATTCCTTACGCGGCGCTTTCTTTCATAGGATACTGCCTGCCTTCAATGAAAAAGAAAACGAAGCTGACGATCCTTACCCTTTCCGGCATCGTCTTTGTCCTATGCGCCCTGTTCGTGCGCTTCACAACCGGCAGATTTGAGCGCGTATCCATCGCCACCTTCCCGCCCAGAGCCTACTATCTTTCCTACGGAATATTCATAGCCTTCGCCCTTTATCTGATATTTGAGCATTTAAACATAAAAATATACCGCGCAGCGCCTGTCACATTTGTCTCCAAAAATTCCCTTTGGATCTATCTGTGGCACATTTTTGCACTGGCGGTATATAACAGAACTTTTCTTTTTGACTATTGGTATTTGGAACTTATCGCCGTATTCGTAACGGCGTGTCTTATAACCTATATTCAAACCCTTGTTGTTTCTTTCTGCAAAAAGAAAACGAATCTCAAACTTTTAAACTACTTCTAATTTACTATGTTCTGAATCCAGATACGCTTCTTTAGAAGTATCGTTCCGATGACTACTTTAACAAGATCGAGAGAAAGAATGATCACGTAAAAAGGCAGGATCGGAAGCGATGTGAATCTGGAAATCACAAAGGCGACGGGGAAACACAAAAACCACAGATATACCGAATCGAATAAAAATGTGATGACCGTCTTGCCACCGGAACGGATGGTAAAGTATGCACAGTTAAGGTACGAACCCACCGGCATGAATATTGCAGCTATTCTCATAAGTTCCACGGAGAGCTTTCTTATATCATCCGTTGTTTCATAAAAACGAGGGAATATGGGCGCAAGCAGCACAAGCACTATTCCCATAAATGTTGAAGCCAAAACTCCAAGCATAATAAGCTTTCTGTCTGTATCCACGACCTGTTCCATATCGCCCGCCCCAAGCTGCTGACCGATGATGATGGAAACAACGTTACCCATAGAGATAAGTACCACGTTAAAGAGGTTAACTATCGTATTGGATATGTTGAAAGCGGCAACTACGTCAAGTCCCCTCATGGAATAGCACTGTGTAAGCGAGCTCATTCCCATTGACCACAAAAACTCGTTAAAGAAAAGGGGGGTACCCATGACGATCATCTTCTTCATGAGTTCGCCGGGTATAATAAAGCTCTTATAAAGACCTACGCCGTATTGAGCACGTTCTTTATGCGTATGGGTCCAGATCACTACGATGAAAAGTTCCACATAACGTGAAAATACGGTGGCGATCGCAGCACCGACCACACCCAGTTTCGGAGCGCCGAAGTGTCCGAAGATGAGGATGTAGTTAAACACAAGGTTTACGATTATGGCAACTACTCCCGCGATCATGGGAAGATTTGTTTCCCCGGTCTCACGAAGGGTACTTGCGTAACTGCAGGTGATCGCAAAAGGAACGAGGCCGAAAAGCATCACAAATATATATTCTTTTGCATAGTTTAATGACTGTAAAAGATCGATACCCGAATTGTTGTCGTGTAAAAAGAGCATGATAAGATTCTCTTTGAACAACACAAATATAACGATGCCGATCACCGAAATGAGCACCGAAAGAATAAGTTTAAAACGCATGGTGTGACGTACACCTTCGTCGTTTTTCTGACCCGCGTACTGAGCGGTAAATATACCGGGGCCGGAGATGGCGCCGAAAAGCGCAAGGTTAAACACGAACATAAGCTGATTTACCACAGATACGCCCGTCATCTGCTCGGTACCCAGCTTTCCCACCATTATGTTGTCGAGTAAGTTTACAAAGTTCGAGATACCGAACTGTACAACTATCGGTATGGCTACAGCCAAAACCATCTTATAAAATTTTTTGTCGCCGAAATATTTTTTCATAGTCCTTTTATCTTAATGGATTTAATAAAAAAGTCAACCCCGCGATCATATGATTGCGGGGCTGTATTTTCTTATTTCCAGAACTTCTTTTTCTTGTCATCGCCATCGACCGTGACGCCGGAATTCTTAACAGCGTTAAGGGAATTGCCGGTTATGTAGTCAAACTGTTTGATGAGCTCTTTTGCCTCATGCGAAAGCTTGTCCGGGGTCTGTACCACGAGTGTTACGTAGTGGTCGCCTCTTACGTCTTTGTAACGTGTTGAGGGAACGCCTTTGCCCTTTAACCTTACTCTCGTATCGGTCTGAGTGCCGGGTTTAACTTCGTATACGACACGTCCGTCCACGGTATCTATGAATATCTCTCCACCCAGTGCCGCTACCGCGAAGGAAAGGGGAACGGTTGAGTAGATGTTCTGATCCTGTCTTCTGAAGATCGGATGGGTTCCTACGATAACTTCAACAAGAAGGTCGCCTCTTTCGCCGCCGTTTACACCGGGTTCGCCGCGTCCTTTAATACGAACGCTCTGTCCGGAATCGATACCTGCGGGAATGGAAACGGATATCTTCTTCTTGGAAGAGATGTATCCGGTTCCTGAGCAATCGGGACATTTGTCCTTAACGATCTTACCGGTACCGTGACAGTCCGGACAAGTCTGGACGTTACGGATGGTACCGAAGAAAGACTGCTGGATATTTACTACCTGACCTTTACCGCCACACTTTGTACATGTAACCGGGGAGGTTCCGGGCTTTGCACCGGTACCGTGACAGGTCTTACACTCGTCTTTTAAGTTAAGTTCAAGCTCCTTGTCGACACCGGTAACCGCTTCCATAAAGGTAATGCGGATACTTGTGCGGATGTTTGCTCCCTTCATGGGGCCGTTGCTTCTGCCCGATGAATAACGTGCACGTCCGCCGCCGAAAAGATCGCCGAAGATGTCGCCGAAGATGTCGCCGAAATCAGCTCCCGAGAAGTCAAATCCGCCGAAGCCGCCGGCACCTGCACCGCCGTCGAAGGCTGCATGACCGAACTGATCGTACTGACGTCTCTTTTCGGGATCACTCAGTACGGCGTAAGCCTCACTGGCTTCCTTGAACTTGGCCTCTGCCTCTTTATCATCGGGATGCATATCCGGGTGATATTTCTTGGCAAGAGCTCTGTATGCTTTTTTGAGAGTCTCGTCGTCGGCATTTTTGTCGACGCCGAGAACCTCGTAATAATCTCTCTTGGAATCTGCCATAAGTTATTATACTTCCCTGTATTCTCCGTCAACTACATTGTCATCGGCGTTGTCTGAAGAAGCGTTCTGTCCTGCAAAACCGCTCATGTCGGGGCCTGCCTGACCCATGTCGGGACCTGCCTGACCTGCTGCCTGAGCCTGCTCATAAACCTTAGCGAACAAAGCCTGTGCGGAAGTCATTAACTTTTCTTTTGCGGCTTTGATGTCACTTATCTGGCTGTCGGAAAGTTCCTGATCCTTTGTGGATTCAAGAAGATCCTTAAGTGCCTTTAAGTCAGCTTCAACGGTTTCTTTCTGCCCTGCATCCACCTTGTCACCTACTTCGGTAAGTGCCTTCTCGGTCTGGAATACGAAGGAGTCAGCCTCGTTACGTGTATCGATGGCTTCCTTACGCTTCTTATCCTGAGCCTCGAATTCCTGAGCTTCCTTAACAGCCTTCTCGATATCCTCATCGCTCATGGAAGAACCCGCGGTGATGGTGATGTGCTGCTCTTTGCCTGTACCAAGATCCTTGGCGGATACGTTAACGATACCGTTTGCATCGATATCGAATGTAACCTCGATCTGAGGAACACCTCTCATTGCCGGAGGGATACCGTCAAGTCTGAACTGTCCGAGTGACTTGTTGTCACGCGCGAACTGTCTTTCACCCTGTACAACGTTGATATCAACAGCTGTCTGGTTATCTGCTGCGGTTGAGAAGATCTGGCTCTTCTTTGTAGGTATTGTAGTATTTCTCTCGATAAGTCTTGTAGCTACACCGCCCATTGTCTCAATGGAAAGTGAAAGAGGTGTAACGTCAAGAAGTAAGATCTCACCCGCACCTGCATCGCCGGCAAGCTTACCACCCTGGATGGAAGCACCGATAGCTACACACTCATCGGGGTTAAGTGACTTGGAAGGCTCCTGACCTGTAAGCTGTTTAACAAGTTCCTGAACTGCAGGAATACGTGTTGAACCGCCGACAAGAAGTACCTTTCCGAGATCTGAAGCGGTAAGACCTGCATCTTTAAGTGCGTTCTGTACCGGGATCTTTGTTCTTTCTACAAGATCGTGAGTAAGTTCATCGAACTTGGCACGTGTAAGGTTCATATCAAAGTGCTTCGGTCCATCCTGGTTTGCAGTGATGAAAGGAAGGTTGATGTTTGTGGTTGTAGCGCTTGAGAGCTCTTTCTTAGCCTTTTCAGCTGCTTCCTTTAATCTTTGAAGTGCCATCTTATCGGTTGAAAGATCGATACCCTCTGCCTTCTTGAACTCTGAAAGCATCCAGTCTGTGATCTTGTTATCGAAGTCATCACCGCCAAGGTGTGTATCACCGTTTGTAGCCAAAACTTCGATGACACCGTCGCCTATATCGATGATGGAAACATCGAATGTACCGCCACCAAGGTCGTATACCATGATCTTCTGTTCTTTTTCATTATCCAGTCCGTAAGCAAGTGCTGCTGCGGTAGGCTCGTTGATGATACGCTTTACATCAAGGCCTGCGATCTTACCTGCATCCTTTGTAGCCTGACGCTGAGCATCGTTGAAGTATGCAGGAACCGTAATAACGGCTTCTGTAACCTTCTCACCAAGGTAGCTCTCTGCATCTGCCTTAAGCTTCTGAAGGATCATTGCGGAGATCTGCTGAGGAGAGTAGTTCTTTCCGTCAATGTTACGTCCTCTGTCAGTACCCATATCTCTCTTGATAGAGGAAATGGTCTTCTCTGCATTGGTGACTGCCTGACGCTTTGCGGGCTCACCGATAAGTCTTTCACCTGTCTTTGAAAAAGCAACTACGGAAGGTGTTGTACGTGCTCCTTCAGTGTTTGCTATAACGGTGGGTTTACCACCTTCCATTACTGCTACGCAGCTGTTTGTTGTTCCTAAGTCGATACCGATTATTTTACTCATATCTATGTCCTCCTGTGTGATTTATTCTTTATTCGACAACAGACACCATTGCGTGTCTGACTACTGAATCGTGGTATGTATAACCCTTCTGCAATTCCTCTGCGACTGTTCCGCTTTCAAACTCATCGCTTTGTACCTGCATTACGGCGTTGTGTAAGTTTGGATCGAATTCCTTGCCTTTGGCCTCGATGGGTTTAACACCTATCTTGTCGAGCTCGCCCAAAAGCTGTTTGTATATCATGTTCATTCCGTTATAGAATCCGTCTTCGGCTTCATCGGCCGGAACCGAGGCCAAACCTCTTTCGAAGTTGTCTATAACAGGAAGTATCTTCTCTATCACGCTCTTTGCTCCCATATCAAACATGGTTGCTTTTTCTTTCTCGGTGCGGCGTCTGACGTTTTCGAATTCGGCCAGCTGACTCTTTGTGGTATCTTCAAGTTCCGCTATCGTATCTTTGAGCGCATCCTGCTTTTTGTCTTTTTTCTTTTTCTTATCTTCTTTTTCGGGTTCTTTTTCTTCTGTGACCTCTTCGCCCGCTTCCGCGGTTTCTTCTTTGATCTCTTCCGAAGCATCCTCAGCGCTTGCGTCGTCAATCTCGATCTCGCCCGGCTTCTTTAATTCTTCGTCTTTCAAATTTCTCATCCTTTCTTATACAGATCGTCAAGCTGATTTTTGATCTGCTTTAACGTTCCGACTACCTTGTCGTAATCCATTCGCTTGGGACCGACGATTCCGATCGTTCCCTTTATTCCGTCCTCAAGCTCGTAGGTTGCTGTCACTATACTGCAATCTTTCAAGCTTTCGATCGGTGCCTCATCGCCGATGTAAACCTGTATGCCGGTCGACTGGCTTGCGAGTGATCCGAGTGCCAGCTCGGTAAGCGGTTCTTTCTCCTCAAATGCATGTATGAGTTCGCCGGCTCTTTCTCTGTCGGCGAGTTCGGGATATTTAAGGATGTTGTTTGCGCCGCTTGTATATATCTCAAGGTCTTCATCCGAGTGAATGGCTTCACAGACCGCATCGAGTACGTTTCCGACTATGTCGGAGTGAACTCCCGCCTGCTTCTTTAAAACCGCCACCATCGGAAGATTGATCTCCTCAACGCTAAGACCCGTAAGATTCGTGTTCATAAGTAAGTTAAGCTTAAGCAACGTTTCATCGTCGAGTGCATCTTCGGTCTCGATGAGATGGTTCTTTATCACGTTTCCTTCCGTAACTATAACGGCCAGAAGCTGTGAATCGCTCACTCTGGAAAGCTGTATGAACTTAAGCTTGTTCTCGCGGTATCTGGGTGACGAGATCATCGTCGCGTAGTTCGTGTTTACCGCAAGTACTTTGGCTGCCTGCTTTAAAAGGTCGTCAAGTTTTTCTTCTTTCTTTAAAAGAACATCTTTTATCTCGTCGACTTCTTTTTCTTTCTCGGAAAGCATGCAGTTTACGTAGAGCCTGTAACCTTTGTCGGTGGGAACTCTTCCCGCCGAGGTGTGGGGCTGAACTATATAACCCATTTCCTCAAGGTCGGCCATCTCGTTTCTGATTGTTGCCGAACTTAAGTTAAGATCGGTGTATTTTGAAATTGTACGACTTCCCACAGGTTCTCCGGTCTCAAGATAATTTCTTACCACCGCCTGAAGTATGGTCATTTTTCTCTCGTCAAGTTCCACCGTTTGCTCCTTTTAAAGGTTGCCCGGGTTATCGGTTTATTAGCACTCACCAATATCGAGTGCTAACATCTACAATGTAATCTATCACCGAGCATTTGTATTGTCAATAAAATATCGATGTAAAAAGATTAAAAAAAAATAAACCAAAGGGACGGTAGCGCGTGGCCATTAAAAAATGGACCAACACCACCGTCCCCCAGGGTCATTTTATGATTTCGGATAAATATTCCACCATCCGCTCGCCGGTGTAAAACCTGCCTTCGAAATAGGGATGTGTCCAGTCTCCGAGATATTGCGTAAAGGTTGATTCGTTGATCTTATCGAATAGTTCGATCGAGTTTAACCAGTGAACTCCCAGCTCCTCCGCGGCTTCCTTCGATGCGCTGCGGTAATCGGCAAGCACCGATCCCACAGGTGAGTTGATCTCGGTTCCGCAAGTATACTCTCCGGTAAAGGTGGGAGACATTATTATATATATCGCATCGGGATACTTTTCTTTTATCCTGTTTGTTTCTCTTATAAGAGCTTCTTTATACCCCGCTACGGTCTGGCCGTTGAAATAATCGTTAAGACCGAACTGTATAAAGAAAATCTGTTCGCTTCCGTTAAGATTCTCTCTTAAGTTTTCAATTTCGTCGGCAAGCCCGTCGTAAGTTATGTCCGAAGTGTCGACACCGTCCAGAAGATAGTCGTTCACTCCCATAAAGCACATCTTCGAAGCCGAAGAATCGCCCTGGGCAGGAGCTCCGCCGTAACCTATGTTAAATACTTCGGCGCCCGTAAGGCCTCCCACAACGCCGGGGATTGAAACGCTTCCGTGGCTGTATCCGAATATGCTGTCACCGACAAATACTATCTCTTTACTTGAAAGGTCCGGATAGTTTCGTTCCTTTGCCATGTTCTCTTTAAGCTCTGCAACCGAATTCTCGATCGTGTCTGCACCTACCATATACATCTCGTCGCAGAAACATGATGCCGTCAGCTTATCAGCAAGATAAGGAGTGAAGCTTTTATCCGAAATATAGTTTGCCGGATTGGCGATCACCCACTCGACCGAAGCCGGCGCATAAAGATGAACGTTTGGTAACGCGCATAAAAGTTGGGCTGTTTCTTTGTACTTTTCAAGTGCAAGATCGGTAAGGTCGGAACCTTTCTTCTTCCAATATGAAAGCGAAGGCACTCCGATCATGATCTGGAAGAAAGTTCCTTCTTTGCTTGCGATCGTCTCGCAAAGCGCATCGAGATCGCTTTTGGGGTTTGCCGCGAACGTTTCGGGATCTATGAGCAGAAATGCCACGTCCTCGGGAACTCTTCCCGCAGCGAGCGCTATGATATCGTTTATCGCACTCACATTACCCGTATCGGTAGAAAGAAGCTGCGTCTTGGTACCTCTGAAAGTAAAGAAAAGATTTTGATCGAACACGGCATTGTCCGTTGTCGTCAAAAGGAAGCTGTCATATCCTTCCTCGTTTAATAGTTCCAGATCGGTAAGGAAAGATACGTTGTTGAGATAATTGATATTTTTATAAGAATAAACGGAAACGTCGTTTGAAGTGCATACCGGCTTGCCGTGCTTTGTATATATCTCTTCGGCTGCGGCAGACGTTTCTTCGTCCCATATTACATATAAGGGCATGGCTGCGTCGTCGATCGACGCGATATCGGTGACGTTTACCTTGATATCCGTTCCCGCCATTACGGTAAAGAGATTTTCCAGCGGAAGTTCGGTGTATACGTTCTTAACGCCCGAGTCATGAAGAAAATCGTTTACGGTGCCGTAAGTGTCGCGCGCGTCCGTAAATGTTTTCTTGGGGAAGAGCGAAACAGCCTTGAATTTCGGTGCGGCGGGCGAGTCCGATCTTGAAAGAAGGATCGTAAATACCAAAAGAACGATAAGAAGTACCCCTCCCGGAATTAAAAGGAGTATCTTCAAAGGTTTCTTTGTACCCATCAGTATGAAGCCCGCTGCGATAAACAGAACGGATAAATATATAAGAAGAAACCGGCACTCATATACCGCCATAAGACCCACAAATCCCAAAAATGCGCCTATGAGGGCACTTATGAGATTTACAAAAGGTTTTCTTGGGAGTGTCAGCGAAAAGAAAATATACGATACAAAATAAAGAACATACATTATTACGGCAAGTTTTACCAAAGAGTCTTCCCATCCTGCGGACAGCGCATTTGCATCCTTGGAAAACAGATTGCCAAAGTATACGACCTTGTCCGCCATCTCGAATGTAAGGATCGGTTTAAAGGTCGCGATAAAAACGACAAACGCGATAATGAGTGCAAATGCCACTATCGCGCCGTTTATGATATAAAATTGCATGGAACTTTTGGTTCTTTTCATAGATTACTTGTTAAGATACTCCATTAATTCGTCAAAACGTGCTTTGGTCTCACCGTAACCTTCGTCGTACAAAGCCCGAAGCTTACTCTCGTCTTTCTCAAGACGGCTGATGACAAGGTCTTCCTGAGGACGGATAACGAATATCCTTCCTGCTTTTTCTTCTTTCTCTATATACTTAAGCGTCTCATTGTATGCGATATGGCGATTCTTCATAAGCTCATACACTTTGGGATACTTATAGTACTTCAGTTTGATGGCCGCTGCCGTTTTTTCCGGTTTACGCTCATAGCCTACGGGTTTTGTGAGAACAACGACGTTCTTTACGTTTCCGTCGGATTCGCTCTTCTTTATCGGGATGGAGTCGGCTATACCGCCGTCGAGATAAAGATGGCCGTCGATCTCAACGTTTCTGGAAACGAGAGGAAGCGTGCTCGACGCTCTTATGTAGTCGATGTCTTTGTGCATGTCGGTGAGCTTTTTGTACACAGCCTCGCCCGACTCGATGTCCGTCGCAACGGCGTAGGCGTTTCCTTCGTACTTTTCAAACGCCTCGTAATCGTAGGGGTTTAAATAGTTGGGCACGAGATTGTAGTTTAAGTCCGTGCCGAATATGTCGCCTGTGGTGAGCAGACTGTAAAAGCCCATGTAGTGCTTGTCTTTAAGATAGTCCGTCATTACTTCGTAAGCGCGGCCCTTCTGGAGCGAAAGATAGCTCGCCATAGTGCACGCACCTGCGGATACACCGTATATGTTTTCAAAAATCATTTGTTTGTCCAGAAAGAAATCGAGAACGCCGGCGGTATAAATGCCTCGCATTCCGCCTCCTTCAAGGACTAAGCCTGCCTTAATCATATTAATATTCCGATCTTACAAACTTGCGTAAAGCGTCAAGGGAACGCTCAACTTTTTCAGTGTCTATGCAATAAGCCATTCTGAAGTAGCCGGGGCATGCAAAAGAATCTGCGGGTACCAGCACAAGGTCGTACTTAAGAGCTTTCTGACTGAATGCAACCGCATCGTCTTCCAAAGCCTTAGGGAAGATGTAGAACGTTCCCCCGGGTCTTACCACTTCAAAATTAAGAGCCTTAAGCTCATCGTATAAGATGTTCATGTTTCTTTCGTATACCGAAAGGTCGCTGGTCTCGTCGATGACCTTTGCAACAGCCTGCTGGATAATCGATGCTGGACAGTTGTGGCCGGTTCCTCTTGAAATCTGACCGCACATGGCAACTATCGTTTCAGCTTCGGGTATCGCAGGATTTACGGCTACGTAACCTATTCTTTCTCCCGGAAGGGATAAAGATTTTGAGAACGAATAGCATGAAAGTGTGTAGTCGTAATACTTTGAAGGATAAGGGCAAACCTTTCCGTCAAAGACGATCTCCCTGTAAGGCTCATCGGAGATGAGATAAATGTCGAAGCCGTATTCCTTTGACTTGTCTTTCAAAATGCCCGCAAGCTTTTTGATGGTATCTTCACTGTATACAATACCCGTGGGATTGTTGGGTGAATTGATAAATACCGCTTTAACGTTGGAAGTTAATGTCTTTTCAAACTCCTCAAAATTGATCTGGAAAGCTTCGGTATCGGCTTTTACGATCTTAATGTTTGCCCCCGTTCCCGTGATATAAGGAATATATTCGGGGAAGAAGGGTGCAAATACGATAACGTCGTCACCGGGCTTTGTTACCGCTCTTAATGCATGAGCTATGGCACCCGCAGCTCCCGATGTGGGGAAGATGTGCGTAGGCTTGTAATTCATGCCGAAACGTCTGTTAAGTGAAGAAGCGACAGCCTCTTTGAACGCGGGATTGCCGAGAGTGGGGCTGTAGCCGTGAAGCGCCATGAGGTTTTCCTTTTGTAAAAGTTCGATCATGGCCTTTGTAAAGTTATCCGTTACGGGAACGGAAGGATTGCCCAGACTGTAATCAAATACGTTATCGTATCCGATCTCGGTTCCTCTTTTTGTGGCAAACTCGGAAAGCGATCTTATTACCGACTTTTTGCCGAGCATTTCTTTGTAAGATTCGTTTATCATGTCTTTACCTCATATATTTTTAAAAATAGTGCAGGCACCGTGTCCTGCACTGATTCATGTCTTTTCCAAAACTTCCGCCACTCTGGCCTTTAACTCCTCTTGGGATATGGGCTTGATGAGATAACCCTGAGGATTGAGCGCAAGACATTTAAGTATCTTGTCGCGTTCGGATACCGATGTTAAGAAAAGTATCGGTACGTGCTTTGTCTCTTCGCGCTTTCTAAGTATCTCCATTACGTGGGGGCCGTCGAAAAGCGGCATCATGTAATCGAGCAAAATAAGGTCCGGGGTGTGCTTAACGACGAAATCGAGCGCAAGCTTACCTGAGTCCACCACAGAAACTTTGTAGGTGTCCTGCAAAAACATTCTGAGCAATTTGAGCATATTGACATCGTCGTCAACAATAAGAATATGCTTCTGATCCATAAGTTACCTGCTCCTGTCTCTTCCCGTTAAAAAGTATATCATTGTGCTCCCATCAAATCAACTTAATAAAGGTCTTAAAACATCATTCTGTGGTATAATGTCCTAAGGATATTCTTTCGTTTTGGAGGTGTATCATGAGGATATTCTTTATCTTTAATCTAAAAGCAGGAAAAGGCACGGTAAAAAGAAACCTTTCCGACATGATCGATGTTATGAGTGAAGAGGGTCATGAGATAACCGTCCATGCGACAAGATTCGCGGGAGACGCAAGGGATCGGATCGTAAATCTTCCTGAAGGCAGATATGACCGCATTGTATGCTCGGGCGGAGACGGAACTTTAGATGAAGTGGTTGCCGGAATGAAACTTAGAAAAGAAAAGCTTCCCATCGGATATATTCCCGGAGGAAGCACGAACGATTTTGCCGCTTCCCTCGGTCTTCCCAAAAAAGTTCGCGATGCCGCAAAGGCTGCGATCGGAAATGTAATATATAACTGTGACGTCGGCAGATTTAACGACAAGTCGTTTGTTTACGTTGCCGCTTTCGGTCTCTTTACCGAGGTTTCGTACGAGACTCCCCAGGATATGAAGAACATGCTCGGCCATGCGGCTTACATAGTTGAAGGCTTCAAGCGTCTTCAGGATATCAAAAGCTACAAAATAAAAGTCGAAGCAAACGGAAAAGTAAAAGAAAAAGAATTCATCTACGGTATGATCACAAACTCATCCTCCGTAGGCGGATTTAAAAATATCACAGGAAAAGACGTTGATCTTTCCGACGGACTGTTTGAAGTAACGCTCATCGAAAAGCCCCAGAGCGCACTTGATCTTAACAACATCTTTACCGCAATGATAAACAGAGACGTTAAAGCCAAAGGCTTCTATTCATTTAAGACGGGAAGCATCAACTTTGTATCCGAAACTACAATCTCCTGGACTCTTGACGTAGAGTTTGGCGGAAAAGAAACGAACGTACATAGAGAG
>JAGCTJ010000127.1 GCA_017963665.1 Lachnospiraceae bacterium | reverse complement strand
GTCAGATGTTTGACGGCGCAGAGCCCGATTACGACGAGATCGTTATGGTGGGCGACCGCAAATACGATATCGAAGCTGCCATTAACGTAGGAATCTCCAACATCGTCGTAACTTACGGATACGGCTCGAGAGAAGAACTGGAAGAGGCGGGAGCCACCAAGATAGTAAATACCGTCGAAGGTTTAAGAAGTCTTTTGCTCATTCCCATGGGCTTTTCGAAACCCGCCCCCGCCATTGATCTCACGGGGGAAGGTGAAAATCCCCGTAAAGCCAAGTCACCGGAAGATTTGAAGGCCATGAGCAAGGACATAAGCCGTAAGTCCTTCGCAAACACATGGGGCTTTGTGGGACCGGCACTTATGTATTGGCTGGGAAGCTCCGCATTTTTCTACGGACTTGTGTTCCTGACGGGACTTTTCTTCAAAAATAAGGCAGAATATCCCGAAGTTCTTACGGTGATACTGTTCGGCTTGGGTCATTTGATCGCATGTCTTTTCGTAATGAAAGACTTTAAATCGGTGGCAAAGCACATTAAAGAAAATGCAGTGACGGAACCTAATTTCAAGTTTGCGATCCCCGCATTTTTCGCAGAACTTATACTGGCGGTAGCCTTTGGCAGCTTCCATAAGATATCCGCCCTGATGCAGGAATCGGCCGAAGAACCGGCTTATGTACCTCCCTTTGTGATAAGCCTTATCGTGTTCGGTATAATGGTTCCCGCAGCGTCCAACTTCGTATTTTCGGGAATCTGCTATCACAGAGCCTCGAAGTTCATGAAGGGCACCGTTCCCATGCTGTTTACCATTATCCTTTGCTCCTTCATGGAAAGAAGCACCGGTACGGGATTTTCTCTTGCGCTCATGATGGGTATTTCGATATACATCGCCGATAAGATGGGCAAGTACATTTACTCATTGGCAAGCTTTGTGGCGTCGACGCTTGTTATGGCTGCCGTTCAATTTTCAACCACAACGGATGCGATATATGACGACTCGATGGCAATACTTCGATTTGTCGGCGTGGCGGGCGTGATATTGATACTTGTGAACGTATTTGACAAAAAAGAAAAAGCGAAAAACGCAGAAAAATAGAAAGATAAACAGAAAAGACTGTCGGTACATGACCGGCAGTCTTTTTGGTTTCTTTATACAATATTACAAAAGCGGAACTCCGCGTTGGGAAAGGGTCTTGACCGTTTCTTCGGGCCAAAGTGAACACTGAACTTCGCCGATGTGTGCCTTACGAAGGAAGAACATACATATTCTCGACTGGCCGATACCGCCGCCGATGGTGAAAGGAAGTTCGTCGTTTAAAACGGCCTTCTGGAAAGGAAGTTCTGCACGTTCGGGACAGCCTGCTTTGTCTAACTGTTCCTTAAGCGACTTTGCGTCAACACGGATACCCATTGAGGAAAGCTCAAGTGCGATGTCCAGCACGGGGTAGTAAACGAAGATGTCTGCGTTAAGTGCCCAGTCATCGTAGTCGGGAGCACGTCCGTCGTGAGGCTTGCCGTTTTCGAGCTTGTCGCCGATCTGCATGATACATACGGCGCCTTTAGCCTGTGTGATGTAATATTCTCTTTCCTTGGGAGTGTTCTCGGGGAACATCTCAAGAAGTTCTTCGCTGGTGATAAAGAAGATGTCGTGAGGAAGTATCTCTTCGATGTAATCGTACTGGATCGAAAGATATTTCTCGGTCTTACGAAGCACTTTGTACACATCGTTTACGACGCTCTTCAAAGTGTCGATGGTGCGTTCTTCTTTTGTGATGATCTTTTCCCAGTCCCACTGATCTACGAAGATTGAGTGAGTGTTGTCTGTGTCCTCATCACGTCTGATGGCGTTCATGTCTGTGTAAAGACCTTCGCCTTCTTTGAAACCGTACTTCTTAAGTGCGTAGCGTTTCCACTTTGCAAGAGAGTGTACGATCTCGGCCTGATATTCATTCTGCTCCTTTATGCCGAAAGAAACCGGTCTTTCATATCCGTTAAGATTGTCGTTGAGGCCCTGTGCGGGATCTACGAATAAGGGAGCGGAAACACGGAGAAGATTAAGTCTTTCCGCCAGTAATGTCTGGAACGAATCTTTTACGGTCTTTATCGCGATCTGCGTATCATGCAGATTCAGCGCGGGTTTGTAACCCTCGGGAATGTATGTTTTTTCCATAAAAAAAATTTCTCCACTATATGTTGTTGTATGACAGTAACATTTAACTACATTTCGACAGAATATGCAAGAAAAATCATCGAATTTTTGGCAGTTTACACATATCAAGAAACCGTTTTCTTAATTATACTATATCACAATCGGAGGATAAGAAAATGCAGAAGAGAATCATCATGACTCCTTATCTTGCCAAGGAGTTCGTAAACATCGCGTCAAAATGCAATTTTGATATTGATGTGGCTTCTAATAACAGGTATTATGTAGATGCAAAATCGTTTTTGGGAGTTTTGGGACTGGATATGTCCGTGCCGCTTACGGTATCGTACAACGGATTTAATCCCGATCTCGAGAGCTTTTTGCAAGCGCATATGCAGGCCTGTTAACAAAAGCCTGCCGCGAAATATACAAGGCAGGGGTTTTTGTGACAGCAAAGGTATCCGTTAGGAGTGTAGTGGAGTTTATCCTCCGCTCCGGTGATATTGACAACAGAATGGGAAGTTTTTCCGAGCAAGCGATGCTTGAAGGCGGTCGCATCCATCGAATGATCCAAAAGCGAATGGGTGCCGATTACAGTGCCGAAGTACCGCTTGCTTTTTTATACGAAGGAGACGGTATCGACATCACGGTGGAAGGACGTGCCGACGGTATCATAGTAAACGAATCCGGAGTCACTGTTGACGAGATAAAGTCGACTTATGCAGATGTAATGAAGTTTCGTGAGGCAAAGCCCCTCCATCTTGCTCAGGCAAAGTTTTATGCATATATGTATGCTCTTGACGAGGGCATTGAAGATATAAAGGTACGCATCACCTACTGCAACATTGAAACGGAAGAGATAAAGTATTTCCACGAAAGCTGCACCTTTAAGGCACTTAAGAAGTTCGTGACCGATGTTTTGAAAGACTACGAAAAATGGGCCAAGATGGAGCTTGAGTGGATAGAGAAAAGAAACGCTTCCATCAAAGGTCTTGCCTTTCCTTTTTTCTACAGAGAGGGACAGGAAGAACTGGTCAAGCAGGTATATTATACGATCTGCCATAAGAAAAAACTCTTCATCGAAGCTCCCACGGGAGTGGGAAAGACGGTATCCACCGTATATCCTTCCGTCTGCGCGCTCGGGCAGGATAAAGCCGAGAAGATATTTTATTTAACGGCAAAGACGATCACAAGGACGGTCGCGGCGGACTGCC
>JAGCTJ010000015.1 GCA_017963665.1 Lachnospiraceae bacterium | reverse complement strand
GCCAGTGCACTCATTCGCCCCTCATCTTCTTCTATCAAGCTAAGATCCTTTTCAAAATTGAAGATGTAATACGGAATCAGCAAATATAAATGCTTTTCAAATATCTCTTCAACAGAGAAATCTGACACTTTAATGATCCTTCTCCGCGACATTAAACCGCGGAGTTTACTTTCTACTCTTTGTACTCGATCTCGGTCTTTAGTATCTGATAATTTGTCCGATTCGAATATAATTGGGATTAGTTATGTTGTTTATCCTTGTAAGTTCGCCTACGCTAACATGAAGGTCAGCTGCAATTTTTGATAGAGTATCGCCGGAAATAACGGTATATGTCCGATTGCCTAAGGATGTAGGATTTGCCGATGCTGATGTGCTTATGCTTGCCCCATCAAAAAGCGAATATAGGCATACAGGGCCGTACCACTCTATCTTCGGATCCGCTTTAAAGTTCTTTCCGGAAATTGATACTTTATAATCGTTACCCTGATAAGAATATGAGAATACAAGAGTGATATTCGGATGTTCTTCAAGCAACTTCATAATATCATAAGGAAGCGCCGTTCCCTGATTCCAATATATCGTCTGCTCTCCTCCTGCCTCTATTGCATCCTCAAGCATGCTGTAAAGGTTATCAATATAATCGTCTGAAATGTTTATATACTTTTCCTCTTTAGGTATTATATCTTCGACCTCGTTTTTCTTAGCTCCGATTGCTGTATCGGATGCTGTCGAAAGATTTGCTGCCAAAGTATTCGAAGTCCTATCTGTACTTGTAATAGCCGGTATCACAATTTCGACCGGTTCACTTGCGTAATCGGTCATTTTATCATTACCGCTAAGTTTTTCGGCAATAATATATACTTCATCGTTTTTCTCATCAAATGAATCGGGAAGTGTAAATGTTCCGGTACCTGAACTGCCAACTGAATCATTATCGATACTGAGTTCACAGTAACACTTCATAGCAGGTGGATTGTCTGTTCCGAGTATGTATTCACCATCCGTGATTAATATCGACACCCTGTTAGTTCCTGCGCTTACGGTATATGGAACAGTTATTTCGCTGTTTTCTCTTGATACAATTTCTCCATCCGTAACTTGAATCGATAAATCTGAATCTTTGATTGTTAGCTTGTACTCCGCCCCTACGGTCCCTGCATTATCGGAGATTATGGTCGAGAATAGTATCGTCGAAAGATTCAGGTTAAATGCAGGACTTACACCTCTCATTGCATCCTCAGATTCAATTATTAAACAACCACGTCCATCAGCAAAGTAATAACTTTCATCTTGACCAGGAACATCACAGCGTGAGCGCAACATCCAAACTGCAATATTATCTGTGCCGATTTGATTTTTTACTCTAGACCAACAAGGACATTCGGCGCTGCTACCTTGCAACATGTTTTCATTGACGTAACCATAATATATGTTTTTTGCTTCTCTTAAATCCAAAAGAAAAATTTTCTCTCCATTCTCTAAACTTGTCCAAATAGACTCATCTCTCTCAACCTCAATAGGTCCTGAAGGCCCCGGAACAAGGTCTACCCTTGTCACACTGTCCCCATCTTTAGCAGAAGGCTCCGTTTTTGTGCTCGCAACTATAGCCGCCTGCTCTGAAGACGAAAAGTGTTCCTCAAGAAAATCGCCGTTCATATATGCTCTTATATCACTGTCAGCCCATATTGAGGAATCATCATCAAAAAGTCTTCCTTCTACTGCATAATCACAGTCCAAAAATAAAGTATTTCCGCCAAATTCAGTTGCCGATTTATCAAGTACACGATACCTTACATAGTTACCATCAATCTTATTTCCGTAATATACATAATTTCCTCGCCATGGATCGCTATCAACTGCAGGCGCAATCGGATCAATTATACTCCCCGTTCCCAGTCCGGTATTTGTTTCGTTTTTATCGGTCACGGCGACTGCGTAAGAAGGTATTGAAGGCAATGACATTATAGCGATTAAAAACACACTTACCATTATCTTTCCAGTTCTTTTCAATTTATTCATCTCTTTCTTCTCCCGTTATTATCTATTTCCTTTTTGGTCATTAAAGACCCGCAAATTTACCTTTCACTTATTTAGATACAAAAAAACGGGAAATTCCCAAGATGAACAAAAAAATGTTGCACAAAACGTTAAGGGTTCGTTTTGTGCAACATTTACATTATTCGTTATTCGTTCTTAAAATGCCGAAGCTATATCTTCACGCATGTCGATGACTGCGGCTCTTGCGGCATCTGCGTAACCGCGCTCGCCAAAGGATGCGTATTTTTCTTGCTGATATGCGGCGATGATGCCACGTGAAGAATTGACGATCGCACCGAGGCCGTCTGCGTTGAAGAAGGGCTTTAAGTCTTTTCCTTTACCGCCCTGTGCACCGTAACCCGGAACCAGTATGTAAGCCCGCGGCATGACCTTTCTTAGTGCGGCGCCCATCTCGGGATATGTTGCTCCAACAACGGCTCCGACGTAGCTGTAACCTGATTGACTAACGAAGTCAGCGCCCCATTCGTTCACTTTTTCGGCTACATGCTCGTAAAGAGGTGCTCCGTCTATGAGTCTGTCCTGGAACTCACCGGAGCTTGGATTGGACGTCTTTACAAGGATAAATATCCCCTTCTTTTCTTTGCGACATACGTCCACAAACGGCTTAATGCCGTCATAACCGAGATAAGGATTGACAGTTGCAAAATCTTCGTTAAAACCTTCAAATAATTCACCCCCAATTTCAACCTTTGAAAGATGGCCTACCGCATAAGCTTCGCTTGTGGAGCCTATATCGCCTCTTTTGATGTCGCCGATAACGGTTAGCCCTTTTTCTTTACAATAGTCTACTGTCTTTTTGAATGCGATGACACCGTCCACACCGAACTGCTCGTACATTGCGATCTGCGGTTTAACGGCGGGTACAAGATCGTACACCGCATCAACTATACCCTTATTATACTCCAATATTGCCTCGGCGGCACCCTTTGTACCCACTCCGAAATTATTAAATTTTTCTTGCTTAATGTACTCCGGTACGAATTTAAGCATCGGATCGAGTCCGACCACAATAGGCGCATTTTTTGCCTTAATGTCATTAATAAGTTTATCTATCATCTCATTCCTCCGAATGTATTATCCTCAAACAGTCATCGAGGCGGGTGAGTACCCGCCTCGGTGACTTCTATATTAAACTAACACTCCCTTGCGGCTCTCAACGTATTTCTTAATGTTAGATACGTTGGCGTATTTCCTGGCCGCACCGTTTTCGATCACAACAAGCGTGGGTGCCTGCATAACATCGTACTTCTGTACAAGCTCCGCATTTTCTTCGGCATCTATCAAAATGTAGTCTGTTCCGGCGAGAAGTTCTTTTGCAAGTTTGCAATTGGGGCAGGTCTTTGTGGTGAAAAGATATGCCAGATTCTGTGCACCGTTAACGTCTACTTCAACCTTATCTTCTTCGTTCGAGATCTTGATCATCGTTGAAACGGGACGCTTAAGTGATGAGTTCTCGATGTCGTAAGTTGTACGGTTGAGATATTCCTGAGCCTTACCGTCGTTCCAGTTCTTAACGGGACGATAGTAACCTGTTATACGGCTGTAAACTTCGGTCTCGTTGCCGCATATAGGACAGGTCTTCTTCTCACCTGCGATATATCCGTGATCTTTACAGATCGAATATGTAGGTGAAAGTGTATAGTAAGGAAGCTTGTAATTGTCTGCGATAGTCTTAACAAGATTAGCTGCAGCCTTCCAGTCGGGAAGCTTTTCTCCGAGGAATGCGTGGAATACTGTTCCCGAAGTGTAAAGCGTCTGAAGCTCGTCCTGAATATCCAATGCATCGAATATATCTGCGGTATATTCAACAGGCAGATGAGATGAATTGGTGTAGTAAGGTGTATCGCCGGGCTTTCCTGCCGTCTTGATTGCGGGCCACTTCTTGCGGTCGTTCTTTGCAAGACGATATGTGGTGGACTCTGCGGGAGTTGCTTCAAGGTTGTAAAGATCGCCGTACATCTGCTGATAATCGGAGAGACGGTTTCTCATGTGATTGAGTACTTCCTTGGTGAACTCCTGAGTTCTCTCATCGGTCATGTCCGCACGAAGCCAGTTTGCATTAAGACCAACTTCGTTCATACCGATAAGACCGATAGTTGAGAAGTGATTGTCAAAGCTTCCGAGATATCTCTTGGTATAAGGATAAAGGCCTTCATCCATAAGTTTGGTGATAACGCCTCTCTTAACCTTAAGAGAACGTGCCGCGATATCCATGAGTCTGTTAAGTCTCTTGAAGAAATCGTCTTTGTTGACCGAAAGGTATGCGATACGGGGCATATTGATCGTAACAACACCAACCGAACCCGTTGACTCGCCGGAGCCGAAGAAACCGCCGGATTTCTTACGAAGTTCACGAAGGTCAAGACGCAAACGGCAGCACATGGAACGAACATCGCTGGGTTCCATATCGGAATTTACATAGTTTGAAAAATAAGGTGTTCCGTACTTTGATGTCATCTCGAAAAGGAGCTTGTTGTTCTCTGTTTCGGACCAGTCAAAGTCTTTTGTGATGGAGTAAGTGGGGATAGGATACTGGAAGCCTCTGCCGTTGGCATCGCCTTCGATCATGGTCTCGATAAAGGCCTTGTTGATCATATCCATTTCCTTCTTACAATCTTTGTAGCAGAAGTCCTGAGGCTGTCCGCCTATTATACAGGGAAGTTCTGCAAGATCGTTGGGAACTGTCCAGTCAAGAGTGATATTTGAGAACGGAGCCTGTGTTCCCCAACGGCTGGGGGTGTTAACGCCGTAAACAAATGCCTCTATGCACTTTTTAACTTCGGGATAAGATAAGTTATCTGCTTTAACAAACGGTGCAAGATAAGTATCGAATGATGAGAATGCCTGAGCGCCTGCCCACTCATTCTGCATGATACCTAAGAAATTGACCATCTGATTGCAAAGAACCGACAAATGCTTGGCGGGAGCGGATGTAATCTTTCCGGGGATACCGCCGAGTCCTTCGGTAATGAGCTGTTTTAAAGACCAGCCGGCACAATAACCCGTAAGCATCGAAAGATCGTGGATATGGATGTCCGCATTGCGGTGTGCCTCTGCTATCTCTTCGTCGTATATTTCACTTAACCAGTAGTTAGCCGTTACGGCACCCGAGTTGGAAAGGATAAGACCGCCTACGGAATACGTAACCGTAGAGTTCTCCTTTACACGCCAGTCTTCAACCTTAACGTAGCTGTTTACAACGTCCTTGTAATCAAGAATGGTGGACTTCATGACACGCATCTTTTCGCGCTGTTTACGATAAAGAATATATGCCTTTGCAACCTCTACATATCCGGTCTGCTCCAGAACCTTTTCTACGCTGTCCTGAATGTCTTCGACGTGGATCTGTCCGTCTTTAACCTTGCTCTGGAAGTCAGCGGTAACGCGAAGCGCAAGCAAGTCGATAATGTCGTTTGTGTACTCCATTTCCGTTGCCACAAATGCCTTCATGATGGCATCGCTGATTCTGGTAAGGGTAAAGTCGGATACTTCACCGTCTCTCTTAACTACCTGATACATATTACTGAATTCTCCCTCCAAAAAATTGCGTCATACCCCAAATTCCGCGACCATATTTAGTGTATCAAACGAAATTATTAAAGTCAACGACTAAACACAATATATCGCAAAAAAATAATTATGTCAACACTAAATATTGTGTTTTGAGATCTCTTTTGCGCATCAAAAAAGGGCGAAAACCGCGTGTTTTCACCCTTTTGTAAAATACAATATATTGTGTATTAAATAAAATACAATCCAAAATAATTCATTTGGTAATGATTATGTAAATTTACGGAATAATAAAACCTTAAAAAATTCTTCCTTTTCTTTAAGAAGAGATTAATCTACCTGGTAAGAAGAAACTCATACTCTCTCTTTGCTTCTTCGTCTTTGGGATACTTGGCGATGTATGTTTCCATCTTTGTTCTCGCCGTTTCAAAATCAAGAAGATACTCGTACGCCACCGCTTCGTTGTACATAAGATCCTGTTGCCATAAAGGATCTCCAAGATTAAGTCCCGATTCGAATGCCGAAAGTGCCGCAGGATAATCTTCCATTCTCATACGGCAAACGCCCAACTGATTGTATACGGCTGCATTGTTTCCTTTATCGGAAAGATACGTATTGTAAAGGCTTGCCGCATAACTGTAATCGTTTATCGCCTCGTATGTCTTTCCAAGCATGAGTATCGTATCGGGATCGGTCATATCCTTTCCCTTTTCAAGATAAACTCTCGCATCGGAATACTCTCCGAGATAGTAGCATATCCTTCCTTTATCGTAATCGCTCATGGCTTTGGCTTCTTCCAGGGTTGCCTGAAGATACGCTCTTGCGTCCTGCTCAAATCCCGCTTCGCACATATTAAAGAAGATATCTATATATGTATCGTAGTTTTTGGGATCGGCCGATGTGACTTTAAGAAAGTCTTCCTCTGCTCCGGTACGGTCTCCGAGTTTAAGCTTCGAAAGCGCTCTGTAGTAATAAGCGTTGGTTTCCTTGGGCTTTAACGTGAGAATG
Organism: Lachnospiraceae bacterium; assembly: GCA_017963665.1. Taxonomy (GTDB): domain Bacteria; phylum Bacillota; class Clostridia; order Lachnospirales; family Lachnospiraceae; genus UBA1258. The sequence continues at coordinate 19,455 of JAGCTJ010000015.1, read as the reverse complement.
TTGTCATAGATAGTAACGGCATCTTCGTACCGACCGCTTAAATAGTAGGTATAGCCAAGATAGAAATTGATATCGTAATCCACGGGCTTGATGATACCGCGGCTTTCGGAAAGTGCCGCAATAAAGGCCTCGATCGCGGCATCGTAGTTGCCTTCGTCGAGAGCCTGAATGCCCTGCCTTCTGTATGCTTCTTTATGATCTTCCGTTTTGCCGCAAGCACATAAAACAAGCATCATGCATGCGAGCAAAAGGCACAACCCTTTCTTCAAACCCATACTCCTTATGTCGAAATTTCTATCCGATTTCTATGATATCATATATGAACGCTTTTTACAGAGAAACTTTTTCAAAATTTCTTATTTATTGGGCATGTTTTCGCTTGTGATACCTTTTATAATAGGGTATAGTTTTAGAGTATTAAATCGAAATAAATACAGGAGAATTGATTATGGGCGGATTTTTCGGCGTAGCAGCCAAAGATGACTGCGTATTTGATTTGTTTTTCGGCGTTGACTACCATTCTCACCTCGGTACCAGAAGAGGCGGTATGTGTGTCTACGACAAAGAAAAGGGCTTTGACAGAGCCATACACAACATAGAAAACTCTCCTTTCAGGACGAAATTCGATCACGATTTTCAGGATATGCACGGTTCTCTGGGAATCGGCTGTATCTCAGACTTCGAGCCCCAGCCTTTGACTGTGCGCTCCCATCACGGCACTTATGCCATCACCACCGTCAGCAAGATAAACAACGTTGACGAACTTACCAAAAAAGTATTTGAAAAAGGTCATTCTCATTTTCTTGAGATGAGCGGCGGCGAAATAAACGCCACCGAACTTGTGGCCGCTTTAATAAACGAAAAAGAAAACATAATCGAAGGCATCAACTACGCCCTCGAATCGATCGACGGCTCATTGTCACTTTTGCTTCTTACCCCCAAGGGCATCTACTGCGCCAGAGACAAACTTGGACGTACTCCGGTCGTGATCGGCCGCAAGCAGGACGCATACTGCGCTTCGTTCGAAGACTTCGAATACAGAAACATCGGCTACACAAGTTTCAAAGAACTCGGCCCCGGTGAGATAGGCATCATTACGAGCGACAACTACTTGCAGCTTAAGGCTCCCGGCAAAGACATGAAGATATGTACCTTCTTATGGATCTACTACGGTTATCCCTCAAGTTCCTACGAAGGCATCAGCGTTGAGAAGATGCGTTACAATTGCGGCGCCAAGATGGCAAAGCGCGACCACGTTACCCCCGACGTCGTAGCAGGCGTTCCCGACTCAGGTCTTGCACATGCCATCGGATATGCCAACGAATCGAGCGTTCCGTTCTCAAGGCCTTTTATAAAGTACACGCCTACCTGGCCCCGTTCTTTCATGCCCACCATGCAAAGCCAGCGTAACCTCATCGCCAAAATGAAGCTTCTCGCCGTAGAAGATCTCATCCGCGACAAAAAGCTTCTTCTCATAGATGACTCTATCGTGCGCGGAACACAGCTTAGAGAGACAACGGAATTCTTATATCAGTCGGGTGCAAAGGAAGTTCACATCCGCCCCGCATGTCCTCCGCTTCTCTACGGTTGTAAATACCTTAACTTCTCCCGTTCTTCGTCTGAGATGGACCTCATCACACGCCGTGTGATCGCTCGTCTCGAAAACGGAAACGTGACTGAAGAAGTGCTTGAAGAGTACGCAAACCCCGACAGCGAAAAGTACGAAGCAATGGTGGAAGAGATCCGCAAGGAACTTAACTTCACCTCACTTCGCTTCAACCGTCTCGACGACATGCTCGATGCGGTGGGCATAGACAAGTGCAAACTCTGTACCTACTGCTGGGACGGAAAAGAATAAAAGACAATTCAGTATAAAGAAAACGAGGAACAAAAAATGGACAAACGTGAAATAGCACTTAAGCAGCACGAAGAATGGGCCGGCAAGATTGAAGTCATCAGCCGTGCAAGCGTATCCAACAAAGAAGAACTCTCCGTTGCATACACTCCCGGTGTTGCGGAACCCTGTCTTGAGATTCAGAAAGACGTTGATCTTTCCTATAAATATACAAGACGTCACAACCTTGTAGCCGTTATCACCGACGGAACCGCAGTTCTCGGTCTCGGCGACATCGGTCCCGAAGCGGGCATGCCCGTTATGGAAGGCAAATGTGCCCTCTTCAAAAGCTTCGGTGATGTAGACGCATTTCCTCTTTGCATCCGTTCAAAGGACGTAGACGAGATCGTAAACACCGTTAAACTCCTTGCAGGCAGTTTCGGCGGAGTTAACCTTGAAGATATCTCCGCACCCAGATGCTTTGAGATTGAAAGACGTTTAAAAGAATGCTGTGACATTCCGATCTTCCACGACGATCAGCACGGAACCGCAGTCGTAGTTCTCGCAGCCATGATCAACGCACTTAAGATCGTAAAGAAAGACATTAAGGACATCAAAGTCGTAACAAGCGGCGCCGGAGCAGCCGGAATCGCCATCATAAAACTTCTCGTAAGCATGGGCCTCAAGAATGTCATCATGTGTGACCGTCAGGGCGCCATCTACGAAGGACGTGAAGGCCTTAACTCCGAAAAGATCGAGATGGCCAAGATTACCAACCAAGACCACGTATCGGGCACTCTTGCAGACGTTATCAAAGGCGCCGACGTATTCATCGGCGTATCCGCACCCGGAACGGTTACAACCGAAATGGTTAAGACAATGGCCAAAGATGCCATCCTCTTCCCCATGGCAAACCCCGTTCCCGAAATCACTCCCGACGAAGCAAAGGCCGGCGGTGCAGCCGTAGTGGGAACCGGGCGTTCCGATTACCCCAACCAAATAAACAACGTTCTCGCTTTCCCCGGAATCTTCCGCGGAGCGCTTGACGTAAGAGCCCGTGACATCAACGACGAGATGAAGGTTGCAGCCGCATACGCCATCGCAAGCCTCGTATCCGACTCCGAGCTTAACCCCGAATACATCATCCCCAACGCATTCGATCCCCGCGTAGGAAAGACCGTTGCAGCTGCGGTTAAAGAAGCTGCCATCAAAACAGGGGTAAACAGAATCTGATCGAAATACCAAACAGCAAACAGCGCATGAATCATTCGACTCATGCGCTGTTTTTATTTTATCATTTATTTATTGTCTTCAGTCTCAGTCTTCTTTTTGCGAGAAGTCGTTTTCTTAGCCGGAGCTTTGGGCTCTTCGTTAGCCGGTTCGGTTTCTTTCTCCGGGGCAGCCTCAACGGTGGTGACAACGCGGTTACGGCCGTTCTGCTTACCGTAGTAGAGCTTTTCGTCGGCAAGTTCGATAAGTCGCTCTATCTTCTCGGGATAGCCGTCAACAACGCCGAAGGTCATGGTTATCTTGATGTCAAAGCCTTCGGTTGAGACTACCATTTCACGGATGCTTTCCAGTGTCTTCCAAAGATGTTCGGCCGCTTCATGCATATCGCATTTGTCGAAACAAAGGACAAATTCCTCGCCGCCCCAGCGTGCCGCAAAGCCTTTTGAGGTCATGGCCTGCTTCAACTTGTTGGCAACGGCTTTAAGCACTTCGTCGCCGGCGTTGTGGCCGTATGTATCGTTAACCTTTTTAAAGAAATCGATATCGGCGATGGCGATGGAGAAGGGAAGACCCGATGCCTGGGATCTTGTGATGACTCTGTCCGTCTGGTTTAAGAAAAATCTTCTGTTTCCGAGCTTGGTCAAAGGATCGGTCTCCACGAAGCCTCTTATGCTCTTTTGCATCGAAGTCGCAGATTTTGATATCTCGCCCAGTTCGTCGGTTCTCTTAAGTACGTCTATGTCCAGCTCGGTCGTAAGATTTCCGCCGGCAACCTTGTTCATGAAGGTCTGAAGTTTTGAGAGCACATTTGTGATCTCTTTTGTACTCCTGTAGGAAACGATGGCGCCAAAGAGCATAAAACCGAGAGCAAATACGAGTATGGGCCATACAGCATGAACCACGGAAACTGTCATGGCTGTACTGGGTCTTGCCACTTCCACCATACCGATTATTCTTCCGTCTGCGTTCTCAAGGGGAACGTATACGAGAAGATAATCGTCATTAAACATCTTTACGTTGGAATATTTTACGGTCTGACCTTTGCCCAATACTTTCTCGGTGGTGTCTTCATTTGTGCACACGCCGGTAAATCTCGTTCCGTCATAAGCCGCAAAGGTGGTGTTTACTCTCATATCCATATAAAGAAGGGATATCTCGGTGCCTGTGGCTTTCTTAAAATCGTCGACTATCTGAGTCTCATTGGTGATATCTGCCTCGCCCTTATAAAAATCGAAATTACCGGACGCATCTTTAACCGGATAGTAATCTCCGCTGTATTTCATGTCATATGCGAGCATGACGGAACGGGCGACATTTATCATGTCCTCCTGTGCCTGCTCATATATGGTGTTTGTAAATCTCGTATAGCAGAATACCGTAAGCGAAAGCCCTAAAATAAGAATGGGAGCCACCGCCATTGTGAGCATCTTCTTATACAATCCGGTTTTCTTCATACCAAATTAACTCCTCAGTTAAACGTGATAAACATACGCCGCTGTATATATATACAACGGCGTACCATAAAGCAATTAATTAATTATTTGCATTGACCTCGTCGAACTCTTTAACCATCTCTGCATCAGGTTCTTTTGTGCAAACAGAAACCACGACGTTAATGATGATAGCAAAGATAAATGCGGGAAGGAGTTCGTAGATCGCAAATGCTCCGCCGAGCTTGGATATTACGAATTTCCAAAGGAATACCATTGCACCGCCGGCAACCATACCTGAAATTGCGCCGGGAAGGTTCGATCTCTTCCAGAAGAGTGCAAGCAGTACTACCGGTCCGAATGCGGCACCGAAGCCTGCCCATGCGAAAGATACGATCTTGAATACGGAGCTGTCGGGATTCCATGCTATTACCATACCGAAAAGTGAGATGCAAAGAACCGAGATTCTTGCAACAAGCATCTGCTTCTTTGCGTCAAATTTGATACCGAACTTAGCTGTGATGATGTCCTCGGTGATCGAAGAAGCAGCTGCCAAGAGCTGTGAATCCGCGGTAGACATTGTAGCCGCAAGAACGCCCGCAAGTATGACACCTGCTATAACTGCGCAAAGCCAGTTGTGGGTTGCAAGAAGGTTTGCGATCTTAACAAGTACTGTCTCTGAAGCGCTTCCTTCAAGTTTATCGATAGCGCCGACATTGCTCATAGCAAGGCCTACTACACCGATGAAGATCGCAACCGTCATGGAGATAACGACCCATACCGAAGCGATACGTCTCGAGAAGGTAAGTTCCTCTTCTTTTCTGGCTGCCATGAATCTTAAAAGTATATGAGGCATACCGAAATATCCAAGTCCCCAAGCCATTGTCGAAACTATCGTCAAAAATCCGTAAGGGGATGATCCTCCGGTCGATGCCACGTGAGATGCCGTAAGAGCAAGATATCCGGGAAGTGCGCTGGCATTGTCCATAACGGCGCCCCATCCGCCGGCAACGGATACACCGAAGCCGAATACGGTGATGATCGCGATCGTCATAACGATAGACTGAATAAAGTCAGTCGTTGAAGCTGCCAAAAATCCGCCGAGAGATGTGTAGATGGCGATGACAACTGCGCTGACTATCATGGCTGCGTGGTAATTGATACCGAAAAGACTCTGGAAAAGCTTACCGCATGCCGCAAATCCCGATCCCGTATAAGGGATAAAGAAAACGACGATGACAACTGCAGCGATGGTCTGAAGTACGTTCTTCTTATCGTGATATCTCTTTGTGAAGAATTCGGGAATTGTGATCGCATTGATCTTGACCGAATATCTCCTTATCTTCTTGGCAACGATAAGCCAGTTAAGATAAGTTCCCAGTGCAAGTCCGATAGCCGTCCATGACGCATCGGCAAGACCGGAAAGATAAGCAACACCGGGAAGTCCCAGCAGAAGCCACGAGCTCATGTCCGATGCCTCGGCACTCATGGCGGTTACGAACGGTCCGAGTTTACGACCGCCCAAATAGAAATCGTCGGTATCTTTGTTCTGCTTGGAGAACTTAAAGCCAACAAATACAACCATGGCAAGATACGCAACGATCGTGACAAAAATAAGGATGTTCGTTACGCTAAACATTTTCTTTTTCCTCTCCTGCGCCTGAAGCGCTTATTTTATATGAAGCGCCAAGCGCTCATATTCACATTAAAGCTCTACCCCGTTTAACTTAAGAAGTTCTCTTGCGGACTCAACGGAATCGACACCGGTCTTATTCTTGATGGGAGCAAATTCACGCTCTCTTTCAACTTCGTAAGGAAGGCAGGAAGCGGCAAGATGGATCATATCAAGCACCAGCTGCTCAAACTTGTATCCGTTGGGACTTTCAGGTTTTATGAAGTTTCCTTTCTCGTCTATATAAGGGATCTTCTTTTCTACAACGTGGTAAGGAAGGCTCTTCTTTACTATCTCCTCAAGCTCATCGACTCTGAAAAGATAATTGAGTATAACGCCGAAGTTATAGACTCTCTCACCGCGCTCATCACGTTCTTCGGCCATCTCATCGGTAAGTTCGTAGTATTCGATGATGGAAGGCTTTCCGTCCTCAAGGCAGATGGTGCCCACACGCTCATCGGGAGTAGCCTTTCTTACGACCTTTGCGCCCACAGTTTTATCCTTTTTGATGGTGGCGCCGATAAATGCGGGATCGCAAATACGCTGGCATACGTTATCAACGGCAAAGATGTTGAGCCATTCGATGCCGTAATCTTTTACCTTTTCAAGCATGCCCGTTCTCATCATCGATAAGAACCATCCGCCGTTACCGTTTGGTGATACGGCTACTTTGTCTTTTGCTTCAAGGAATACTTTTCCGTTGTAATCGCAAGCGGGAGCCATCTCCTGCTTGAAAAAATGAACGTAATCCTTGGGATATCCGAAATAGTCTTTGTCTTCGAAAAACTCTGTCGTTGATTCGTAGTTAAGATCGCTTGTCATGATGAAAAGCGGGATATATGAACCGGACTCGTGAACCACGTCAAAGAGATTGTTTATAAGACACTGGAAAATATAAAGTTTTCTTGTGATACCGACGTTGTACATACCTTTGGGATCGTCGGAACCAAGTCTCGTTCCCATACCGCCGGCAAGCATTACTGCGCCGACTTTTCCGTTTCTGATGGCGTCGAGACCGATGTTTTTGAGTTCTTCCCTGTAAGCGTTTATCTCTATAAGTTCCATCGCCTTAAGAGGTGATATAACGCCTTTGTTAAGTGCGGGCTTTTCCTCGATATTCTTTAAAAGATCGAAATCGAGTGATTCGATCTGAGAATAGAGCTTGTTCTTTTGCTCGTCGGTGAGTTCTCTTTCAAAAAGCAAAAGCTGCTCCTGACCGTATTTTTTGATTGTTTCCAAAGCATTCATATATGTACTTCCTTAAATATGATCGTAGTAGATTTTAAGCGCCTCTTCTTTGGCTTTTTCGATACCGTCCAGCGCCTCAACTATCTTAAGCGCAAAAGGTACGGCACAGCCCGCGGAACGGCCGGTTATGATGTTGCCGTCGATCTCTGCCTCGCTTCCCGTATACGTTGCATCGTAAAGTTCCGCTTCCATTCCCGGGAAACATGTGGCTTTCTTGCCCGCAAGTATTCCGAGACGACCCAGTATGGTGGGCGCTGCGCATATTGCGGCTATGTACTTGCCCTGGTCGTTGAATTTCTTGACCTTTCTCATAAGTTTGTCGCATTTTTCCAGATCTTTGTGACCGGGGCCGCCCGGAAGCACTATCATATCAAAATTATCGATATGGATCTCATCAATGCAATAGTCGGTCTTGATCATAAACCCATGTGACCCCATCACATGGTGTGAATGTCCTACCGACACCGTAAAAACTTCGTGCCCGGCTCTTCTTAAGATATCAACCGGCGACACTGCCTCGATCTCCTCGAATCTCTCGGCAAAAAATACTCCTATTTGCATGGTCCCCTCCAATATAAATAGTTTTTGCATAAGTGAAATCCGATTTTCACCTACACTTTACTATGTTACAATAAAACTGCTCATTTAACAATTACCATAAAGGATAAAAGCATGGAGATAGAAAGAAAATTCCTCATAGAAAAAGGTTCCTTCGAATATGAAAAATACCCTTACAAAGAGTTTGTTCAAGGGTATTTAAACACCTCCCCCGTCGTAAGGGTACGAAGAGAAGGTGACGAATATTATCTTACTTACAAAGGCTCCGGGCTTATGATAAGAGAAGAATACAATCTTCCTTTGACAAAAGAAGCCTTCGAGCATCTTATAGAAAAATCCGACGGAAATATCATAAAGAAAAAACGTTTCTTTATACCGCTTGGCGATCTTACGATAGAGCTTGACGAGTTTGCCCCGCCCTTTGCGCCCTTACTCATGGCAGAGGTGGAATTTGCAACAAAAGAGGCCGCCGAGAGCTTCTTACCTCCAAAGTGGTTTGGAAAAGAAGTCACCGACGACCCCAAATATCATAATTCCAATATGTCAAAACAAATAGTCTAGCATCTTCCGTAGACGTAGGTTAAGTTTGCGATCTCTTCGGCAAGAAGGGGATCGAGTGCATCCTTTTCCATACGCCATCCCCAGTTGTTACCCAAAGTCGACGGCTTGTTGATGCGCGCCTCGTTTCCCAGGTTAAGGTAATCCTGCATCATTATTATGCAGGTATCCGCAACCGAACTCATGGCAAGTCTTATCATTGCCATGGCGGCGGTATCCACAAAATCATTTCCCGTATAATCATCGAAATACTTTGCGGTGCGTTTATCTTCTTCGCAGTTTCTTAAATACCAGCCTCTGGAAGTCTCATTGTCATGAGTACCCGTATAGATGACGCTGTTGTGACCTATCATGTGAGGAAGGTATTCGCTGTGAGGCGATGAGTCGAAAGCAAAGTGAAGAACCTTCATTCCGGGGTATCCGGTCTGCTTTACAAGGTCTCTGACCGAATCGGTCAAAAAGCCCAGATCTTCGGCAATGATCTTCTTTGCGCCCAGTTTCTCGTTGATGGTTGCAAAGAAATCGTATCCGGGACCTTTCTTCCATTCACCGTTCTCCGCGGTGGGGTCTCCGTAAGGGATCGCATAGTATTCGTCGAAGCCTCTGAAGTGGTCTATTCTCACCACGTCATAAAGATCGAAGCAATATCCTATTCTCTTTACCCACCAGTCATAACCGGTATTTTTGTGGTATTCCCACTCGTAAAGCGGATTGCCCCAAAGCTGACCCGTTATTGCAAAAGGATCGGGCGGGCATCCCGCAACTTTGATCGGTATGTTCTCGTTATCAAGCTCGAAAAGTTCCGGATGGGACCAGGCATCGGAGGAGTCGAAGGCAACGTATATCGGGATGTCACCCACTATCTCTATTCCCTTGTCGTTTGCATAGTGTTTAAGGGCTTTCCACTGCTTTGAGAAATAGTACTGCTGGAACTTAAAGAAATCTATCTCGTCCCAAAGTTCCCTTTTGTAGCGTTCCAACGCTTCGGGGGTGCGGACACGAATATCTTTGTCCCATTCGATCCATGCTTTTCCGCCAAACTCACGCTTTACCGCCATGAAAAGCGCGTAATCGTCGAGCCAGTAAGCGTTGTCATGAATGAACTCGCAAAACAGATTGTTGTTTCTTATGTTGCTTCTTTCGTAAGCGATCCTGAGGAGATCGAAACGGTTGAAATAAACCCTCTCGTAATCGATGTATTCATCGTCTCCCGAAGCATCGTAGCGTGCGCACTCATCCTCGGTTAAAAGCCCGTCTTTTACAAGCTCATCGAGGTCGATGAAATACGGATTGCCCGCAAATGTGGAGAACGACTGATACGGCGAATCACCGTAACCCGTCGGTCCCAGCGGAAGTATCTGCCAATACTTCTGCTTTGCATCGCTCAAAAAATCAACGAAATCATATGCTTCTTTAGTAAGACCGCCGATTCCGTACTTACTCGGCAGTGAAAAGATCGGCATCAAAATACCGCTTGAACGCATATCGTAATCCTCCCAAGGACCGTTACTGTTTACATTGTTCTATAATAATAACACTTTAAGCATTGATGTGCCATATGTCACGGTTGTATTCTGCGATGGTGCGGTCAGATGAGAAGAAACCTGCGTTGGCAATGTTTGTAAGCATCATCTTCTTCCAAAGAGTACGCTTCTCGTAATCTGCGAAGATCTCTTCTTTGCGCTTGATATATGCTTCAAAATCAAGAAGCGTCATAAAAGGATCTTCGTTAATGAGATTGTTCTTTAATCTCTCAAGATTTTCGCGCATGCCGGCCTTTAAGCACTTCTCGCTTGTTATAAAGTCAACGGCCGTACGGATCGTCTTGGATTTATCGTAATAATCGTGAGGCTTGTAATCCTTCTTCGCAATATGTTTGATCACCGAATCCGAATCTTCGCCGAAGAAATAGATATTGTCTTCGCCTACAAGCTCGCCGATCTCAACGTTGGCTCCGTCTCTTGTACCGAGAGTAACGGCACCGTTAAGCATGAATTTCATATTGCCCGTTCCGCTGGCTTCCTTTGAAGCAAGTGATATCTGCTCGGAAACGTCACATGCGGGAATGACCTTCTCAGCGTAACTTACGTTGTAGTTTTCAAGCATTACGACCTTCATGTACTTCGATGCTTCGGGATCGTTGTTCACGATGTCTGCAATCGTCAAAATAAGATGGATCACGTCTTTTGCGATCACATAAGCCGGAGCCGCTTTTCCGCCGAAGATGAATGTGATGGGCGTTGAAGGGATCCTTCCGTGCTTGATCTCAAGATATTTATGTATGATGTATAAAGCGTTCATCTGCTGACGCTTGTACTCATGAAGTCGCTTAACCTGGATATCGTATATCGAATGAGGATCGATGGTTATGCCTTCTTTTTCAGCGATGTACTTGGCAAGAGCCTTCTTGTTGTCCATCTTTATCTCGGAGATACGATCGAGTACCATTTCGTTTTCTTTGTACTCCAATAACTTCTCAAGCTGGCTTGCGTCCTTTTTGTAATAAGGTCCGATGAGAGAAGTGATGTAATCCGAAAGTTCGTGGTTGCAGGAAAGAAGCCATCTTCTGAAGGTGATACCGTTGGTCTTGTTGTTGAACTTCTCGGGATAGAGCTTGTAAAACGCGTTAAGCTCGGTGTTCTTTAAGATCTCGGTGTGGATAGCCGCAACGCCGTTAACCGAGAATCCGTAATGAATATCAAGGTGAGCCATGTGTACAAGACCTTCCTTGTCGATGATCTGCACCTTGGATGAACGGTGAAGTGCCTTAACTCTCTTATCCAGCTCTTTGATGATGGGAACGAGCTGGGGAGCAACCTTCTCGATATACTCAAGAGGCCACTTTTCAAGCGCTTCCGCAAGTATCGTATGATTCGTGTATGCGATACACTTGCTTACGACCTCGATCGCCTCGTCCATGGTGAATGCCTTGTCGTTTACAAGAATTCTTATAAGCTCGGGAATGATGAGGGTAGGATGGGTATCGTTTATCTGGATGACGCAGAAATCGTACATTCTTCTTAAATCGTACTGCTGCTCTTTTAACTCTTTTAAGATGAGCTGAGCTGCGTTTGAAACCATGAAGTACTGCTGGTAAACCCTCAAAAGATTTCCTGCTTCATCGGAATCATCGGGATAAAGAAAAAGTGTCAGATTCTTTTTGATCTTCGTCTTATCAAAGTCAATGCCCTGCTCTGCGATGGATTCGTCAACGGACTCGATATCGAAAAGATGAAGCTTGTTTGTACCGTTTCTGAAGCCCACAACATCGATGTCGTAGAGTTTTGAATGAACGGTCATGTTTCCAAACTGCACGGGGAAAGAAACACCGGTGTCCACAAGCCATGACTTGGGCTCGATCCAGTCGTTCTTTTCCGCCTTCTGAAGTTTGTTCTTGAAAACCTGCTTAAACAATCCGAAGTGATAGTTTAAGCCGATTCCGTCGCCGTGAATGCCAAGGGTAGCCAAGGAATCGAGGAAACATGCCGCAAGTCTTCCCAGACCGCCGTTACCCAGTGAAGGTTCGGGCTCAAACTCTTCTATTTCAGCGAGAGTCTTTCCGCTCTTTTTAAGTATCTCTTCAACCTTGTCGTAAAGACCGAGGTTCAAAAGATTGTTCGACAAAAGTTTTCCGATAAGAAATTCCGCGGAAATATAATAAACCTTCTTGTCTCCGCTTATCCTCTCGGCAAGCTCACACATTTCTTTGGTAAGTGAAAGTAAAATGAAATAGACCTCTTTATTGTCGCACTCGGAAAAAGCTTTGCCGTACTGGCGTTTAGCTCTGTCTTCGAGTTCGGTCTCCATATTCATTAACATTACTTCCTTTTGCATATCTGCGCGAAGTGACATAGTAACAACCCCCTATCTTATAATGTCAAGATACTGTAATTTGACCACTTTGTGCTCGGGAACGACTTTACGTCCGGTCTCGCCCGATCTTAATCTGTCGATCTCTTCGACTGCGGTTGCGGAAATGTTGTAGAAGTCCTGTTTTACGGTGCTCATCTGTTTTCCCGCGTAACCCATAAGTGTTATACCGTCAAAACCGCAGACAGGTCTGAAGATATCCATCTCGGTAAGTGCCTTCATGGCGCCTATGGCCATCATATCGGATGCGCATACGATCATGTCGCAATCTTTAGCCTTTGCGAATGTGATCTCCCGGGCTTTCTTCTCCGAGAACTCACCCTGCTCGATCATAAGCTCGATGCCGCGTTCTTCGCATATACGCTTGATACCTGCGGTTCTTAACTCCGTAACGAAACCGTTGTCTTTTCCCTTTATATAAAGGATACGGCTTGCGCTGTCGGTCTTTAACACTTCATTTACAACATCGTACTGTGCCTGAGCCTGGTCTATCATGACACAGGAAGTACGTTCGTTTACGATATCCGCATCAACGACTACACACTTGAACTCTTCGCTCTTTACAAGTTCGATGAGTACATCGTCGTCTTTTGAAAGTCCGTATATCAAAAGGCCCGCAATGCTCTGGGATCTTAAATATGCGATAAGCTCGTTCAGAGGCTTGTCTTCAAACATGGAATAAAAGATCGTGATGACATCAAGTCCTATTTCCTTCGCTTTTACGATCGCTCCCGAAATATAACTCATATCGATCTCATCGATCGCAGTCGCCTGTGCCGCCTGATTCATAAGAATGGCTATTCTTGCGACTCTTTTACTTGAAAGTGCGCTCGCCACGGCATTGGGTACAAAGTTAAGCTTCTTGGCCGCTTCGTTGACCTTCTTTCTCGTAGCTTCACTGACATTGGGATAGCTGTTTAATACTTTAGATACGGTAGATACCGCTACACCTGCCTCCTTGGCAACATCTTTGATCGAAACCATAGTGATCTTCCTCCCTTGATAATACGGAAATCGTTTTCCGTTTTCATGATAGCAATCTTGGGTCAATATGTCAATATAGAATGTTACCCGTTATCAAACAAAAAAGAAGCGACCGATTGATCGCTTCTTTCCTGTTAGGATTAAAACTGCCAGATTATAGATTCAAGCTATTTAGCGTTTCTTACGAATAAGAACCTGTTCCGGAAAATACGGTTACCATACCAAGTATCGTAACCAAAAGATCGTATTTGCATCCCCTGAAGAAGTAGCATGCACCCAGCGCTAAGATCGCAAGTATTGCTACCCATATTTCAGTTCTGATTTCCCGTCTTACTTTGATCCTGTTATTCTTCACAGTTTTCCTCTCCTTTGCATTCCCTTATTTTGCAATAAGAAAATTCCCTTTGTTACTTTATTGTTTTCCCCTGTTAATTAAATATTTATCAGTTTTTTCACGAGGGTTCAAGAGGAAATTGAACATTTTTGATATTTTGTTATTTTTCACTATGCGTAAATGGTTGTTCACGAATTCCATTGTGCATATTCCACATAGAAATGGTTGACATAACCGCATTTGCTTTAGTGTGTTATCACGTTATCACACTACCCAATCAATATTTTTTCACTTTTTGCCTCAAAATAGTGTTATTCTTTGTCAATATTGAAACACCGCGCTTTTTTCAAATAAAAAAAGGAGACCTTTTTCGGTCTCCTCGTAAATGTTTGTTTACTGATTTGCCATGGTACAAAGCTCTTCCAGCATCTTGGGAAGTTCGGTAGCCATGTTCTCGTCTGTGAACTGGCAGGTACCTACTTTCTTGTGTCCGCCGCCGTGATACTTAAGCATAAGACTTCCTACATTGACGTCACAGGTCTTGTTGATAATGCTGTAGCCTACTGCCGCGGAGCATCCCATGCCGCCGCGTCCGCTTACGATCCAAGCGGAAATGTTCTGCTCGGGATACATACTGTAGATCATGAAACGGTTACCGGTGTAGATGGGCTCAACACCGCGAAGATCGGTAATGATAACCTTTCCTTCAACTCTTGTGTGCTCGGTAACCATCTTCTTAAAGTTCTCGGTCTGCTCGTTGTAAACTTCGATTCTTTCAATAACATCGGGCATAGCGAGTATTTCTTCGGTAGTCTTGTCTTTGCAGGCTACCATAAGTTTCTCCATAAGCTGGTAGTTTGATACGGTGAACTTACGCCATCTTCCGAGGCCTGTTCTGGGATCCATCAAAAATCCTACCAATATCCATCCGGTGGGGTTCATGATCTCATCGATCGTAAGATTACCGGAGTCAACTTTATCAACGGCAACCATCATATCGTCAAAGTTCGGGAACTTTTCTTTGCCGCCGTAATATTCATAAATGATCCTTGCGCAAGAAGGTGTGATCCTGCTTTCTCCTTTGTATTTGCCGGCAAGTTCAAGACGTTCCATTTCACTTGAATGATGATCGAACCACATTCCGCAACCGGGCACGTAAGGCACGTTTGCAAGACAGTCGTTTTCAGTGATCTCGACAAGTCCGTCCTGAAGATCCTTGGGATGTGCGAACATCCAATGATCTATAACTCCGGCTTCCAACAGGAGCGCACCGCATGCAAGTCCGTCAAAATCCGAACGTGTAACAAGTCTCATCGCCATTTCATAATTCCTCCTAAAAAGTCATCAACAGTATTGTAACAAATACTTATTTAAGAAACAAACTGTTTTTGCAAAAACTTTACAGAAAATATCCGAAAAAATATCCCGCTCTTTCGAGCGGGATATGATCACTTAACTACGATATTTACTATACGTCCTTTTACGTAGATCTCTTTAACGATGGTCTTGCCGTCGCAGGCCGCCTTAACGCCGGAAAGCTCATGAGCTTTCTTAAGTGCGCTGTCGGAATCCTCGTCAACGCCTACTTCGATGGTGCCTTTAACTTTACCGTTAACCTGAACACCGATCTCGATGGTATCGTCCTTGCAAAGTTCCTCATCGTACTCGGGCCATTTCTCGTATGCGATGGTTGAATCGTGTCCGAGGATGTTCCAAAGTTCTTCACCCGTATGAGGGCAGATGCAGGAGAACATCTTTACAAAACCTTCCGCATACTCCTTAGGACAGCTTCCTGCCTTGTAAGCCGCATTCATGAAGATCATAAGCTGTGATATCGCGGTGTTGAAGCCAAGCTTCTCAAAGTCGCTTGAAACCTTCTTTACAGTCTGGTGATAAAGCTTTGTGAGTGATCCGTCGTTTGTATCCGTAAGATTGTCTTCGTTGGTAATGAATGCCCATACACGTCCGATGAACTTACGTGCTCCGACTACACCGTCGTTGCTCCAGGGCTTTGATACTTCCAAAGGTCCCATGAACATCTCGTAAAGTCTTAACGTGTCTGCCCCGTAATCTCTTACGATATCCGAAGGATTAACTACAAATTCAGGGAATCTCTTACCCATCTTGATACCGTTCTCTCCAAGGATCATACCCTGGTGAACAAGCTTCTTGAAGGGCTCTTTTGTGGGAGCAAGGCCTTTGTCGTAAAGGTATCTGTTCCAGATACGTGAATACATAAGGTGTCCTACCGCATGTTCGGGTCCGCCGATGTAAAGATCCACGGGCATCCAATGCTTTAAGAGTTCCTGATTGGCAAATTCATTGTCGTTATCGGGATCGATATATCTGAAGTAATACCAGGAAGAACCTGCGGAACCGGGCATGGTGGATGTCTCACGGGTTCCCTTTATTCCGTTGTTGTCATATTTCTTCCATTCGGTTGCGTTTTCAAGAGGAGCTTTGCCGTTCTTTCCTTTGTAGTCCTCAAGTTCGGGAAGAACAAGAGGAAGTTCAGAATCGTCAAGAGCGTAGATCTTTCCGTCATCGCCGTGTACTATCGGCACGGGCTCGCCCCAGTAACGCTGACGGGCGAATATCCACTCACGGAAGTGGTAGTTGACCGTTCTCTTGGCAACGCCCATCTTCTCAAGTTTGGAGGTAATTGCTTCTTTTGCCTCCTCTACCGTAAGTCCGGTAAACTCTTCGGAATTGATGAGTTTGCAGCCCTTTCCGAGATAATCGTGTTTCTCGAAAGCGCACTCAGAAACGTCTCTTCCTTCGATAACCTGGATCATATCGATGTTGTGAGCAACAGCGTATTCAAAGTCACGCTGGTCGTGTGAAGGAACCGCCATAACGGCACCGGTTCCGTAATTTGCAAGTACGAAATCACCGATGAACATGCGGACTTCTTTGCCGTTTACGGGGTTGATACAGGAAACGCCCTTAAGTTCGCATCCCGTCTTTCCTTTATTAAGTTCGGTACGGTCAAGATCGTTTTTCTTGAGTGTCTCGTCGATATATGCCTGTACTTCTTCTTTATTCTGAATGCGGGGCATGAGGTCTTTTACGATCTGCCCGTCGGGAGCAAGTACCATGAAGGTGATACCGTAGATCGTCTCGATACATGTAGTGAAGATCGAGAACTTTCCGCCGCCCACGATCTCAAACTCAACCTCGACACCTGTAGACTTGCCGATCCAGTTACGCTGGATCTCTTTTGTGGATTCGGGCCAGTCAATCTCGTTGAGACCTTCAAGAAGTTTCTCCGCGAATGCAGGCTGGTCGATAACCCACTGCTTCATGTTCTTACGTATAACGGGATATCCGCCACGCTCCGATTTTCCGTCGATGACCTCATCGTTTGAAAGAACGGTTCCCAGCTCTTCGCACCAGTTTACGGGCATGTCGATATACTTTGCATATCCGTCAAGATAAAGCTGTTTGAATATCCACTGTGTCCACTTGTAAAACTTGGGATCGGAAGTGGCAACCATCTTGCTCCAGTCATAGTCGAAGCCCAGCTCTTTAAGCTGCTTTGAGAAGGTCTTTATGTTTTCCTCGGTAAATCCGTTGGGATGATTACCGGTAGTTACAGCGTACTGCTCTGCGGGAAGTCCGAAAGAATCGTATCCCATGGGATGAAGAACGTTGTAACCCTGCATTCTCTTCATACGGGAAACTATATCTGTTGCAGTGTAGCCTTCAGGATGTCCTGCATGAAGACCTACACCCGAAGGATAAGGGAACATGTCAAGCGCATAAAACTTGGGCTTTGAAAAGTCCCATACATCCGTTTTGAACGTTTCATGATCGGCCCAGTATTTTTGCCATTTGGGCTCTATCTCTTTGGGGTTGTATACCCTTTCTCCGTTTTTCATATCTATATCTCCTAAAAATATATTTCTTATAATAAACTCTGAATCACAATGTTATACGAAAACGCGCCGTTTTGCAAACATAATCATCGATCGAGGTAAAAAGACCGGTATATCGGCTTATCTTCCACCGAAGATATGAATACACACCAATCGATGACTTCTTTGGTCAACGGGTCGTATATTACGAAATTAAGACCGTTTTCATTTTCCGCCAGATCTCTTCCGGCTACCTTTATTTCGGCGTTGAACCCATCTTCGCTTTCCGCTCCCGCGAAATAGCCTATGCTTTCAAGTTCAAATCCGGTGCCGTCTTTTAACGTCGATGAAAGATCGATCTTCTCGGTATTTAATATTGTATAAGATGCTCTGCCGTCCGAACGGCATAGGTGATCGTCTTTATTTAGGAAGTATTTCTCGGGACCGCTTACTCCCACGAAGCTTCTTCCCCAGCAATCGCTTAGGTCTAAGCCCGTGAAACCGCGCATCAGGGCATCTTTGTCCGAATCGGTCAATCCCTCAAAGGCTTCCTCTTTTGCGCTGACAAACACGATATATTCGTTGTTCAATACCGTATCCACATAAGTCCCGTAATCTTCGATCGTCGAAACTTCACGGTTTAGCATCACCTTGTTGTGATACGAAAGCTTTTTATCAAAATAAGCATTGCTGCCCGAAGAAACAACTCCGAGATCAGTCAGATCTTTCGCCAGGGCCTTGGTTAGTTTCACCGCTCCGAAAGCGTTCATATGATGCACATCTCTCATCTCTTTTTCGGGAACGATGTTAAGAACATTAAGTCTCGATGCTTCGTTGTAATCTAAGAACATAAGGCCGTTCTCATCGGCTATCTGCCCCGTTGCGGCGGCGGTTCCCGACTCGATGGTCATATCCGGAAGCAATACGAGGACAAGCTCTATGTTGTTCTCGTTTGCAAGTTTGATTATCTTATCAAGCTGAGCACGATACTTATAATCGGGTTCCATGGGCTCATCGTAAAGATCGTATCCTTTAAACTCTTTTCCTTCACAGGTCTTGAAGGAATATGCGTATCCAAGATTGACACTTCTTAAAGCGTCTTTGGAAAAATCCGCGTCGTTAAGCTCTTCCCAACGTGAATGATATTCAAATATGGGGAAAAGTCTCTCGACTATGTCTATGTCGTCTTTTTCTTTTTTCCATTCTCTGACGGCTTCGATCTTGTTGGAAGAAAGCTTCATATCGTCAAAGGCCATCTTATAATATGTACTCCTCATGGATTCTTCCTTGGGAGTAAGGTTAAGATGAAGCGCATAAGTATCCAAAACGACCACGCTTGGTGACTGGGTCTTTAACATCTCTTTGAAGAGATGATAGGAAACAAAAAGATCCTGGTTCGACGATGACATGTCAAAGCTCTTAAGACCGGTTTCCTCGTACAGTACTGCAGGATTGATCCCGTTGTAGACGTGGCTGTTGCCGAAGAATACAACGTCGAGACTGTTCTTTTCAAGGCCGTAAAATTCCTGCCACATCTCGGTCTCGGGAGTCTCGTCCAGCTTGTAAATGCTCTTATGGCGAAGAATGTTTTGCAGCACGAATAAAACCGTTATGAGCATAGCGGCCAAAAGTATGATCTTTGCTGTTCTGTAGATATACTTTTTCTGCAAAATCTTTCTCCTTTAATACTGAATATAGATAAACGACGATGCGTCGAATGCGGTTCCGTAGATACCGAAAACGGCAACGATCGCTACAAGCAAAATGAAAATGAAGCACTTAAACAGATAGTGGGATCTTAAAACAAACTCAAGTGCCTTGAAACCTTTTAAGCATGCGTAGTCAAACAACAGCACGAACAAAAGGAATAAAAGCATAAG
>JAGCTJ010000126.1 GCA_017963665.1 Lachnospiraceae bacterium | reverse complement strand
GGCAGAAATATCGAAGTTATTTCCGATGAGCTTTCTGCGGTGGAAGACTACGTGGATAAACTTAATCCTTTCACAAAAAGAGCCGGCAGGATAGTAAGCAAGAGTTCACAGGTGGGAGCGGGCAATCCCTTCGAGATAATCGCCGACTACGGTAAGATGCTCTTTCACATAGATATCATAAATTTTTACAAGATGCTTTCATTTGTTAAAGGTAACATGGATCTTATCGAAGACCTTTACAATGAACTGGGCACTGTTGAATTTTATCTCGATATCGCCATGTACAGAGCGTCGATAGACAGTTTCGCGGAACCACAATTTGCCGGTGAGCTTTCACTTAAAAATGCTTATCATCCCCTTATAAACGATCCGGTAAAGAACTCAATAAATGTTAACAGAGGAGTTCTCCTTACCGGTTCCAATGCATCGGGTAAATCCACTTTCCTTAAAACTGTTGCCATCAACATTTTGTTTGCACAGACAATTTACACCGTTTTATGTGACAGTTACTCCGGAGAACTTTACTCTTTGTTTTCATCCATGTCATTACGTGACAATCTTGAAGGCGACAGTTACTTCATGGTTGAGATCAAAGCTATCAAGAGAATACTTGATTTTGCAAGCGCCAATAGCGACAAGAAGATTGTCTGCTTCGTAGACGAAGTACTTCGGGGTACCAATACCGTAGAACGCATCTCGGCCAGCACGGAAATACTTAGGCATTTCGCCGATCTCGGCGTTCTTTGCTTTGCCGCAACACACGACGGTGAGCTTACGTTCCTTCTTGAAGACAGGTTTGACAACTATCACTTTGAAGAAGAAATACTCGACAACGACGTCCTGTTTAACTACAAACTTAACTCCGGCCGCGCTACCGGCAGAAATGCGATCAAACTGTTAAGTGTAATGGGATTCGAAGAAACAATTGTAGACAATGCCTCCAAACGTGCGGAAGCATTCCTTGAGAAAGGATTATGGGAAGCATGAACGTAACAATATATTCAGACGGTTCCTCCAAAGGAAACCCCGGCCCCGGCGGCTACGGCACCATCCTTCACTACATCGACAAAAACGGTGTTCTTCACGAAGCCACCTATTCCGAAGGATATAAACTCACCACAAACAATCGTATGGAACTTCTCGGTGCCATCATAGGCCTTGAAGCCCTTACCAAACCATGTGCCGTCACATTGATTTCCGATTCGAAATACCTTACTGACGCCTTCAACCAGCATTGGATCGAATCATGGGTTGCCAAAAACTGGCGCAAATCCGACAAATCGCCCGTCCAGAACGTCGACCTCTGGAAACGACTTCTTGCCGCCATGGAACCTCACATGGTCAAATTTGAATGGATCAAAGGCCACAACGGCCATCCCGAAAACGAACGCTGCGACCAAATGGCCTGTCAATCTGCCGAAAGTGACAATCTGCTTGACGACACAGGCTATTCTCTTAATACGTGAACTTGAGATGAAATTCATTTTTTCTTAATAAATTAATTGACACTCCAGAAGTTGTTTCCTATAATGAAGAGAGCACAATATATTGTGTTTTAACAACAGAAATATAACTAATATTTGTATTAGAGGGAAGGAAACGTTATGAGTCAGACTGAAGAGTGTAAAGACATTGATTACGGCGAAAAGTTTAAGCCGAATAAGGAAGTCTGGGTAATTAAGAAGGACGGAAGCCGCGAGGCTTTTAATGTTCAGAAGGTCGTTAATGCGGTAGCGAAAAGTGCGTACAGAGCGCTTACAAAGTTTACCGTTGAAGATAATGAGAAGATCTGTAAGTTTGTTGTAGATCGAATCAATGATATGGATGTAAGCGAGATACCGATTCCCGTTATGCACAATATCGTTGAGACTGCACTTGAAGACGTTAAGCCCATAGTTGCGAAATCCTACAGAGATTATCGTAATTATAAGCAGGACTTTGTACGTATGCTTGATGACGTTTACAAGAAGAGTCAGTCTATCATGTATATCGGTGACAAAGAAAATGCAAACACCGATTCTGCGCTTGTTTCCACAAAGAGAAGTCTTATATTCAATCAGCTAAACAAGGAACTTTATCAAAAGTTCTTTATGACGACGGAAGAGATTCAGGCATGCCGTGACGGATATATCTATGTTCATGATATGTCCGCAAGACGTGATACGATGAACTGCTGTCTGTTTGACGTTGAACATGTTTTGTCGGGCGGTTTTGAGATGGGTAACATCTGGTACAACGAGCCCAAGACTCTTGATACGGCTTTTGACGTTATAGGAGATATCGTTCTTTCTGCCGCATCTCAGCAGTACGGCGGATTTACCGTTCCCAGCGTTGATCTTATTTTGGAGCCTTATGCTGAGAAGTCATATGCGAAGTATATCGATAAGTATATGAGACTTGGTATTGATAAAGATACTGCGGAAGCTGAGGCTTTAAAGGATGTAACGAGAGACTTTGAACAGGGTTTCCAAGGTTGGGAATATAAGTTCAATACGGTTGCTTCTTCAAGAGGTGATTATCCTTTCATTACCGTTACGGCAGGTACCGGTACAGGCAGATTTGCAAAGCTCGGTACCATCTCCATGCTTAATGTAAGACGTAAAGGACAGGGAAAGAAAGAGTGCAAGAAGCCCGTATTGTTTCCTAAGATCGTTTTCCTTTATGACGAGAACCTTCACGGACCGGGAAAAGAACTTGAAGACGTATTTGAGGCAGGCGTTCTTTGTTCTGCAAAGACGATGTATCCCGACTGGCTTTCTCTTACGGGTAAAGGATATGTTGCATCGATTTACAAGCAGTACGGAAAGATCATTTCTCCCATGGGTTGCCGAGCATTCTTAAGCCCTTGGTATGAGAGAGGCGGAATGCATCCCGCGGATGATAACGATGTTCCGATCTTTGTTGGAAGATTTAATATCGGAGCCGTTTCTTTGCACCTTCCCATGATTCTTGCAAAGGCAAGAAAAGAGAGCAGAGATTTCTATGAAGTTCTTGATTATTATCTTGAACTTATAAGACAGCTTCATATAAGAACTTATGCTTATCTCGGTGAGATGCGTGCTTCCACGAACCCTCTTGCATATTGTGAAGGCGGTTTCCTCGGCGGACATTTGAAACTTACCGATAAGATCAAACCTCTTCTTAAGGCGGCTACCGCAAGTTTCGGTATTACCGCGCTTAATGAGCTCCAGGAGCTTTATAACGGCAAGTCTTTGGTCGAAGACGGTGAATTTGCCGTTCAGGTTTTGGAATACATCAATAAGCGTATAAATGAGTTTAAAGAGGCTGACGGAAATCTTTATGCCATTTACGGAACACCCGCCGAGAACCTTTGCGGTTTGCAGGTTCAGCAGTTCAGACGTAAGTACGGTATCATCGAAGGCGTAAGTGACAGGGAATATGTTTCAAACTCATTCCATTGTCATGTTTCCGAAGATATCACTCCCATTCAGAAACAGGATCTTGAGAACAGATTCTGGGATCTTTCAAACGGAGGAAAGATTCAGTACGTTAAGTATCCCATCGATTACAATATTGATGCAGTAAAGACTCTTATAAGAAGAGCGATGGATATGGGATTTTATGAAGGCGTAAATCTTTCCCTTGCCTATTGCGACGATTGCGGACATCAGGAACTTGAGATGGACGTTTGTCCCAAGTGCGGAAGCCGTAACCTTACAAAGATAGATCGTATGAACGGATATCTCAGCTATTCGCGTGTACATGGCGATACCAGATTAAACGATGCCAAAATGGCTGAAATTGCAGAAAGGAAGTCCATGTAAATGCGTTATCATAATATTACAAAGGACGACATGAAGAACGGTGACGGTCTTCGTGTAGTTCTGTGGGTCGCAGGTTGCAATCATTGCTGCAAGGGTTGTCAGAATCCATGTACATGGGATCCCGACGGCGGATTGTTGTTTGATGATGCTGCCAAAGCGGAGATTTTTGAACAACTTGATAAATCCTATATTTCCGGCATCACTTTTTCCGGCGGCGATCCTCTTCATCCCGCAAACAGAATGGATGTAAGAGCTCTGGCCCATGAAATTAGGGAAAAATATCCCGATAAGACTATCTGGGTTTATACCGGCGATGTTTGGGAGAACATCTATCATTATCCCTTAATGAAAGATGTGGACGTAGTTGTGGACGGTGAATTTGAGATTGACAAGCTTGATGTAACCCTTATGTGGAAGGGAAGTTCAAATCAGCGTGTTATTGATGTTCAGAAGACCCTCGCAAGTACCGATCCCATAGTTCCGGTGCTTCATTGTCAGGATTATTATAAGGGGTAAAAGTGATGCAAAGAGTTGCAAGATTTGAAAAGGTTTCTTTTGACCGATTTATCGCAGATTTTAAAGATACGTTTCCGGAATTTTCCGATTCGCAGATAAAGGAAATTTACGAAGAGATCAAGTTACCCAAGAGGGCTACCGCAAAGAGTGCGGGATATGACATTTATATGCCAATCGACATTAAACTTGAGCCCGGAAAGACGGTAAAGATACCTACAGGAATAAGAGTTTATATGGAGCCCGAGTATGTGTTTATGATCTATCCGAGATCGGGACTTGGATTTAAGTACAGACTTCAGCTTAACAACACGGTGGGTGTAATAGATGCGGACTACTACGAGTCCGACAATGAAGGCCATATTTTTGTTAAGGTGACAAACGATTCCAATGAGAATAAGACCGTTGAACTTCAAAAAGGGAACGGTTTCGCACAGGGAATATTCATGCAGTACGCCATCACTTTTGATGACGAAGTTACAACTCAAAGAAACGGTGGATTCGGATCCACAACAGGGAAGTAGTTTTTAAAACTACTTTCTTTGGTTTGTAAAACAATATGGGTTGCTTTAAAGGGGAATTAATGCTATCATCTTAAAAGCGCATTGATTATTATTGTTATGTTGAAAGGAGCAGGGGTATGTTTCCATATACGATATTGACAGATTCAACCGCAGATCTCCCCGCAGAACTGCTTGAAAAATTCGATCTTAAAGTGATCAATCTTACTTATACCATTAAGGGTAAAAGTTACGGTCACGGTGAAGAACTTGAACCTAAAGATTTTTACGGTTTTATGAGAGAGGGAAATCTTCCCAATACATCTCAGGTCAATCCCGATGAAGCAAAAGAATGCTTTAAAGAGATTGCAAAAACAGACAAGAATATTCTTTATGTTGCATTTTCTTCCGGTCTTTCAGGTACATATAACAGCGGTCGCATAGCAGCCGAAGAAATGAAGGAAGAAGATCCTACCGTAAACATTAAAGTTATCGATTCTTTTGCAGCTTCACTGGGTGAAGGACTTATGGTATATTATGCCTGCAAGAACCGAGAAGAAGGCATGAGTCTTGAAGACAATGCCAAGTGGCTTAAAGAACATGCGGACAACTTTATTCATGTATTTACCGTAGATGACTTAAATCACCTTTTCAGAGGCGGAAGAGTATCGAGGAGTACTGCATTTGTCGGCACTGTTTTAAATATAAAACCTGTGTTGCATGTAGATAACGAAGGACATCTCATTCCTCTTACCAAAGTCAGAGGCAGAAAGAAATCACTTTTATCTTTGGTGGATGAAATGGAAAAGCGTATGGGCTCCTACAAAGGAAAGAATCCCATTGTTTTCATCAGTCACGGAGATTGTCTTGAAGATGCAGAATTCGTAAAAAATGAAGTTTCTTTGCGTTTCGGAATAAATGAGTTTATAATAAACTTTATCGGACCCACGATAGGAGCTCATGCGGGTCCCGGTACGGTGGCTCTCTTCTTCCTTGGAGATGAGAAATAGTGATTGTTTGAAAGGATTCATTTATGTACGGATATCAGAAAACCGTTAGGCTTGTTATGCTTGAGTACCTGCTGGTTTTGCTGTTTCATGTTGTATACGGGTATTTTAAGTTCGGAACCGATATCGGCCTGATAGTGCTTATAGTTTCGTGCATAATGATCTCAATTTCGTTTATAATTTCGCTTCTTGTAAAGAACGAAGACTTTGTTGTTTATTCGCTCTTTATATCTATTGCGATTTCTACGACGATTATCGGGTGTGCGGAACATACACTCGCACACTCGATACTCATTTTTCTTGCTGTTACAGCCGGTTTCACAATTTTCATGCAGGAAAAGTACATATTGTTTTCATTTGTATGCTCGTGTATATGCATGCTTTCTTATGCGCTGTTTCTAAAAGAACAGTTATATTACGCGGTGGATTCTTTGCTGATCTACGTATTTTATTGTCTCGTGTATATTACGGCCAGCATAAACATGTATATAGTCGTAAAAAGTGCTCATGAGTACAACAAAGGTATGGCAGAAAAAGCCGAAGAAGCCGAACGTGCGAATGATTCGAAGATGCTTTTTCTGGCCAATATGTCTCATGAAATACGTACTCCCATGAATGCCATAAGCGGAATGGCGGAACTGTCACTTAATGAAGATCTTTCACCTCAGACAAGAGAAAATCTTGAAAATATCAGAAATTCGAGTAAAGTATTACTTGCCGTGGTAAACGATATTCTTGATTATTCCAAGATGGAAAGCGGAATGATGGAGATCGTTCCCGTAACCTATTCTTTGTCCCGTCTTATCAAGGAAACCGTGAATATGATGCAGATAAGGCTTTCGGACAAAAATGTTGAACTTAAGTATACGATACTTAAGGAACTTCCGGATGTTTTTGTGGGTGATGAGATCCGTTTCAGACAGATACTTTTTAACCTTTTGTCCAATGCGATCAAATTTACCGATAACGGTTACATTCTTTTGGATGTTTCGGGTGAAATAATAAAAGAAGATACCGCCAAACTTATCGTTTCGGTTACCGATTCGGGTATCGGAATAAGAAAAGAAGATCTGCAAAAACTGTTTACAAGTTTTCAGCAGCTTGATTCCCATAAGTCTCATGTAAGGGAAGGTACCGGTCTGGGCCTTGCCATATGCAGGGAACTTGTTTCTTTGATGGGTGGCGATATCACGGTTGAAAGTACATACGGTGTCGGATCGAAATTTACATTTACGATCATTCAAAGAATATCTACAAAGAAAGAAAGCGCTGTTTTTTCCAAGGCAGGTTCATCAGACTCGAAAGAAAAACTTAAAGTAAACAACGCAAAAGTATTGATAGTTGATGACAATGCGGTTAATCTAAAGGTTGCGCAGGGATTGCTTAAGACATTTAATCTTACCGTGGATACGTGCAAGAGCGGTCGAGAATGTCTTGAACTTATGAAGCAGAACAGGGATTATGATCTTGTGTTCCTGGATCATATGATGCCTGAACTTGACGGTATAGAAACGTTAAATCTTATAAGAGCGGATTCCGATGAGTATATGAAGAAAGTACCCGTCGTTGCTCTTACCGCCAATGTTATGAACGGTGTCAGAGATATGTTCATTTCAGAAGGATTTAACGATTATGTGCCCAAACCCATCGATATGGTATGGGTAAACAGTATTTTAAGAAAATATATTCCGATCGAAAAGCAAAGTTAAAGATCGGATTGTTATTTAGGAGGATTTTTTTATGAAAATCAGATCAAGATATGCTCCAAGCCCTACGGGCAAGATGCATGTCGGCAATTTAAGAACGGCTCTTTATGAGTATCTTATCGCCAAGCATGAGGGCGGCGATTTTATTCTGAGAATAGAGGATACCGATCAGGAACGTTTTGTTGAGGGTGCCGTTGACATCATAAACAGAACTTTAAAACAGGTCGGAATTGAACACGATGAAGGACCCGATAAAGATAAGGGATACGGTCCTTATGTTCAGTCTGAGAGAGTTAAGACAGGTATTTATCTTAAATATGCAAAGGAGCTGATCGAAAAAGGAGAAGCTTATTATTGTTTTTGCTCAAAGGAAAGACTCGATTCTCTTAAGACCGAGATTGTAGAAGGAAAAGAGATCTCTATATATGATAAGCATTGCTTATCTCTTTCCAAAGAGGAGATTGAACAGAATCTTAAAGAAGGTAAACCTTATGTTATAAGGCAGAACAACCCTCAAGAGGGTACAACGACTTTCCATGATATTCTTTACGGAGATATTACCGTAGAGAACAAAGAGCTTGACGATATGATCCTTATAAAGTCGGACGGTTATCCCACATACAATTTTGCCAATGTTGTCGATGATCATACGATGGAGATCACACATGTTGTCAGAGGCAACGAATATCTTTCTTCGGCACCCCAATATGACAGATTATATAATGCTTTCGGCTGGAAGATACCCACATATGTTCATTTACCGCTTATCACAAACGAGGAACATAAGAAACTTGCCAAAAGAAGCGGATCCTCCTCGTTCGAGGATCTTGTCGAGCAGGGATTTTTGCCCGAGGCCATCATCAATTTTATTGCTCTTCTGGGATGGAGTCCCGAAGATAATAACGAGATATTCTCCTTGCAGGAGCTAATTGAAAAGTTTGATTACAGACGTATCAATAAATCACCTGCTGTATTCGATCTTGTTAAATTAAGATGGATGAACGGGGAATACATTAAAAAGATGGATGATGAGAGATACTTGCAGATGGCTCTTCCCGTTGTTAATGAAGTCATCACAAAGGATCTCAACAAAGAAAAAATAGCGATGATGTGTAAGACAAGAATCGAAGTTTTCCCCGATATCAAGGATCACATCGAATTCTTTGAGACACTTCCCGAATACGATGTTTCAATGTACGAGCACAAGAAAATGAAGTCAACTCTTGAATCAAGTTTAGAGGTGCTTAAAGAAACACTTCCCATGCTTGAGGCATTTGATGACTACACAAACGATTCCCTTTATGCACTTTTATCGGGATATGTTGAAGGAAAGCAGGTTAAGACCGGTTTTGTTATGTGGCCTATAAGAACCGCTCTTTCCGGAAAAGAAATGACTCCCGCAGGTGCTACCGAGATACTTGAAGTTCTCGGAAAAGAAGAGTCGTTAAACAGAATCAGGAAAGGCATTGCCTTACTTGAAAAAACTATCGGCTGATGAATATCAGTTAAAAGCAATCAATCATCCGGACGGTCCCGTATGTGTATTGGCGGGACCGGGATCCGGAAAAACGTACATCTTAACACATCGTATTAAATATCTGATTGAAACAGGTCGTTTCTTTCCACAGGAAATCTTAGTTATAACTTTTACAAGAAAAGCCGCAGAAGAGATGCGGTCAAGATTCATGGCCATGGGAGTTTCCCACGGTTCACTCGTAACTTTCGGTACATTTCATTCAGTTTATTATCAATTCTTAAAACTTTTCAATAACGGACACGTTCCGTACATTCTTTCCAACAAAGAAAAAACAGAGATACTTACAACCATTTTTAATTCAAACTTTAACTTAAAAAGCCTTGAAGCCATATATGCGGAAGGCGTCGATACCATTCTTTCTTTGATCTCAAAAAGGAAATCGGGAAGTAAAGAAAGTACTTTTATTGATAAAGACCCTGCTTTTGAAAAACTTTATATGGAATATGAAGCGGCGAAAGAAAGCGCGAACAAGATCGACTATGACGATATATTGCTGCTTTGCAAGAAAATGTTTGAAGATCATCAGGAGACGGTATTGAAAATAAAAGGGAGGATCAAATATGTATTGGTAGATGAGTTTCAGGATATCAATCCTATCCAGGCAGACATACTAAGGCAGATCATATCCGAAAACAATCTGTTTATAGTCGGCGATGACGATCAGTCCATTTATAAGTTCAGAGGCGCTTCTTATGCAATAATGAGCGACTTCATAAAGGAATTTTCACTTAATGTTATCGGGCTTGAGAACAATTACAGAAATCCCGAGTGTGTTCTTCGTGCTTCAGAATCTTTGATCAAGGAAAACAGTGGTCGATTAAAGAATTACGATCTTATTTCTTTAAGTAAAAAGAAAGGTTTGCTTGATGCAAGATTGTTACCTACAAGAACTGCGGAACTCATTGAGATTAAAAAGATTGTAGCGGCAAACAAAGGACGTGAATTGTGTATATTGGTACGTACAAATAAAGATCTCAACTATTATGAATCCGTATTTTCATCAAATGATCTAACCGATGACGAATTGAAAAGCGAGATATTTTCCGTTTTAAAGCACTATGTGGATTTTGCCATGTATTCTCAAAGAAAAGATTTGCTTATTATTCTCAGAACTCCGGAAACATACATCAGTAATTCGCTATTTATCGATTCCGTCGTAAATCTGGATGAAACGGTCAAAAGAGCTTCTTCGATTCATGTTAAGAATGCTCTTAACATTCTTAACAATCATTTTAAAGTGTT
>JAGCTJ010000125.1 GCA_017963665.1 Lachnospiraceae bacterium | reverse complement strand
TATTCACCGGTAGTGGATTTGTAGTAGTTTGAATAGATCGAGACTTCGTTTCGAAGTTCAAATTCGTTTTCTTTGAAATATTTGTTGATGTCTTCCTTAATGGAAGGGCTTATGCGGTTTGAAAAGAAATCCAGCGTCTGGCGGCCTTCCTCGGTGAGCTCAAGGTGGGTACGGTTTCTTATGGACTTGGCGTTGATAAGCCCTGTGCCCGTAAGCTCGGAGATCGCCTGCTGGAGCGTTAAAAACGTTGTATATTCGCGGTCAAGTATGAACTCAAAGACTTGGGCCTGGGTAAGAGGGAAGGCCACACGGTCGAGCATATA
The DNA here is from genome assembly GCA_017963665.1 of Lachnospiraceae bacterium. Classification (GTDB taxonomy): domain Bacteria; phylum Bacillota; class Clostridia; order Lachnospirales; family Lachnospiraceae; genus UBA1258. Next base: position 12,499 of record JAGCTJ010000125.1, on the reverse strand, counting down.
CATGACGATGAGTTTGTACAGTGTAAGCGGATCCTGGTTCATTTTTCGGTAAAAATTCCTTTACAATCGGCGTATTTAACGATATAATCTTAAACGTAAAATTTGTAACATTCAAGTTAATCGTTATTTTTTTCTTTTATTTCAGTTTTTTGTTCCCAAATCATTATATTTATAAAGCGTCAAGGAGGTAATGAATGCGCGAAAAATATAATACTCTTGCTCTTAAGGATTTGAAAGCTATTGCGAAGATCCGCGGGATTAAAGGTTATTACACCATGAGCAAGGACGAGATCATAGATGCGATGGTCAAGTTGGATGAGGAGGAAGCAAACGCTTCGTCTGCCACGTCTGATGCATCCGCAAAAGAAGTCAAGGTCAAAGAAGCTCCCGCAAGCGAAGAAAAGCCCGTAAAGCGCGGACGTAAGAAAGCGGAAGAAGCGGTTTCGGATCCCGCCAAAGAAGGGGCACCCAAGAAAGCGGCCAAGGCCAAAGTCAAAGAAAGTGCCGAAGTTACGGAAGATAAGGAACCCGTGCCCGAAGAAAAAGCATCTGAAGAACCCGTTAAAGAAGCGGCCAAAGAGGCTGCAAAGGAGGGCGAGAGCAAGCCCGCAGAGCAGCAGGAATCGGCACTAGACAGCGGTGTTGAGGCAAACGGTATTCTCGAGGTCATGCCTGAAGGTTACGGCTTTATAAGATGCGATAATTTCCTTCCCGGCGTTGACGACGTTTATGTGGCACCCGGCCAGATCAGAAAGTTCGGTTTGAAGACCGGTGACATCATTATAGGTAATACAAGAGTAAAGACTCAGAACGAGAAGTTTTCCGCTCTTTTGTATTTAAAGAGCGTTAACGGATACAGCCCCGACGTTATAAGGGAGCGTGGCAATTTCGAAGATATGACGCCCATCTTCCCCGACAGCCGTATTAGACTTGAAACTCCCGGCGCGACCGTTGCGATGCGCGTTATGGATCTTTTGAGCCCCGTCGGCAAGGGTCAGAGAGGTATGATCGTTTCGCCTCCCAAGGCAGGTAAAACGACGCTTCTTAAGGAAGTAGCCAAATCGGTAAAAAGAAACCACCCCGACATTCATATGATAATCTTACTTATCGATGAACGTCCCGAGGAAGTTACCGACATCAAGGAAGCTATCGAAGGACCGAACGTTGAAGTTATCTATTCGACATTCGACGAGCTCCCCGAGCACCACAAGAGAGTTTCCGAGATGGTTATAGAAAGAGCAAAGAGACTTGTTGAGCATCATAAAGACGTTATGATCCTGCTCGACTCGATCACAAGACTTACCCGTGCATACAACTTAACGGTTCCCCCCAGCGGTCGTACGTTATCGGGCGGCCTCGATCCTGCAGCCTTACATATGCCCAAGAGATTCTTCGGTGCGGCACGTAATATGAGAGAAGGCGGAAGTCTTACCATACTTGCAACCGCACTCGTTGATACCGGTTCTAAGATGGACGACGTTGTATACGAGGAATTCAATGGTACCGGTAACATGGAAATGGTTCTCGACAGAAAGCTTTCCGAGAAGAGGATATTCCCCGCCATCGATATCGCAAAATCGGGCACGAGAAGAGACGATCTCTTGCTCACTCCCGAAGAAATCGGCGCCACGAACATGCTTCGTAAAGGCATCAACGGCTTAAAGCCCGAGGAGTCGGTAGACAGGATTCTCGATATGTTTGCAAAGACCAGAGGAAACACCGATTTTATCCATATGGTAAACAAAATCCATATCTTTTAAAATCGCTTTTAAAAACCTCTTGCCAATATATGTTCTCTGTGATACAATACTCTCGCTGTTCCTTGAACGGCAGTGGATGAGAACATAATACTTTAATATAGAAGAGGTGAGAAAAATGAGAGAAGGAATTCATCCTGAGTATTATCAGGCAACAGTAACCTGTAACTGCGGTAACACATTCGTAGTAGGCAGCACAAAACCCGAGATTCACGTCGAGGTTTGCTCCAAATGCCACTCATTCTACACAGGACAGCAGAAATCAGCAAGAAGTGACGGACGTGTAGATAAGTTCAACCGAAAGTACGGTATGCAGTCTAAATAAGTGATTTACTTAAAGGTTGAGAATATTCTCAACCTTTAATTTTTCTCAGAGGATAAGGTTATGGCCAGCAAAAAAAGACGTTACTCCGGAATAGGCGGACAGGCAGTCCTTGAAGGCATCATGATGAAGAACAAGGACAAGTATTCGGTAGCGGTTCGCAAACCCGACGGAGAGATAGAAGTAGACATCGACGAATACACCGGCATTATAAAGGATTCTTTTTGGAAAAAGGTTCCTTTTGTAAGAGGTGTGTTCAATTTCATAGATTCCCTCATACTTGGCGTAAAGACGCTCAATTATTCCGCAAGTTTTTATGAGGATGAAGAGGCGAAAGAAACCAAGTTCGACAAGGCAATGGGAAAGATATTTAAAGGTAATGCGGAGAAGGTTCTTACCGGATTTGTTACCTTTATTTCCGTTGTATTCGCACTTGCCGTATTTATCGGTCTTCCTCTTTTGCTGACCGAACTTTTCACAAAAGATATAAGAAATCAGAGCCTTATCGCCATGATAGAAGGCCTTATAAGGATCGTGATCTTTCTTCTTTACGTTGTCCTTATATCCCTTAACAAGGACATTAAGCGTGTTTACAAATATCACGGCGCAGAACACAAATGCATAAACTGTATCGAAAGAGGAAAGCCTCTTACGGTGGATTACGTAAAGCATTCTTCAAGACTTCACAGAAGATGCGGTACAAGTTTTATCTTATTTGTTGTTTTGATAAGCGTTGTTTTGTTCTTCTTTATAAGAGTTGACAACAGATTTTTAAGACTTGGATTAAGACTTCTTCTTATCCCCGTCATTGCCGGCATTTCATACGAGATTTTAAGACTCGCGGGTAAGTTTGATAACTTCTTTGTTCGCCTTATCTCTGCACCGGGACTTTGGGTACAGAAGTTAACCACAAGAGAACCCGACGAAGGCATGATCGAAGTTGCGATCGCCGCAGTTGAAGCCGTATTTGACTGGAAAGACTTCAGAAAAGAGTACTTCGGAGCCGATTACGACGAGGAAGAACGCTTAAAGAAGAAAGCTGAAGAAGAGGATGAACTCTTTGACGATGAACTGGAATTCAAAGCCGAAGACGATATCGTGATAAAAGAGATCTCAAGCGGAGAGAAACCTGCAGATGAAGTATAGAGAAGCCTACGATGAAGGAAGCCTTTTGCTTAAAGCCTCTGAAATCGACAACTTCTCAAATGACGCAAGGCTTCTTTTGGAATATGTGTGCAAGACGGACAGAAACACTTTGTACGCCGAAACGGATAAAGAAATAACCGATGATGAAAAAGCACAGTACTTTGACCTTGTAAAAAAGCGCGCCAAGCATGTGCCTCTTCAGCATCTTACAGGTATCCAGGGCTTTATGGGCCTGGATTTTTGTGTAAATAAAGACGTGCTTATCCCACGCCCGGATACGGAGATACTTGTCGAAGAAGTGCTGAGCGCCCTTCATGACAAGATGAGTATTTTGGACATGTGTACCGGCTCGGGATGCATTCTTTTAAGTTTGCTCCACTATTCAAACGATTGTATCGGGGTAGGCGTCGATATAAGCGAAAAGGCGCTTGAAGTGGCAAAAGAAAACGCTTCAAGACTTGGGATAGATGCTAAATTTGTTAAGTCTGATCTTTTCGAAAATGTAGAAGGCACATTTGATGTGATCGTTTCCAATCCTCCTTACATAAGGACCTGCGAGATAGAAACCCTCATGCCAGAAGTAAGAGATCATGACCCCTTTATAGCACTTAACGGCAAAGAGGACGGGGTTTCTTTTTACCGTAATATCATAAAAGACGCGGGCGAACACTTAAAGCAGGGCGGCCTCATAGCCTTCGAGATAGGCGAAGATCAGGGCGCGGAGGTGAGTAAAATGCTTAATGACGCCGGATACGTCTACGTTGAAGTAAAAAAGGATTTGTGCGGGCTTGACCGCGTTGTTACAGGAAGGAAAAAGATAGATGTTCGATAAACTGGAGGATCTTTTAAGAAGATACGACGAAATAATGAACGAGCTTGCCGAGCCAGGCGTGACGGACAACCAGAATCGTTTTCGCTCTCTGATGAAAGAGCAAAGCGACCTTACTCCCATCGTCGAGGCTTACAAGAAGTATAAAAAGGCTAAGCAGGACATAGAAGATTCGCTTGCAATGTTGGATGAAGAAACCGATAACGACATGAAGGAGATGCTCAAAGAAGAGCTTGCCACCGCAAAGGATTCGGTTGAAAAGCTGGAGCAGGAGCTTAAGGTTTTGCTTCTTCCCAAAGACCCCAACGACGACAAGAACGTTATCGTGGAGGTACGTGCCGGAGCAGGCGGAGACGAGGCTGCACTGTTTGCTGCAGAGATTTACCGTATGTATGTGCACTACGCCGAGAAGCAGCACTGGAAGGTCGAGACCATGAATGTGGATGAGATCGGTATAGGCGGTATGAAGGACGTAAACTTCATGATCACCGGAAACGGCGCTTATTCGAAGCTTAAATACGAATCGGGCGTTCACAGAGTTCAGCGTGTTCCCGAGACCGAATCGGGCGGAAGAATCCATACCTCCACCGTTACCGTAGCGGTTATGCCCGAGGTTGAGGACGTTGACGTTGTGATCGATGAGAAAGATATAAGGATCGACGTAATGAGAGCGTCGGGTAACGGCGGACAGTGTGTCAACACCACCGACTCGGCCGTAAGACTTACCCATTATCCCACGGGTATCGTGGTTTACTCTCAGACCGAGAAGTCACAGCTTCAGAACAAAGAAAAAGCTTTCGCGCTCCTTCGTGCAAAACTCTACGATATGGAGCTTCAAAAGCAGCACGATGAGGAAGCAGAGTTAAGAAGAAGCCAGATCGGAACGGGAGACAGAAGCGAAAAGATCAGAACTTACAACTTCCCTCAAAGCCGTGTGACAGACCACCGTATCGGATTTACGTCACACAATCTTGAAGGAGTGCTTGACGGAGACATCGAACCGATCCTTGACAGTCTTATCGCTGCCGATCAGGCAGCCAAACTTGCAAAGATGCAGGAACGCGGATGATATTTACATATAGAGTAAAAGAAAGTATACTGATTAAAGTGTGCGGGCGGACAGCGATCCGCACGGGAGGATGTTAAAATGAGTGAAGAAGAAAAAGTGATCAATGAAGAAGTGATCAATGAAGAAAAAGAAAACAGTAAGGATAAGGCTGAGAAGAGCAAGAGCGCTTTAAAGCGTGAAGCAAGAAAAGTGGCAGCCAAAAAGGATAAGAGAAAGAAAGCATTCGGAAAGGTTATAGAGACCGTGATAGGTCTTGTTATCGCAGGCCTTTTCATTGCAGCTATCATAATGGGTATATACACTTCCGCTACGAAGGTATCACCCGACAATCAGTACAGCTTCGGCCTTACCGAAGAAGGTTTTGTTGAGAAGGCAGATATTTCAAAGGTTAAGGATCTTGGAATGGAAAGCCTTGTTATCATGAAGGGTGACGTTGATTATACGGACGAGCAGGTAGATACCGATATCACAAACGCACTTTCAAATCATGCGACTCCCAACTCCGATCCTTCTCTTGAAATTCAGGACGGAGACGAAGTAAACATTGATTTCGTGGGCTACATTGACGGTGAAGCGTTTGAAGGCGGAGACTCACAGGGTCAGGGTTACACACTTACCATCGGTTCTCATTCCTTCATCGATGATTTCGAAGAGCAGCTCATCGGATATCATCCCGGTGATAACGTTACCGTTGAAGTTACATTCCCTGAGGATTATCAAAACGATCCCACAAAGGCCGGACAGGACGCCACATTCGAAGTTACCGTTAATTCAATTACGACAGAGCCCGAGCTTAACGATGAGTTCGTAAAGACATATTACGGCGATTATGCATCGACTCCCGATGAATTAAGAGATTACTTCAGAGAGAAAGGTTACGATGCAAACCTGACCGAATATATTGAGAATTACATTTCAGACAATGCAAGCGTTAAAAAGATCCCTCATGCATATTACAAGAACGTAGCTTCAATGCTTTACTTTGCACAGCAGCAGAACTACGAAACAATGAACAGTTATTATCAGTACTTGTACGGATATGCTCCTTACAGTGATTTCTTCAGTTTCGTGGGCATGGATGAAAATGCTTTCCAGAAAGATCTTAAGGAAAAGGCTAAGGCAGCTGTGGCAGAGGAACTCACATACGAGCAGATCTTTAAAAAGAACAATCTCACCGTTTCCGAAGAGACATATAACAATGTGCTTTCACAGGCAGGAACTGACGGTGAAGCAACATTCGGAAAGCCTTATCTTATGCAGATGGCTATCAAAGACGAGGTTGTTAAGTTCTTAAAGGACGCTGTAACGGTTCAGTAATCAATTAAATATTTTTAATAAAAATCTAAGAAGGAACGGTTTTTTGACCGTTCCTTTTGTGATATGATTATATTGATATTCGGGTTATGGTTACCGAGCAATTCAGTATCATTATTGGCGGGTAAAAGTATGAGCGAACGAGAATCTTTAACACATATCATGTATGAAAGTCCGGATTATCATGTATTTGTCAAATTCATGGAACTTCCGGCAGATTTCAAAAATTCCGAATCCCCCTCAAGACGATACAGAGAGATAGTGGTCCTTATCGTAAACAACGGTTCATTAAGGGTCACAAACGATCTTGAAAACGTTACCGTGAATGCCGGCGAAGGCGTTCTCATTAACAGTAACGTTCCTTTCAGGGTGCATAACGCTTCCTCCGAGTCCCTTGGCTTTTACGCTATAGGCTTCGATTCAAGGTTTGTTATGCCGGAACGGTTTCTTTATACCAAATATGCGGTTCCTTTTATGACCCAGACGGGTATCACCTTCATAAAGCTGACTGAGGAAACGATGCTGGAAGAAAGCATTCTGGAGGCTCTTAACAGAGTCGTTGCGGCGAACCTTATAAAGAAGTCGGGCTATGAGCTCATGACAAGAAGTTTGCTCAGCGCTCAGTGGATATCGCTTATGGACTACGCATCACAGAAGAAGGCGGCGTTCAGCGGACGTAACGCTCCGTCTCTTGACGAGAAGCGTGTTGAGGCGGCGGTAACATATATAGCCGAAAATTATCGTGATCTTATCGCGCTGGAAGATATCGCGGGACATATTCATCTTAGCAACAGTGAGTGCTGCAGATGCTTTAAGAGAGTGCTTTCGAAGACTCCCATGGAGTATCTCATGGAATACAGAGTTTACGCTGCGGTCAAGATGCTCTACAAAGCGCCCGATTCCTTTGAATCCATCGCGGACCTGGGATTTATCACCGGATTTAACTCACCCAGTTATTTCAACAAGGTGTTCAGGCGATTCATGCAGTGTACTCCCACGCAATATCAGAAAATATTGAAAGAAGACTCGGAAGCAGCCGAGAGATTATATCTTAATATTCAGGAAGGAATCACAGTAGTATGACCACCGAGGAATTATATCTCAAACTTGAGGATACGCGTTTTATCGGCGAGAACCTCATTGCGCCTCATTCGGATCATTTCTTTTACGAGCACGTAAAAGATACGATAAAATCGGAGGATATGCCCCTTAAGCAAAGTCTTAACGGCGAATGGCTCTTTAAATATTCAAAGAACCTTTATGAACGTCCGGAAGACTTCTATAAGCCGGAGTTTTCTTATGACGGGTTTGATAAGATAGAAGTTCCGTCAAACATCGAAATGATGGGCTACGGAATAAAGCAGTACGTAAACGATGAATATCCTTGGGCAGGATCGGAGCAGTTAAAGCCCGGACAGGTTTCAAGAGAGGATTCTCCGGTCGGAAGCTATGTTAAAGAGTTTGAATTAAAGGAAGAACTTAAGGGAAAGCGTGTTTTCATATGCCTGGCGGGCGTACAGACGGCGTTCAGGCTCTTTTTGAACGGAGAATACGTTTGCTACGGTGAAGACTCCTTTACGCCAAGCGAAGCGGATTTGACGCCCTATTTAAATGCGGGTAAAAATACCCTTTGCGTTGAAGTATACAGAAACACATCCGCCACATGGCTTGAATGCCAAGATATGTGGAGATTTTTCGGTATATTCAGAGAAGTATATCTTTATGCCATTCCTACCGCTCACATGTGGGATATCGCGACCGAGTGTGTATACGATCACGTAACAAAACGGGAAGCTATAAAGGGCTTTTGAAGGTTGAAGGCCCCGCAGACTATGCACTTGTGGACATTATCGATGCGGAAGGTAACGTAGTGCTTGCCACAGAAGGGAAGATTGTTACGGATGGGGATGAGCATTACACCTTCACAAAAGGAACCATAGAGTCGGTACTTCCCTGGAGTGCTGAGGAACCCAATCTCTATACGCTCCGCGTCGTATTGATGACGGAGGGCGGAAAACCCCTTGAATACAGCGTTTTAAAGGTCGGATTCAAGAGCGTGACGATCGAAAACGGAATTCTTAAACTGAATGGAAAACGCCTGATATTTAAAGGAGTAAACCGTCATGAGTTTGATGCCTTAAGAGGACGCGCCATAACACGCGAGGACATGATAAAGGACATCAAAAACTTCAAGAAAAACAACATAAATGCGGTAAGAACATGCCATTATCCAAATCAGTCAACGTGGTACAGGCTGTGTGACGAGTACGGCATTTATATGATAGACGAGACCAACCTTGAGACTCACGGTTCATGGAGTTATTCGGGAGAAGGTCCTTATCATTTCCCTATTCCGGGAAGCGATGAGAAGTGGACCGATGCCGTTATCACAAGGTGCGATAACATGGTGAGAAGAGACAGAAACCATGCAGCCATCGTTTTGTGGAGCCTTGGAAATGAATGTCACGGCGGAGAGAACTTCCTTAAGATGCACGATCACATTAAAGAGATCGATCCTTTAAGACCGGTGCACTACGAAGGCGTATGCCACGATCCTTCATCCCAAAAGGCTACCGATGTGGAATCGCTGATGTATCCCCATACCGATACCATAAGAGAGAGGCTGTCTTCACACATTGAAAAGCCGTTTATGCTTTGCGAGTATATGCATTCCATGGGCAACTCCACCGGAGGCATGAAACTCTACACCGATCTTGCGGATGAATTTGAACAGTACAGCGGCGGCTTTATCTGGGATTATATCGATCAGGGCGTATATAAAGACGGTGAGGGATCGCCCTTATGCTACGGCGGAGATTTCAAGGACAGACCCAATGACGGAGCTTTCTCCGGAGACGGTATAATGTTCGCAAACCGCACAGATTCGCCGAAAGTTCCGGAAGTGAAACAGTTATACGCACCCGTTAAATTAAATGTCGATTTAACAAATATCACAATTGAGAACAAATTTGCCTTCAAAAATCTTGAAGATTACTACGTAAGGTTCGTGGTTTCTTCGGCGGATGGCATTGTTTTTGAACGGGAGATCGAGATCCCCGGTAAGGATTGTGTTCCCGGATGTTCGTGTATCATAAACACCGGTTTCGACAAGGAACTGCCGGATGAAAAAGATTATGTGATCACTGCGTTTCTTTGTGAGAAGAACAAGACTCCTTGGGCTGATGCGGGACATGAAGTATGTTTTGCGGAGAAGACCGTTTTCGCTGATATCAATGAAAGAGCGAAGACGGACAGAAACTTCAGAATGTTTAAGCATACCGCCGACAGTTTCAAGGGTAAAGGCGTAAGCACAGACAACTTCAAGGTTCAGTTCGGACTTTACAACGCAGGCCCCAGAGAGCTTAAGTTTGGAAACAAGGAGTATTTCGAGGCTGCTCCCAAGCCTGTATTCTCAAGAGCTGCTACCGATAACGATCTTGGCGCAGGCTCGGACAAAAAAGCTGCGCTTTGGCATGCATCCACACTGTTCCAGACTTGTAAGTTAAGCGCTTATAATGTGGGCGTTGATGTGGCTACGGCTGTGTATGACTTCAACTCATGCATCGATCCGCGAATATGGGTGAGAGTTACTTACGAAGCATTTTCCTCGGACGTTTTAAAGATCAATTACAAATACAGAGGTCTTGAAGGGCTTCCCGAGTTACCGCTTCTGGGACTTGAGTTCAAACTTGACAAAGCGCTTGAGAACGTAAGATATTTCGGACGCGGTCCCGAAGAAAACTATATTGACAGAAATAACGGATACCGAACCGGCGTATATAAGACTACCGTATCTGAGAACCTCACTCCCTATTTGAGAACCCAGGAATGCGGAAACAGAACGGGAGTAAGGTGGATAGAGCTTACCGAAGAATCGGGCGAAGGACTTTGCTTTGCCATCGAGAAGGGTGTTGCCGACGTATCGTTCCTTCCCAACAGCGCGTATGAACTTGAAAATGCGGGACATATTTATGAACTTCCGAAGAAGAACTTTACGTGGCTTCGCATTTTGGCTGCCAATTCCGGCATAGGCGGAGACGACAGCTGGGGTACACCTGTTCATGCCGAATTCAAACCCGATCCTTCAAAGGATCATGAGATAACCATCGTTATTAAAAAGATATGATAATGATCGGCGCCGTGGCAAAACAGCCAATTCAAGACGGATGCCGTTGCGAGGAGCAGTATGAAAGTACTTGTTACAGGAGTAAAAGGACAGCTTGGTTACGACGTTGTAAATGAGCTTAAGAAAAGAAATATCGAAGCCGTAGGCGTAGATATTGATGAGATGGATATCACGGACGCTTCAAGCGTGGACAAAGTGATAAAGGAAGCATCTCCCGATGCGGTCATCCACTGTGCGGCTTACACAGCAGTAGACGCGGCGGAAGATAACGTCGATATATGCCGTAAGGTTAATAAGGACGGTACGCAGAACATAGCTAATGTATGCAAAGAACTTGATATCAAGATGATCTATATCAGTACCGACTATGTCTTTGACGGCGAAGGTACCCGTCCCTGGGAACCCGATGACAAGCCCGACCCGTTAAACGTATACGGACTTACCAAGTACGAAGGAGAAGTTGCCGTAACGAGCACTCTTTCAAAGTATTTTATCGTTCGTATCGCATGGGTATTCGGCGTTAACGGAAAGAATTTCATAAAGACGATGCTTAATCTTGCAAAGACTCACGATTCCCTTACGGTAGTGAACGATCAGTTCGGTTCGCCTACTTATACCTATGACCTTGCAAGACTGTTGGTGGATATGGTGTTGACCGACAAATACGGCATTTATCATGCCACAAACGAAGGTATCATTACATGGTACGATTTTGCGTGTGAGATATTCAAAACGGCAGGACTTAACGTAAAGGTTTCTCCGGTACCCGCATCGGAGTATCCCGCAAAAGCTAAGCGTCCTTCCAATTCAAGAATGTCAAAGCAAAAGCTTGTTGACAACGGATTTGAACTGTTGCCCACATGGCAGGATGCGCTTGAAAGATATATTAAGATACTTAAAGAAAACGGATTTTAAAGAAACGAGGGTATATGGGTAATAAATTTATAAAGATCATTTACGCGACAGTTCTTTTGGCTGTCGCGGCGGTTTGTTTTATCATTTTTTTCAAACTTGTAAGATCGGGGATCGCAAAAGCGACTTCAACATCGACGACCGCTTCCGAAGAGATTGTGGAATCGACAGTTCCTTCTGAGGATGAGACGATATCAACGGAACCGGACACACCTCCGGCAAGTGTTTCTTCGGCCGATGATTCATGGTTCGATGAAGAAAACGTTGAGACCTCAAACGGGCCTAAAGAAACGGTATGGACGATCCCTGAGGACGTCGATACGACCGGCCATCCCATACTTGAAGATTACGAGGTGCTTTTCATCGGCGACAGCCTTTTTACCGAGAATGACGAGGACGGTTTATCCATTCCGTGCTATTTCGGGTATTATACCGGAGCGGATGTCTACAATATTTCAAGAGGTGCGATGACCGCAGCCAGCGGTGTTAATGAATGGACATGTCTGCCTATGGCTGTAGATGCTTTGAGAGACGATTATAACTTCGGAACTTTCGGAGATGAAATACTTGATGAATCGATCCATAGATATAATAAGGCCGATCATAGCGGAAAGAAGCGCATCGTAATAATCGATTGCTGCATAAATGATTATACGTACGGCGGGTCTATATCGGGAGATATCGAATCGACGGAGAATTATAAGGGAGGGCTTAAGGCCGCGCTTGAATCGCTTCGTGGTTTTATGCCCGATGCCAAAGTGTTCTTCATGACGCCCTACAGATACATCAATTACGAAGGCGGTACGGCGTTAAACGAAAAACTTCTCACTCAGGAAGACTACGTTGCGGCGATGAGGAGTTTAGCCGAGGAGTATGGTATCGATCTTATCGACATAGAAAACAGAGTTCCGCTTGACGATCCAAACCTATACGCGTTAAAGGATGACTGATTGCATCCAATACGCGCCGGATCCAGGATGGTTGCGGAATCTCTCAGTTTGGCAATCAAAGAAAAGTTAAATCT
>JAGCTJ010000124.1 GCA_017963665.1 Lachnospiraceae bacterium | reverse complement strand
GTAGGTATGAAATCCCGTGGCGTATATGAGACTCCCGGTGGTACAATACTCTATGAAGCACACCAGCAGCTTGAAGAGCTCATCTTAGACCGCGACACATATCGTGAAAAAGAAGAAATGGGCAACAAGTTCGCTCAGATCGTATACGAAGGAAAGTGGTTCTCACCTCTTCGTGAAGCTGCTCAGGCTTTCATCGAGAGCACTCAGCAGTATGTGACCGGCGAAGTTAAGTTCAAGCTTTACAAAGGTAACATCATCAAAGCAGGTACCACTTCACCTTACTCACTCTACAACGAGAGCATCGCATCATTCACCACCGGCGACCTTTACGATCACCACGATGCGGAAGGTTTCATTAACCTCTTCGGACTTTCAACAAATGTTCGTGCGATGAAACTCAACAGCCTTAAAAAGTAAGATATTTATGTAAAAAGAAAACGGCTCCGGTGTATTTTAATTGACACCGGAGCCGAATTATTTTATTCTGACAATACCGTTTACGGCTTATTATTTTGTTTGGAGTAAATATGGATACGCTTATATGGATAGGATCCTTTGTTGTGATCGTAAACTTACTGGGTTTCATCATAATGGGAATCGACAAGGCACGGGCCAAGAAGCACTCGTGGCGTATTTCCGAGTTTACCCTCTTCTTCATAGCTTTGATCGGAGGAAGCCTCGGAAGCATAATCGGAATGTATACGTTCCGTCACAAAACCAAACATAAATACTTCACTTGGGGAATGCCCGCGATACTTATCATTCAGATCGCGCTCATCCTCTTCTTGGTGTACAGTCCCAAATTCAACATTTCAGTCATGTGATCACTTAGGCACCGTAAAGCTTACGCAGGTGCCAAGATTCATCGTTGATTCAACGTACAACCCAGTATGATACAGGTTTTTAAGACGTTTATCGATGTTGTAAACACCGATACTCTTATTTTCTTTCGGCTCTTCAAAGAGTCTTTCTATCGTTTCCTTGCTCATTCCCACACCGTTATCGCTTACATAGAACGTAACGCTGTCGAAGGATTCCCTGATCCTCAGTGTGATGACACCGGGTCTGTCGGACTTTCTTACACCGTGCTTGATCGCATTCTCGATAAGAGGCTGCAGCGTAAGCGGCGGCATCTCGATCTTCGGCATACGTATAGGGAAGTCGGTATAAAAATTGATGGACGGAAAGCGTTCTTTCTCTATGCTTGTATAAGCGGTAACCAGTTCCATCTCCCTGGAAAGAGGCACCGTTTTGTCGACGTTATCTATGCTTAGTATCATGTAACAATAATCTTTAAGGGACGCTATCAGGCTCTTTGCCTTCTCGGAGTCGGTCACGCAAAGATCGGCGATTGTATTAAGCGTGTTGTAGAGGAAATGAGGCTTCATCTGAGCGTTAAGGAAAGCGTTCTCGGAATCCTGCATCGCCTCAAGAGTTCTGTTGAGCTCATCGGTATAGAACTGCTCGATCTCATACTGAGACGAATATCTCTTTGCCAGCATGAGCATCTCGATGAGAGTGAATATCAGTATGGGGAAAGCGTTTACGTATCGACCTTTTACCGCAAGATTACGGGTTGAAAAATCGATAAGTCCCGCAGCTATAACCACCGAAACTGCCGTTGAGAACCATACGCTGTAAGGATAATTGTTTATGTGCGCCTTTATGACTACGATCACTATAAAAAGATAAGCTACAAAACAGCTTACGTACATGAGCACTTCAAGCGCAGGGATGGTCCTGAGGGTAAGGGAATTCACAAAGGGAAGCACCAAAACCGCACAGGAGATGTGCATGGGGATCTTCTTAAAGAGGGAAGGATACATGCAATACTCATGATAAATGAGGGCCAATATCGTAAGCGGAAGCGATGCACTCTTGATAACTATTCCGGCCTGGTAAGGAAGTGACGGGAATATCTGCATGATTATGACGTCGTCGATCATCATACATCTTATAAGGGTGGCAAGTGCCAACAGGACATAGGAAAGCACGATCTTGTCGCGGCGCATCGCGATAAGCTGTATGGTACAGAAAAGTATGGTGACGAGTATGATCGTGATGTTTATGATCGACGTCACCATACCGAAATTCTCGACATTATCAATGTATTCGGTGGTACCGAACACTATGGTCTCAAGAGTTGAACTTTGAGATGTAACAGGCGTTATTATATAGAGTACTATCTCATACTTGCCGTCGTCCGCATGGGGAAGATTAATTACTCTCGGCGACGGGAATACCGGATTGTCCGATCTGAAGGTCTTTGTAAAGGCAACGGGCACACGGTTTGCAAAAAGGATCTACTCGCAGAATTCTCCCGGGAATAAGAGAGAATAATCAAGCTTTGCGGGTGCGTCTATATAGAAACGTATGGTCGCGATGTAGTTATCGTCGATCCTGCAGGCTTCTCTTCTTACCTCGCCAAGTGACTTGATACGTCTTTCCGTTACCGCGTAATGAGCGAAATTGTTGGGAGAAACGATAACTCTGGGGTAGCACTCAATCTCACCGGAAAGATAGTAAGTCTTCTCGGGCTCTATATAAGCTTCGGTGGGAATATTGTTAAAGGTTCCCAGAGAAAACTTGGAGGGCTGCAAAAATATGGTGATCACGTAAAACAAAAGATAGAAAAGACCTGCCATAAGGAAAAAGAAAAAGGCTTTTGCTACTTTTGTAAATCCTGACTTTTTCATGCTTCTCCCTCCTTTCCGGACTCGGAAGCGGCGGGAGGTACCACAAAGGATATACTCGTTCCCACACCCTGAGCGCTTTGGATTACAAGACCTTTTCCGAAGCGGTCACGCAGTCTTTTCTCTATGTTGTAAAGTCCTATTCTCGTAGTCTGCGGAAAATTGTCGGGAAGTCCTTCCAGTGTTTCCTGGGGAATTCCTTTACCGTTATCGGAAACGTCGATCTGACAATAATCTTTAAAAGGCATTACAGTAAGAGTAACTTTTCCTTCTTCTTTATCAAGATCAAGTCCGTGCTCTATCGCATTCTCCACCAGGGGCTGAATTGAAAGAGGAGGAACGGAAACCGCCGGAATGAAGTCCGGAAGTTTATATACGAAGTTAAGGTTCGGATGCATTTCTTTTTCGATGGAAACAAATGCTCTCGTAAGTTCCAGTTCGTTTGATAAGGGAACGATACCCTTTAACTGCTGGAAATTGAGAGTATGTCGTAAAAACTTGGAAAGCGATATCGTAAGTTCTTCGGCGATGAAGGGATCGGAATCGCATCTTTCACTTATAAGATCCAAAGAATCGTAAAGAAAGTCCGATTTAAGCTGTGTACATTGAAGAGCATTGTCGGAATGGCCGATGGTTTCTATAGTCTCCGCCAGGGAGTCTGCCATTTTCTTTGTACGGTAAATAGACTCTCTGTAACGAACGGTGAGCATGTAAATGTGAATAAGAACATATATCGGTATCATGAGAGCTCTAAAGCTCACAAAATCGATCTTTAAGATGAGGAATACGGATGTGGGTATGTAGGACACCAGCAAAAGGATGTATGAAACAAGGGAAAAGATATATGTCTTGGACTGGTTCACATACATTTTGTAAGATACGTAAAGTCCGTACATGTAAGCGATAACGCACATGATAGAGGACACTATAAAGGCTGAAGGAGAAAACTTGGGCGGAATGATGATGCTTATAAGCGCCAATACCCCCGCGGAATAGTTGAAAATATGATAAAATCGGGGCTTTTCATCGGAAATGGCCGAACCGTTATAAAGGTTCATTACAAGTGAACTGGCATTTAACAATATCAGATGGGAATTGTCGTAAAAACCGATGGGATTGATGTCCGCGGTAAGATACGCCATAGGCGTATGACACAGCCCGCCTTCAACGCTGAAAGCAAGGCAAAAACAAAGAACAGGGAACCACAACGTACGATGCAGTCCCTTGTAATATCTGAACAATATAAGATAATATGCACCCGTAAGAATGCATGTGGCCACGCAAAAGGCCTGCAGCAATGTAAACATTATGTCTCCTTGCCGTAACGGTCAGATCCCGATTACAGATTCTTGACCATTTCTTTAAGCTCTTTCGAAGGTTCGGAACCGTATTCTTCGTAAAGCATGTTGCAGTAGCGATCGTAATATTCCCTTACCGCAGCGGGAGGAAGTTTGGTGGATTTGAGTTTGATAAGCTCTTTTACGGCGTTTTCTTCGTACAGATCCACTTTTAAGATGTCCTCGTAACAGCTGATGGCGGCGTCTGTTCTTCCGGCCTCAGTGTTAAGCTTTCCGGTATGATACAAAAGCTCCACATATCGGTTTTCAAGCCAGCCTCTTGCATCCTCTGCCCAATCATAGAAACGGTTCTCAAGATAGGGACCTTTGTAGAGATTTACGGCTGCTCTGGCTTCCTCAAGTGAAAGAGCGTCGATGTTATTAACCTTTTTTCTGAAATCAATATAATCGCAGCATATCTTAAGAATGTTTACGCTGTAATCGTCGTGGTCTCTTACAAGAATATCGATATAACCAAGATCCGCCAAAGTCGAACGGATATAGGTACATGTTACTCTGAAGTTGTTTGCCGCCTTATCAAGATCGGCATCGGGCCAAAGATTGTCGAGGATCATATCCTTCGATCTGGGACGACCTTCGGAATGGATCAAAAATGCCAGAAGTTCTTCGGCCTTGGAAGTACGGAATCTGATGTTGTCGCCTTCTTCCATGGACTTTCTTATGGAGAAAGATCCAAGACAGCTTACGTAAAGCTTATCGTCCTGAGTCTTGTGCTCCTTGGAAAGTTTCTTTTCCATGATATCTATCTGCGCCGTGAAATCTTCTCTCGAAAGAGGCTTAAGAAGATATCCGGTGGCATGTGCTCTAAATGCTTCAAGGGCATACTGGTTGTAAGCTGTAACGAAAACTATCTCTATGTAAGGATTGTAATCCTGTAAAACCTCGGCAAGTTCAAGACCGGTCATACCCGGCATTTCAATATCAAGAAATGCGATATCGACCTGATTGTTCTTCACATACTCTGCCGCTTCGGTAGGTTTTGTAAACGTGGAAAGAAGTTTAAGACGACTGTCCTGAGAAATAAGTCTTTCAAATCTGTTAAGAGCGTTCTGCTCATCATCTACTGCGATAACCTGAAACATAACCCCGGCTCCCCTCTCTGATGATCTTTTCTGAAATATTATTATTTATCGTTCGGAAAATCATATCCGTCGTTATCATTTATGATATAAAAAATTAAACAATTTTACAAGTTATTATTGCCAAAAACACTTTTTAAGATAAAATTATCCAAAAGGCTTTCTTTAAGGAGACACTGTTTTGAGATCCATGGAATTCAAAATGGAAAGACCCGGACAGGTACAGATCGGCGACACAGTCACCATCACCGAAGGCGTCTTACCCAGCAATTATTACTACATCATAAACCCTGCGGTCGCCATGTCGGGCAACTATCCCTTCACAAAGCGGTTACTCTCCAGAGAGGGCGTCGTAAAAGATGTAATCGAAAACGCACGGGGCTATTACGTCACCGTCGAATTTAATGAGGAGGATCCACAATGAAAGTAATCCACACAGACAACGCACCCCAGGCCATCGGCCCTTATTCACAGGCAATCGTAACCGGTAATCTCGTATTCGCATCCGGCCAGATCGCCATCGTTCCTTCAACAGGTGCCATCGTTGAAGGCGGTATCGTAGAACAGACCGAGCTCGTTTGCAAAAACATCGGTGAGCTCTTAAAAGCAGCAGGCACCGACTACTCAAAGGTCGTTAAGACAAGCTGCTTCCTCGCAGACATGAACGACTTTGCAACCTTCAACGAAGTATACGCAAAGTATTTCATCTCAAAGCCCGCAAGAAGCTGTGTAGCCGTTAAGACGCTTCCAAAGAATGTTTTGTGTGAGATCGAAGTAATTGCCGAAGTATAAAGAAAAAGGAGCCCCTCACGGGGCTCTTTTTATGCCTTGTTTTCTGCTTCATCCAGAGAGTCATAGCCATACAGTTTAACGCTGTTAAGCATTGTTTCTTCGGTAATGCTTTCGTCGTTGTTTTCGTGAGCTATGACATATCGTGCATAGAGTTCGAGCATCTTATCGGAATAGGTCATCATCTCACCGCGAAGATAGGTCTCGAAGGAGGTTTCGTAGGGTGTGTCTTCAGACGTGTGGATGAGACGGGCGCGGTTTGAGAGTTTGGGGTATTTCCGGGCGAAGTCTTCGCGGCGTTTTACCTGCATGGCGATGATGGCTTCTATGATGGCTTTCTTTTCGTCGTTTACGAAAGGAAAGCTGTCTTTTATTTCGGCGTATCGTTCGGGCGCAGTGCTTTCCATCATGCGGCCGTATTTTTCTGTGATGAGGTTGTGGCCGAGTTTGAATTCGCGGTCAAAGTCGTAAAGATACTGCATGAGCATGTCTTTATCCCAGGTAAGGTACTGGCTTTTGCGCATTATGGAGAAGGTGTGATAGTCGTCCTGGCACGATGCTCTGCCTCCTTCGTTTTGTACCTTATCAAAGGCTTCGAATTCAAGTTTTGTCACCATGTCGGCGAGTTCGTCTATCGATTTGTCTGCAATACCGCTCTTAAATATCAGTTCATCCGTATGATGATCGAGATAATCGTCGATATCGCTTATGTACGATCTCTCATAGAACTTGTTTGCGAGCAGTTTTCCTATGGAATCCAAATCTTTTGCTCTGCAAAGACCCACAAGTTCTTTTCCGAAGGAAAGATCTTCGGCACTC
>JAGCTJ010000123.1 GCA_017963665.1 Lachnospiraceae bacterium | reverse complement strand
GGGTAATTTAAGTATCTCTACAATCTCGATCGTTTCAATACTTATGATATAATCGACAGAACATTTGTCGCCCGTATCTTCGTTGATGAATGAGCCGGTATAGATATTGCTGCTCCTGGTAACATTTAACTTTTGATAAGTCAGATCGGAGATGTTCGTAAATCCAAGCTCATTTAATTGCTCGGTCAATTGTCCCTCATAGTCTATGTGAAAGAGTTCATCAAGTGTTGTGTATTTTATTTCAGATTGTTCAACGGATTTTTCGATTGCCTCGGATTCAGGAGAAATCGCGGCCTCTTCATAAGTGGTATTGGCTGCAGAGCCGTTTGAATATTCATCTGTTTCTGCTTCCGCTTCCTCTATGTATGTATTTTCTGTAGCTGTTTCGGTAGCGGCTGCAGCCGGAGTTGAATCCATTGATTTTGCCATATCAGAAGATGCTGAATAGTTACGACCGCCTCTGAAGTAGTTTACTGTTGCACCGATCGCCAATACACATATTGCAGCTGCGGTTATGCGACCTATCGTATACATTATTTTTCTTGTTTTAAAGTTAACTGCGTTTCCCTTGGATTTTTCGGAAATGGGAGAGGACAGAGCGTTTTCTTTTTGCTCAGATTCATATTTATCAATGCCTGCCTCGATGCGACTCCAGAGGTCCGGCGTTTCAAGGCTTATCTGGTTTTTATATTCGGTTTCAAGTTGTTTCATAATAGCCGCACCTCCTTAGTTTTTTAATCGCTTCGCGATATCGCCAGGTTACAGTACCCATCGGTATCTTTAGCGTTTCCGAAATCTCCGCAAATGTCATGTCGGAAAGAACCTTCATGTTGATGACCTGCTGTTCGGCAGGATTGAGATGCCCGATCGCTTCTTTTATTGAGATATCCTCAATGACTTCGCCTTCAATGTCGTCATCGCTTGTAGGCTCAAATCCAACGGCTTCCTCATCATCTATTCTGAAACTTTCCGTAACTTCCTTTTTGTACTTTCTTATATGGTCGATAGCCATATTTCTGGCTATAGTTGCCAAATACCCTTTATGCCCGCTTCCTGCTTTGTACCTGTCGGCTTGCTGCCAGAGCTTGATAAAGAACTCGGACGTTATATCTTCAGCGTCTTCCCTATTTCCGACCACACCGTAAACAATGCGGTAGATGTAGTCAAGATACGCATCGTAGATATCTTTAAGCCCCTTTTTGTCACCGTCAAGTATAGCTTTAATGCAGGCGTCGAATGCCGCCTCTGTCACATTTTCTCCTTTTTGATGGTATGAGGCGGAGCGGTTTCTTTGTACATAGATACGCACAGCCTCATGTGTTTTTATGGTTGCAAAAACATTTTATCATATAATTTTGAAAAATGAACCAACACCACCGTCCCCTAGGGTCAAAACCCTTTCATGTTTTTGATATTTTATTTATAATGAATCAAAGAAAGAGGTAAAACATGAGTTTAAGCATATACGTGGATTTTGACGATTGTCTTTGCGAGACGGCGAGGCATTTCTCGGGGCTGGTGGCAGACATGTACGGGGTGGACGTACCCTACGAGAGTATAAACTTTTTTGATCTTAAGAAGTCGTTTTCGCTGACAAAAGAGCAGTACGATCACATGATGGAGATCGCGCATCAGCCTGAAGTACTTTTGACTTACGAAGAGACTCCCGGAGCAATCGAGACGGTAAATGGCTGGATCGATAAGGGCTATGATGTGACCGTGATCACGGGGCGTCCGTACAGCGCGTATGAAGCATCGAGAGAGTGGCTAGACCGTCACGGCCTTGAGCGTGTCAAACTCTACTGTTTAAATAAATACGGCAGAATCAGTTTTGTAGAAGACAGTTCTTATAATCTTGAACTTGAAGATTATTACAAGATGCATTTTGACTACGCGGTGGAAGATTCCCCGCATGCATTCCGCTTTTTTGAGCATCTTCCGAAACTTGAGGTCTTGGTATACGATCGCCCATGGAACAGGGCACATGAACTGCCGGGAAAAAACTATACAAGATGCTTTGACTGGACAACAATTAGGGATATAATAGACGAATAATCCATTGAATAAGCAACGATAAGGAATCATTTAATGAAATCGATCCAAACAAAGATCACATTAGTAATGGCGTTTTTAACGATCGCCGCAACCGCTTTTCTGATAATCATATCGTTAGCCAGAGGCCGTGGAGTCATGAACAACTATTCGGACGCCATTGTGCTTATGACAGCGCGTTACTACGCGAGCGAACTTGACAGAGCGATCGAGTCCGCCAAAGCGAACAATGAAGAGGTTGACCCGGAAACGTATGAACTTATCGTTTCTTCGGCCTTTGCGTACGAAGAAAACAACGCGTTTTTGCTTTCAAAAGACAAAGAGGTTCTGTATCGAAGCTACTTTTACTACAATCAGCCTTCCGGTGACGTGCCGGCAATGGTCGATCGCTTTATAGAAAAGAGCCTGACTTTGGAAAAAGATACTACACATCGTTTACAGACGCTCCCCGATAAAAATATCGGTAAAGTAGTTGTCGAGGAACTCAGCAACGGCATGATATTTATCGTCGCCGTCCACAAATCGAGCATTGCCGTGCCGCAGATGAAGATGTTCCCACTGTTTATCTTCATTTCCGTCATCGTTTTCATAGTGTTGTTTGTTGCCAGTATTTTAATGGTCAGGTCGATCATCAGACCGTTAAAGAGAATGACAGATATTGCCGACCGTTATGCCAACGGCGACTACAGCGAAAAGATGGAAGTCGAAAGAAAAGACGAGGTCGGCAAGCTTTCCAGAAGCCTCCAGACGATGTCTGAGTCGCTTATGAATCAGGTTGAGGTAGCCGATGCGGCCAACGATGCCAAAACCTCGTTTCTTTCGAATATGTCTCATGAGATCAGAACGCCCATCACGGCTATGCTGGGCTTCAATGAGATGATATTAAGGGAGTCCGACGACGCGGACATCCTTTCCTACGCCGAAAAAGTCGATGCATCGGGCCACACGTTACTGGGCCTTATCAATGACGTTCTTGATTTTTCGAAGATCGAGGCCGGCAAGATCGAGGTCGTTCCGGTTGATTACGACCTGTCATCGGTCATTAACGACCTTGTGAACATGATAAGTGTGAGAGCCGAAGAAAAAGGTCTCTCCCTGGCGCTTGATTTCGACAAAAATATACCCAAGATACTTAACGGCGACGAAGTCCGCATAAAGCAGATCATTACGAACATTCTTACGAATGCCGTTAAATACACTGAGATCGGCAGCGTTACGTTCTCGATCGGTTACAAAAAGATAGTGAGCGATCCCGACAGCATAAACCTATTAGTTTCGGTCAAGGACACCGGAATAGGCATCCGCAAAGAGGATATGGACCGCATATTCTCGAAGTTTGAACGTATTGATGTAAAAAGAAACCGCAACATCGAAGGAACCGGTCTCGGAATGACTATCACCAGAAGTCTCCTTGATATGATGGGCTCCGACCTTGAGGTTGAGAGTACCTACGGCCTCGGTTCGGTATTCTCGTTCAAACTTAAGCAAAAGGTCGTTAAATGGGAGCCTTTGGGAGATTACAAAGTTTCCTACAATAAACGAGCAGACGAAAAAGAACGCTATAAGAGTGCCTTTACTGCGGTCAAAGCGCGCATCCTTATCGTCGATGACAACGAGACCAACCTTCTGGTCTTCAAAAACCTCATGAAGCAGACGCTCATTAAGATAGACACCGCATTAAGCGGAGATGAGTGCTTAAGAAGATGTTCACGTGAAAAATACGATATCATCTTTTTGGATCATATGATGCCTAAAAAGGACGGTATAGAGACGCTTCACGAACTTAGCCTTCTGGAAACTTCTCTTAACAAGGAGACTCCGGTCATCTGTCTTACGGCCAATGCGGTTTCGGGTGCGAGAGAAGAGTACATGAGAGAAGGCTTCATAGATTACCTTACCAAGCCTATCGATCCCGATAAGCTCGAGAAGATGGTTTTGGAATATCTGCCCAAAGAAAAAATTGACGAAAAGCAAGCTTCTTCCTCGGACTCCAATGAAGAGAGCGGCAGTATCAACGGTCATATGCTGGAAGGTTACATTGATATACATACCGGACTCAGACATCTTGGAAGCACCGATACGTACATAACCATCCTTCGTTCATTCAGCGACGCGGTCGAAAAGAACATTAAAGAGATGGAACAGTACCTTGAAGAAGAAAACTTTGAAGACTACTCGATACTCATCCACGGCATAAAGAGTAACTGCCGCACGATAGGAGCCGGTAAACTGGGCGAAATGGCCGAATCACTTGAGCATGTGAGCGATTCGCAGGACGGACCGTTACTGCGTGACAAGCATATCGAGTTTGTGAAAGAATACAGAGAATTAAAAGAAGTACTTGACCGGGCAATATAGCAATAACAATAAGAGAGCACGCCGATTTTCGGCGTGTTTTTTTTCGCCCGCCTATTCGTTTTTTTTACTGTAGGTTTATTGCGATGTTACTATTTGTTAATACATCGGAAGTATAATCTTGGAAACTGATTCAAACGTAATGGTTTTTAAAAGCGTTGAATCAATCAATGGAGGCGCATCTTATGTGGAATTTGGGCAAAAGAAACCGCATATTATCGTTTACACTTTTGGCTACGGTCCTTTTATCTTCATGTTCCGTTTCTTCTTCGAAGATAGATTCGGACATTGATCTTGAACCGAAAAAAAGCATTGAGTCGGTCGAAACAAGTCCGTCATCCGCAGATCTTGTAAAAAGTGCGGTGGATTTCGATCACGAACTTGATGGATACGAGCCTAAAAAAGATCATTATGATTTCTATTTTACTTATAAAACGGTCCATCACTGGTGGGACGCGGTAGCTCTCGGTATGGAGGATGCCCAGAGACAGTATAGGGAAAAAGGTATTACGATCACGTACGAATATATGGCTCCCGACGGAGCATCCGCGGAAGATCAGAAAAAGCGACTTTCCGAGGCTGAGAAAAGAGGTTTCGATGTGATTGGAGTCGATGTGGCCGATGCGGATATAATCTCTCCCATACTTGATGATATGGTGGATTCCGGATATAAGGTCATGACTTTTTCAAGTTCGGATGCGAATGAGGGATGTAAAAGAATTGCTTATGTAGGCAATACGCACAATTATCAGGACGGTGCGGATCTGACCGAAGCTCTGTGCGAAAAACTTGAATATAAAGGCAAGGTAGCCATACTTGTAGGAAGCGTCGGTGCGCCCTGTCACGAAGAAAGAGCCTTGGGTGCAAAAGATACGATAGCAAAATATCCCGACATGGAGATCGTAGCTACTGAGTATGATATGGATTCCGTTAATCTGGCATATGATCTTACCAAGAAGATAATAAGCGATCATCCAGATCTCGACGGTATCATCTGCTGCAACATGAGCAATCCCGTCGGAGCGGCGAGAGCGATAACCGAGGCAGAAAGCGATATCGTTATAGTAGGCATGGATCATGACCGAGAAGCGTTACATTATCTTAAGGACGGTATAATCTACTGTTTGGGAGTTCAGGACTGTTATTCCATCGGATTTGACACTATCCAGATTGCGGTAAAGATCGCCGACGGAAACAAACCCGGCGAACTGTTTGAAGAAAAGACCAACGAGATCACTACAATAATATATCAGGAAGACGCAGCTATGATGCTTGAGCTTCTGTATGGGGACAATTAATGAAAAAACAGATCACAAGAAAAACATTCATATTGACAGCGGTTATCGGCGGAGTCTTATTGATGGCGATGGTGATCTTCAATACGGTCGTGTCCACAAGACAGACGACAGTTGCCACTAATAATGCCGTTTCCGAAGTCAGTTCTTTTTACCTCGAAGCAATGGCCGACAGGCGTTCCAAAACGATCACAAACCTGATAAACAGTAACTTCGATCATATGGAAAAAGCCGTGGCATATATCAATTCCGAGGGGATCGAAACGGAAGAAGAGCTTCGCGCCACACTCGGAAACATAAAATCCATGCTGTCGCTCGATCGCTTTGCTTTGGTAGATGACGACAAGATTGTTCATACACAGTTTACGACGTATACCGGCGGAAGCCGTCATGATTTTCTTTCTGCAGAAAACATGGATGGCAGAAGTGTCAGCACGGTGTCGATATACGGTTCTTCCAAACAGCTGTGTCTTGCGGCGCCCACTCCAGATCTTAAGATAGCGGGTAAAACTTATAAAGCCGGCTTTGTACAGATAGATGTGAGGGAAATAGTTGACCTGCTTGCTTTTGAAGACGAAGGAAGAACGTATTTCGGTATTTACAGCAAAAACGGCGAGAACCTTTCGGGAACGGAAGTCGGACCTTATATTTCCGTCCACAATCTCTTTGATATCGTGAAAGATGTTATTTCCGAGAAAAAACTAAGTGAGATCCGTGACAATTTCGCAAATGCCGTCGGAGGAAGTCTCACATTTTCTCCCGATGAGGTCGAAGAAACATTGTGTTATGTTCCCATAGAGGGTACTGACTGGATGATGGTTGTTCTCATTCGCGAAAACGTTATTCAGGACAGAATAAGAAGCATCAGTGAAAGAAGTCTTGCCACGAGCAAAAATCAGATCGCTTTCACAATGATATTCTCGATCATTTTCTTCAGCGCCCTTTTGCTCATGTTAAAGACTTTGTCGAACAAAGATCTCGCAGCGGAGAAGGAAAACACGAAAAACTTCCGTGATATGGCCAACACCGATTCGATGACGGGTGTAAGGAACAAACACGCATATTCGGACGCCGAAGCATATCTCGACAGTATGATCGCCGAAAAATCGATTGAAAAACTGGGCATACTCGTATGTGATATAAACGGGCTTAAGCATGTGAACGATACGCAGGGACATGCGGCGGGCGATCAGCTTATCCGCGATGCGAGCGATCTCATATGCGAGTACTTCAATCACGGCGCCGTATACAGGATAGGCGGCGACGAATTTGTTGTCATTTTGCAGGATAGAGGCTTCGACACGATGCATGAAGTCCTTGCTGACATCAATCGTGTTATCGAAGATAACGTTAAAAAGAAAAAAGTGGTGATCTCGATCGGTTATTCTGAGTTGACATCGGACGATCAACTCGTGCATGATGTATTTGAACGAGCTGACAAGATGATGTACGAACGCAAACAACAGCTAAAACAAATGGGTGCGCCGACGAGATCGGACAGTTAGTTGAGAAAAAACGCAATTGAAAGAGCATGTCAAAAAAGGCATGCTTTTTCTTTTTACCTAAATTTATCATTAAGCCTTTACGACTGTTCCCAAAATCGCACCGATCACAAGTAACGGTATGGCAACTACAAACAATCCGCTGAATATAAGAACCAGCAGAACGGCGGGGCAACAAATGAGGTAAAACGCTATCTTTACCAAACCCCAACCGAGCCTGAACGCAAGGCCCAATAATTTGAAAAATACCATTACAAGCAATGCAAGACAAATAAGTGTAAGCATTTTTGTTTC
>JAGCTJ010000122.1 GCA_017963665.1 Lachnospiraceae bacterium | reverse complement strand
TTGACAAGGGCAGTCACATTCCGTTTGTGAATCTCGGTCTTTGTTATATTGCTTTTGCGCAAAAAGAAAGCAATATGTTCTCGTTTCTTTTCATCAACTGTCCGAAGAACGATTACAACCTTTACAGCAAGTTAAACGGTCGTACCGGTGCGGTAAAGAACGAGATGAATCTCGCAAGAGAGGAAGGCGTTTCCAATCCCGAAGCGATCTTTATGAAGATGTGGATGCTCATCCATGGTGCTGCATGTATGTCCATCACCGGAGATTACGATCTTTCGGCGGCTGAGACACGTATTCAGCTCGAAGAAGCCTACAAGGCATTCGTAAGATAACTTGTACCGAGGTAAATATGGAAAGCAACAAAGATTTTTTGTCTATTATCAATGAGGCATATCCCAAACTCAGCAAAGGACATAAACTGGTTGCCGCTTATGTGGTCGATCGTTACGATCAGGCCGTATTTATGACGGCCGCAAAATTGGGTAAGACCGTAGGGGTTAGCGAGTCAACCGTTGTAAGATTTGCCACCGCGCTTGGTTTTGACGGATATCCCGAGTTTCTTAAGGCGCTGGAAGAATGGTACAAATCCAAAATGAATACCGTTCAGAAGATCGGCGCAAAATACGGCAGGGCAAGTCAGTCCGAATTACTTACTTCCGTTATGAGTTCAGATATTGAAAAGATCGAAGATACGATGTCAAATCTTGATGTCGATACTTTCGAGCTTGCGGTAGATCTTATACTTAAAGCAAGAAAAGTGTATGTGGTCGGATTGAGATCATGTGCACCTCTTGCCGACTTTTTACATTTTTATTTATCGATGATAAGACCGGATGTGGTGCTTTTAAATACCACCAGCGTAAGCGAGATGTTCGAGCAGATGATCCGTATCGACGAGCACGATTGCATTATCGGTATTTCATTCCCGCGTTATTCGATGCGTACGTTAAAGGCAATGGAATTTGCTAACGATCGAAACGCAAAAGTCATTTCGATAACAGATTCGGTATATTCGCCCATGAACCTTTATTCGTCGTGCAATCTTTTGGCACGTTCCGACATGGTCTCCATAGTCGACTCGCTTGTTGCTCCGTTAAGCGTTATAAATGCGCTTGTTGTGGCACTTTGTTTAAAGAGACCCGACGAAGTAAAGACCAATCTTGAAAACCTCGAAACGGCCTGGAACAATTATCAGGTTTACTTAAACGACGAGATCAATTTTATTGACGATCAGCCGATCCTTAACTATTCGCTTCGTCGCGAAGAAGGTGAAAACACATGAAAGTCGTCGTGATCGGAGGCGGAGCGGCCGGCATGATGGCCGCATGGCGCGCGGGAAGTCTCGGCGCAGACGTTACCGTATATGAGAAAAACGAAAAGCTTGGGAAAAAGCTTTTTATAACGGGCAAAGGTCGATGCAATGTTACCAATTCATCCGATCTCGAAGCAGTTTTTTCAAACATAAACAGAAATCCGAAGTTTATGTACAGTTCAATTTATTCTTTCGACAATGAGGCCGTAATGAAACTTTTGGAAAGTTACGGTCTTAAGTTAAAAGTTGAGCGTGGGAACCGTGTTTTTCCTGCCTCGGATAAGTCTTCAGACGTGATAAAGACGCTTGAACGAATGCTTAAGGATGTACATGTCAAAGTTGAACTGAACAAAACCGTGGACAGACTGTTGGTTGATGACGGTGTCTGTACCGGCATAAGTTTAAAAGACGGAAAAAAAGTGTTCGCCGACAGGATAATAGTGGCAACGGGCGGTCTAAGTTATCAGAGCACCGGTTCGACGGGTGACGGATACCGATTTGCCCGTGACTGCGGTCATACGATAGTAAAGACCGAACCTTCATTGGTCGGTATAGAGACAAAAGAAGAGTGGGTAAAGTCTTTACAGGGACTTTCACTTAAAAATGCCACACTTTCCCTTAAAATATCGGGAAAAGAAAAGTATTCCGAACTGGGAGAAATGCTGTTCACCCATTTCGGTATTTCGGGGCCGCTTGTATTGTCGGCAAGCGCATATTTAAACGAGGATACCATAAAGAACAAAGAAGTTTCGATTTCCATCGATCTTAAACCCGGACTTTCAAAAGAGGAACTGGACAAGAGAGTCCTTAAAGATTTCGAGGAAAACATAAACAGGAATTTCATCAATTCTCTGGATAAACTCCTCCCGCAAAAACTGATTCCCGTGATCGTCGATCTTTCGGGTATAGCTCCCGAAACAAAAGTAAATGTGATAAAGAGCGAAGACAGGAAACGTCTTGTCGAGCTTTTGAAAAATCTGACGGTAACTCCGAAAAAGCTTCGCCCCATCGACGAGGCGATTATTACAAGAGGCGGGGTGAACGTCAAAGAAGTAAATCCTTCGACATTGGAGTCAAAACTGTGCAAAAATCTTTATTTTGCGGGTGAGGTTTTGGATATCGATGCCATGACCGGAGGATACAATCTTCAACTGGCATGGTCCACCGGATACCTTGCCGGAACCATAGAGTAAAGGAGAAAAACATGAGTTATCAGATAGCCATAGACGGACCTGCGGGAGCAGGAAAGAGCACGATAGCAAAACTCGTTTCAAAGGAACTTGGTTTTGTTTATGTGGACACCGGAGCAATGTACAGGGCAATGGCTCTCAACTGTCTTGAAAACGGTGTGGACAAAGACGATGAGGCAAGTGTTGTGGCACTTGTTTCAAAGACCGACGTATCCATCAAATACATTGACGGAGAGCAGGCTGTATTCCTTAACGGGGAGAACGTTAACGGAAGAATAAGAACTCCCGAAGTCGGAAACGTTGCTTCAGCAATCTCCGTATACGGTGAGGTAAGAAAAAAACTCGTCGATCTTCAGCAAAAACTCGCAGTGAGCGAGAATGTCGTAATGGACGGACGTGACATCGGCAGCGTGGTTTTACCAAACGCCGACATCAAAGTATATCTTGATGCGGATGTAGAGGTAAGAGCAAAGAGAAGATACGACGAACTTATTGCCAAAGGCGAAAAAGCGGAATTTGATACTATCCTTTCCGAAATGAAAGAACGTGATTACAGAGATATGCACAGAGATATTTCGCCCCTTGTAAGAGTAGCGGATGCTTACTATGTGGACAGTTCTTACATGACGATAGAGGAAGTTAAAGATACCATCGTCAAAGGTTTCAAAGAGGCTATAGCGTAGTGGAAAGAGAAGTTGTCGTAACAAAGAATGCAGGTTTTTGTTTCGGAGCAGCCAGAGCGGTGGAACTTTTGGAAAAAGCTGCAGGCGAAGGAAAACCCGTTTATACATACGGACCCATTCTTAACAATGACAGACTTGTGGAATCCTTTACCCAAAAAGGAGTAAAGGTTATAGAAGATGTTTCGGAACTTGAGAGTCTTCCGAAAGGCATTGTTGTAATAAGGTCTCACGGTGTCTCAAAAGAAGTTTACAAAGCTTTGGATGAGACCGGAAACGAGGTCATCGATGCAACATGTCCTTTTGTCAAAAGAATCCATAAGATCGTAGATGAAAGAAGCAAAAACGGAGAGAAGATTGTTGTCATTGGAAACCCGACGCATCCCGAAGTTAAGGGAATCGTGGGCTGGAGCAACAGTGAATGTACGGTCATAAACACGATGGAGGAGGTCGAAAAATTTTGCCAAACCGGCATAGATAATTTTTCTATTGTCGCACAAACGACCTTCAACAGTAACAAATTTCAAGAATTCCTTGATATTTTCCGCAAAAAAGGTTACAATATCAACGTTATGAATACAATTTGCGATGCTACGCGCATAAGGCAGACCGAAGCTGCTGAACTTGCTCAAAAATCAGCGGTTATGCTTGTTATCGGAGACGAGAAGAGTTCCAACAGTCGTAAGCTTTATGACATATGCAAAGCTGATTGCGATCATACATACTTTATCCAGTCGGTAGAGGATATCAGAGGGCAATTACCCGTCACACCGGGACCGATAGGTATAACAGCCGGGGCATCCACCCCGAAATATATTATTGAGGAGGTTCAAAGCTATGTCAGACATGACTTTTGAACAGATGCTTGACGCATCATTTAAGACAATACATACGGGAGAGGTTGTTGAGGGTACTGTTATCGACGTTAAGCCTGAAGAGGCTGTTTTAAACATCAATTACAAATCCGATGGTATTCTTACCAGGAATGAATATACAAACGATCCCGGAGTTGATCTTACGAAGGTTCTTAAGATCGGCGATACACTTGAAGTTAAGGTTATCAAAGTTAACGACGGTGAGGGACAGGTTCTTCTTACATACAAGCGTCTTGCAGCAGACAGAGGCTCAAAGAGACTTGAAGAAGCATTCGAATCACAGGAAATCTTAAAGGCAAAGGTTTCACAGGTTCTCGAAGGCGGCATCTGCGTTGTAGTTGAAGAAGTCAGAGTATTCATTCCCGCAAGTTTGGTATCCGACACATACGAGAAAGATCTTTCCAAGTATGACGGACAGGAGATCGAATTCGTTATCACAGAGTACAACCCCAAGAAGAGACGTTTCATCGGTAACAGAAAAGTCATTCTTGTAGCACGTAAAGAAGAAGCTCAGAAGAAACTTCTCGAGACTATCAAAGAAGGCGATGTTATCGAAGGTACCATCAAGAATGTTACCGATTTTGGTGTATTCGTAGATCTCGGCGGTATGGACGGACTTCTTCACATCTCAGAGATGAGCTGGGGACATGTTGAAAATCCCAAGAAGAATTACAAGGCAGGCGACAAGCTTAAAGTTCTCATCAAAGAGATCAACGAGAACAAGATCGCATTAAGCCTTAAGTTTTCCGATACCAATCCTTGGAACAATGCTGAAGAGAAATATGCTGTCGGTACCGTTGTAACAGGTAAGGTTGTAAGAATGTCAGACTTCGGTGCTTTCGTAGAACTTGAAGACGGTATTGATGCACTTCTTCACGTATCTCAGATCTCAGGCGAGCACATTGAGAAGCCTTCGGACGTACTCAAGGTTGGCGATGAAGTAACCGCTAAGGTCGTAGATTTTAATCTTGATGACCACAGAGTAAGCATCTCCATCAAGGCAATGACCGCAAAGCCCAAGGCAGAAGAGCCCAAGGATGATGACGACAGCGAGATCGCAAGCGTTGATATCGATGCAGTTATAGCAGAAGAAAACGCTAAGGCAGAAGCTGAGGAGCCCGCTCCCAAGAAGAGAACCACAAAGAAGAAAGCAGCCGAGGAAGTAACCGAGGAAGCTAAAGAGGAGCCCGCCAAGGAAGAGTAAGCCTTATAACAAACGGTTATTTTTCATATGTTAAAATCAATGAGCAGTTTTATGACTGCTCATTCATTTTTAGGAGTCTAACTGAAATGGCATACGATTACGAATATTTCAAAAAAGCTATCTTTGACATGACGAAGATAGATCTCAATGCCTATAAGGAAAAGCAGATGAAGAGACGTATCGATACCCTTATCGATAAGCATGAGATCAAGGGCTATGATAATTACGTTGCTTTACTTAAAAAGGACAGAGAGAAGTTTGAAGAGTTTGTAAGTTATCTTACGATCAACGTTTCCGAGTTTTACAGAAATCCCGATCAGTGGGCTTTGATGGACAAGGAGATCATTCCCGAACTTATTTCGAAGTTCGGCAAGAACTTAAAGATATGGAGTGCCGCATGCTCTACAGGTGATGAGCCCTATTCGCTTGTTATGGCGCTTTCACGTCACATTCCTTTAAATCAGATAAAGATATTTGCGACCGATATCGACAAGCAGATACTTGAGAAGGCAAAACTTGGCCTTTACAATGCAAAGTCCATCGAGAACGTTCCCAAGGACCTTAAAGAAAAGTATTTCGAAGAGGTGGGCGGTTCTTACAGGATCAAGGATGAGATCAAGCAAAGAGTCGAATTTAAACAGCACAATCTTTTAAAAGATCCTTTCCCCACAGATATGCATATGATCGTTTGCAGAAATGTTCTCATTTATTTTACCGAAGAAGCAAAAGAGCAGATATTCAGACAGTTCTGCGATGCACTTAAGAGTAAAGGTATTCTGTTCATAGGAAGCACGGAACAGATCATAAATTATAAAGAGATCGGATTCCAGCGTAAAAATAGTTTTTACTATGACAAACCTTAGTTTGTCATAGTAAAA
This sequence comes from Lachnospiraceae bacterium, assembly GCA_017963665.1. Lineage (GTDB taxonomy): Bacteria > Bacillota > Clostridia > Lachnospirales > Lachnospiraceae > UBA1258. Next base: position 4,554 of record JAGCTJ010000122.1, on the reverse strand, counting down.
AAGAACGGGTCTCTGATGAAAGCGATAGTTTTCATCAGCGGTACTATGTTAAACCATAACCTAACCCACCGAGAAAGTATTTATGGTAAAGAATAGAGCTAAAATTGAATATACTTTACTCGTTTGGATAGTATTGACGGCTATATGGAATTATGTGTCATATTTCTTTGATGTAGGAAATCTGTCGACATATTCTTATGTAGCCGTTTTGATTTTTTGGCTGATAACCGTTCAAAAAGATATCTACAGTCCGTTCATCAGAAGAAGACTACTCGCCGGAGGAACTTATTTCATAGTTCTTTTTTGCCTAAGGTATATAAGATGGAACATCGCTCCCGACTTTTCCACACTTGAGAGATACTGTTGGTACGGGTATTATTTTCCTACGATAATGACTCCGCTTCTGTCCCTTGCAATAAGTCTTTCCATCGGTGATAAGGATATAAAGAAACTGAACAGGATCATGTTTCCCTTCAGGATAATGTGCCTTTTTCTTCTTACCCTGGTATTTACCAATGATCTTCATGAAGCGGTATTGCACATCTGGGTGGAGGGCGGAAAAGAACACAGCAGTCCCGGGCCGGCTTATTATGCCATAATGGCATGGTATTTCCTCCTTTGCCTTTCCTCTCTTATCATAATGCTTTATAAGTGTTCGATCTCTTCGGTTCGAAAGAGATTGTGGTTTCCTGTTTCTGTCGGGCTTTTCGGGATGGGACTTTGCATACTTTATTTTGTTAACGGTGCCTCGAGCCCCAAACTGTTCGGCCATAACTTATACAACATACAGGAAGCTTACATGATTGTTTTTCTGGGGCTGTGGGAATCGTGTATACTGATCGGTCTTATTCCGTCGAAATCCCTCATTAAAGAGCGTGAGTGGATAAAAGAAGGTATTCTCGAAAAGGTCGGTGACAAGATAGCACGTATAAGAGAATTACTTGAAGGCATGTGGACATGCGACGAGGATACTTTCAGGGACAGACTCATAAGGATGTGTTGTCTTGGTGCTTATATCAAAAGACGCGCCAATATGGAACTTTGTATCGATGAGAACGGATATATCGATACAAAGGAACTGACATATGCAATAAGAGAGTGTTTTGAATATCTTCCCATGTACGGTATCACTGCAGGTTATGAAGACACCGGAAACGCCAAAATTCCGGCAGCATTTGTTACAACCGCTTACGATATTTTGGAAAGAATAGTCGAAAGAACACAGAGCGCATGTTATGCCAAAGTGTATACTTCCGAAAATACCAACGAGATCGTCTTTCGCTCTTTGGTCGAAGCAGACATCAAAGAAGAATATTCGGGCGGTGATCATTTAAAAGCCATAGCTGAAGATGAACTGTCAAGAGCTGTAAAAATGCTCGGCGGATCCATCGATGTTCATGAAAAAGATGATACTGTCTATTTTGAACTTACGCTTAAATACGACCTTAGGAAAAAACGTATCGGTCTAGAGTCCGACCTTAAGGGACTTGCCGGAATCACGAGGTTTCTTTCCATCGAAGATATGTCACTTGGTGCTAAAACAAAGATACATGACGCTCTGGGAAGAGCACTTTTGATCGCCAAAAGATATCTTATTGAACCCGGAAGCGTAGGAAGAGATGCGGTATTAAGAGAACTGGAGTACAGTCTTTCTCTTGCCGAAAATGTCAGCGGAGAGGGTATTAAAGACGAGCATTTTATTGACAGATGCATCGAGCAGGCAGGTAATCTTGGCGTTGAAGTTAATTTTGAAGGTACGATTCCCGAAGATGAAGATATAAGAATGATCGTCGATACGGCGATCACCGTTGAGATTACAAATGTACTCAGGTATTCGGATGAAAAGACACTGTCAGTCCTAATTCCAGACGATGAAAGAGAATACACCATAGAGATCAGGACAGCGGGTAAACCGGCAGACAGTGAATTTGTTGAAAAAGGCGGCTTAAAGAATTTAAGAGAGCTTGCAGAATCGGTGGGAGGCACGATGAGTCTTGTGTTTGAGCCGACTTTTCTTCTTACCGTAACTATGTTGAAAGGGGAAGACAGATAACATGCCCATAAAGGTTGTGGTGGCGGATGATTTTTTGATGTCCAGACAGGTTTTTGAAAGCGCGGTCAAAGAAAGCAATGAATTTGAAATCGTCGGATCATTTCGGACTGCCGAAGAAGCTGCCGAATATGTTCTGAAACACAGCGTCGATCTTGTGATCATGGATATTGTGATGAATGAAGGCACGAACGGTTTGTCGGCGGCTAAAAAGATCAAAGACGGCAAACCCGATGTGAAGATGATCATAGTCACATCGATGCCGGAAGTTTCTTACATAAATCGCGCCAGGCAGATCGGCGTCGAAAGCTTCTGGTATAAAGAAATACAGGAGCAGCCGATCTTAGACGTAATGAAACGTACTATGGAGGGTGAATCGGTATATCCCGATACATCACCCGTGGTGAGCCTTGGAAATGCCGTCAGTACGGAATTTACTGATCGAGAGATCGATGTTTTGAGACTGTTGGTGGACGGAAGTTCAAATAAGGAGATAGCGGACAGTTTAAATATCACCGAGCGAACGGTAAAAATGCATATAGCGAACATGCTCCAAAAGACCGGCTTCAGATCGCGTCTTGAACTGGCGGTTAAAGCCAGAACCGGAGGCCTCGTAATTCCCGATTGACATATGTACTTTGGTACGTATGTCAATTTTTAATTTCTTGATAGCATAAAGGTTGGGGTATTTTATACTTTTGTGTTTTCAGGTTTTAAAGATTGTTCGGAGGTCACCGATGGAAGCGGTAAGTAAGGAAAAGGATTCTAAGAAAAAACGACTCATTGTGATTATTATAGCAGCCTTTTTAGTCTGCGGGATCGTAACGGGTCTTTTTATATTTCAAAGCAGATATACGGCGTTAAGCATAAGGCTTCAGCGTCTTGTGGGCGTTGTCAATCTTTACGATAAAAACGGTTCGGAAAGATCCCTTGTGGAAAAGATGAAACTGAATTCCGGCAACAAGATCACAACCGCTACGGAAAGTCTTGTGACCGTTTCGCTTGATAATACCAAGCTTCTTACGATGGAAGAAACAAGCGCCGCGCAAGTAAAGAAAAGGGGAAAGAAACTCAAGTTCGAACTTACCGAAGGTAATCTTTTCTTTAATGTAACGGAGAAACTTGATAAAAAAGAGTCTTTCGAGATAAAGACTTCAACCATGGCAGTGGGTATCCGCGGTACCAGTGCGTATGTAGGCATGGATTTTTCCCATCATGAAACGGTAATGGTAACCGACGGAACAGTTCATGTTGTTGCTGAAAATCCCAGAACCCATGAAAAGATCGAAGTGGATGTACCTGCGGGCATGAAGATAGTTATCTTCCTTGATGACGAAGCCGAAGGAGATGCCACAATATCCTTTACCATGGAGCCTTTTAAGGAAGAAGATCTTCCCGCAATGGCGCTTGATACCATACATAAAAACAAGAAGTTGAGAGAGCGTGTCTTGAAAGCTACCGGCTTTAGAGAAGACAAGCTGGAAAGACTTTACGAACTCAACACCACAGAAGGTGAATCCATGGTCGGAGAAGCCAAGGAAGAGTTATCGGAGCTTGGCCTTGATGATGCCATTCCTTTCATGGGCGATAAAGTCAGATACATGGTTGAAGCCGCAAACGACGCGGTAGTTATAGCAGAAGAGGACCTTGATCTTGAGGTTGCCATCATTAAGGGACTCGAAGACACCTCCGACGTTGCTGTTGAGGGCGGTCTTGAAAAAGAAGAAGTAGTATCGGTTATCCATACGACTTCCGGGGTTATAGGCAATCTTATAGTACAGGCAAAAGAAAACGATCTTGATGATGAAGCGATAATAATGGTGGCCGACAATGTATCGGGTGCCGTTACGGTTGCGGTTAAAGACATGATAGTGGGCGACTTAAGCGTCGATGAGATAGAAGGCGTCATTGATACTATCGGTACCGTATTCGGTATCGCCATCGATAACGGTGCAAACGAGGGCCCTAAAGCCATCATCGAGAACGTAGAAGATGCATATAAATTCGTTAAAGACACCGTAAACGATGAGATGAACAAAAACTCCAACGGTGAAGAGACGAGTGAGGCGCTGCTTAGAAGGGATACCGGAGATAAAGCAGTAGCTAAGGATTCTTCGGAAAATGAATCAGAAGATAAGAATAGTTCATCGGACAATTCTTCTTCAGTCGGCATTGTAACAACTCCTGCAAACAATAATCAGGCTGTTCAGGCGACCGTTGAGTCTTCGAACAATGATAATGATTCTTCGAATAATGAAAATGTAAATGATTCAAATAACGAAACAGCAGCTTCTGATGCAGGTTCTGCGATCGGCTCCGAAACGGCAGAGAGTGAGACAACGACATCAGGAAGTACAACGGAGAATACGCCATCAACCAATAATGCCACACAAAACTCAACGCCTTCGGTTTATAGTGTATCTTTAAACCCTAACGGTGGACGAATAGTATCTAACAATGTTACTTCATATACGGCAGGAACAGGCGCAACACTTCCGGGAAGC